>CAMCFB010000004.1 GCA_945874125.1 Verrucomicrobia subdivision 6 bacterium | reverse complement strand
CAAGAGCTTCGCTTCACCTCCCCTCTGCCCAAGCCCCTGGCGAAACTCGTCTCTTAATCCTGCCCGGCCAGCCCATACCGCTCAACGCGTGTTCTTAACGCCGCCCGCGTAACGCCCAATACTTCCGCCGCCCGCTTCACATTTCCATCGGCCTCTCGCAGCGCGTTCTCAATTAAGATCTTTTCCCCAGCGGCCAGCAGATCTCCTCCCCCCCCCGCGGCCTGACTCACCATGCTCCACCACCCCGTCTCACCTCCAACCTCTCTCGCTGAAACGGCCCCCACGACTTCCGGTGGCAAATCTCCTGGCTCAATCGAATCCGCCGCCGCACATACCACCGCCCGCGTAACCGCATTCTCCAACTCCCTCACATTCCCCGGCCAACGCCAACTCTGCAGGGCCTTTTTGCTGGCCGTGGAAAACGTGAGCCCACGATCTTTGCCCGCCCGTTTTAAGAAATGCTCCGCCAATGGAAAAACATCCTCCAACCTCTCTCGCAACGGCGGAAGTTGGATCTGCACCACATGAATCCGATAGTAAAGATCCTCCCGAAAGGTCTTCTCCTTCACCATCGCCATCAGATCTTTGTTCGTGGCCGCAATCACCCTCACCTTGGTCCGCAAAGTCTGATCCCCGCCCAATCTCTGAAACTCCCCATTTTGCAAAACCCGCAGAAGCTTGGCCTGCAAGGCCAGCGGCATATCCCCGATCTCATCCAAAAAAATGGTTCCCCCGTCCGCCCGCTCAAACTTTCCAATCCTCTGCGTCAGTGCCCCCGTAAAAGCACCCCGCTCATGCCCAAACAGCTCACTCTCCAGTAAGGTGTCCGGAATGGCCGCACAGTTAATCGCCACATAGGGCCGAGCGGCCAGCGGACTGTTGGCATAGATCGCCCGAGCCACCAGCTCCTTCCCCGTACCACTCTCCCCCAAAAGAAGAACCGACGCCTCGGACCGCGCCACCTGCCCCACCAATTTATAAATCTTTTGCATCGCCGGGGAGGTCCCAATCAACCCTGGAGCCTTTTCATCTGGCGCATGCTTCCCTTCGGTTGGCACCAGCTCACGCATCGAAGCCGCCGTCTGCAACGCCCTCCGTAGGATGGACAGCAGTTCCGGCACATCGAACGGCTTCAAAATATAGTCAAACGCGCCCAACTTCATCGCCTCAATCGCGGTTTGCGCCGTGCCATGCGCCGTCATCACGATGACCAACTGCCGCGGATTCTCCTTTCGGATTTGCCGAAAAATCTCGATCCCATGCTCCGCCCCAATTCTCACATCCAGTAAAACCAGATCGTAGGCCTCCTTTTTTAGCCTTTTGAGACCCTCCAACCCACTCGTCACCCCCACCACCTCCACCGGCTCCTCCGCCAATACCCTCTGAAACGAATACGCCACATCCGCCTCGTCATCCACAATCAGAATCCGCTGCGCTGCGGGAGAGCTCTTTTTAGGACTCATCGGTCTCTCTCTCCAATTTCATCGTCAAGAATAACACTGGTTTCACCCTATCCTTCCCCGCTCCTTCTCACAAGTTGAGCGTTGAGTGCCCGCACACTCCTCCCCTACTCTTTCCAGTGCCTTTTCCTTTTTTTCGGATTCTTGCGGTCGCCCTTGTCCTCTCTTTGACCTCCTGTCGCTCCACCCCTCCCGCCCTCCAGCTCCCACCCGACCTATCCTTTACCGATCTTGTTACCGACCAACCTTTCGACACCGCCTCCCTCCGTGGAAAGCTCGTTCTCCTCAATCTCTGGGCCGCCTGGAGCCCCGCCAGCGCCAAAGAGCTTCCCGAACTTGTCGCCCTACATGAGAAGTTCGCCCCGCGCGGTCTGGTTGTCTTGGGAGTCTCTCTCGATGAAGCCCCCTCTGCTGGTCTGCTCATTTTTGCCGAGCGACACGGCCTCCACTACCCCCTCGTCCGACCCGGCCCCAAAACCCTCGACCAACTCGAACCGATCGAGACCATCCCCTACACCCTCCTTCTCACCCCCCAAGGCAAAATTCTCCAACGCTTCCGCGGCCCCCTGAAACCCGCCGAACTCCGCTCCGCCATCGAAAAGAATCTTTAGAAAGCAGTTTCCTCCCCCACCAAATCCTCGCACCACGGCAACACCGTCTCCATCGGCAGCCCAATCACGTTACTCCGCGAGCCCTCCACCTGCTCCACAATCCGATCCCCGCCATCCTGCAACGCGTACGCTCCCGCTTTGTCCAACACCTCCAACTCCCGCACATACGATCGCACATCCTCCGCCGCTAACTTTCGAAACCGCACCCTGGTCCGAACCACCGCCTCCCTGGTCTTTTTCCCGCCAGGCAAAATCAGCACCGTGGCCGTGATCACCTCATGCGTTCTTCCACTCAACCACCCCAACATCTGCTCCGCCATCTTCTCGTCCGCCGGCTTTCCTAAAACTCGACTTTCACACACCACCAACGTGTCCGCCGCCAAGACAGGCTTGTCGGGATATCTCTCCGCCACCGCCTTGGCCTTCCTCCGCGCGTTCACCCGAGCCAGCTCGCCCGGACTCACCTCTGGAAAATCCGCCGCCACCCACTCCTCCACCTCAGGCTTCTCCACCCGAAAGGAAATTCCTGACTCCCGCAGAAGATCCGCCCGCCGAGGGGAAGTCGAAGCCAAGATCAACCTCATCTCCTCACCCTGCCCCAACCCCCCTCGAAGGCACGCCTCGAGTGAATAAGTTATTCATCTTTATCCATCTTTTGCCCAAAAGATTCTCCAACAACTTTCGTCCCGCGATTGTCCCAGGCTCTTTATCCGTAACGATAGGCCTCCGTGATCGCCGACGCCCAACCTTTTCAATCCCGTGTCCGTCGGGATGCCCCCGCCCCCATCACCATGGAAGGCCTTCTCCCTCACCACAATCTTGAAGCCGAACGCTCCCTCCTCGGTGCCATGCTGGCCGACCCCGACCAAGTCGTGGACCTCGCCCGCGAAAAAGGAATGCGCGAAGAGGACTTCTTTCACCCCGCCCACCAAATCATTTTCCGTGGCATCTCCGAAATGCGGGAAAGTAGCCAGGCGATTGACCCCTCAACCCTTCTCGCTTGGCTGACCGACCGTAAACTGGCCGATGCCGCGGGGGGCCCTGCCCTCATCAGCGACCTCGCTGCCGGGGTCATCAGCGTCTTCACCGCCAAGACTCACCTCGAACAGGTCCAGGACAAAAGTCTCCTGCGTGAACTCCAACAAGCCTGCGCCCAGATCGTGGTCGGTGCCCACGAACGTCCCCATGAGGTCCAAACCATCCTCGACGAAGCGGAGCGCGATATTCTCGAAATTCGCGGTCGCCGCGAAACGAAAGGGGTCCTGCGCGCATCCCAAGTCACTCCCCAAACGATCACCCTGATCGAAAATCTTGTCCGAGGCAAAGGTCACTACAGCGGGATTCCCTCCGGTTTTGATGAGCTGGATCAACTGACCACGGGCTTCAAAGCCGGGGAAATGATCGTCCTCGCCGCCCGCCCAGGTGTCGGCAAAACCGCCCTCGCCCTCAGCATGGCCCGCCACATGCTCCGCCAACGCTACGACCTGGAAAAAGACGACTTTGTCCGCCCGGGCTACAATGTCGCGTTCTTCACTTTGGAAATGTCCGCCCAACAGCTCATGTTCCGACTTCTCTCCTCCCACGCCAGCCTCGATTCGGAGCAGATCCGCCGCGGGCATCTCAGCGAAAGCCAAATCACCGCCCTGCGCGGCGTGGCCGCCGAAATTTCCGATCTCCCCCTCTTTTTGGATGAGTCCAGCCTGCTCACCATCGGCCAACTTCGGGCTCGGGCCCGCCGGATCAAAAAACAGTACGGCATCGATATTCTGATCATCGATTACCTCCAGCTTCTCACCTCCGGCACCAGTCGGGGCAAAGAAAACCGGCAGGTCGAGGTTTCCGAAATATCCCGTGGCCTCAAAGCCCTCGCCATGGAACTCCAAATTCCGGTCGTCGTCCTCGCTCAGCTCAATCGTAAACCCGAAGAAAATAATGCCGAACCCGCCCTGCACCACCTTCGCGAGTCAGGTTCGATCGAACAGGATGCCGATCTTGTCCTTCTTCTCAGCCGGGAAACCGCCTCGGGCGAGACCGAAAGCAGTGCCGAGGCCGAGGAGGGCGAACCTCAACCCCTGGCCGCCAATGTTCGCGGATTTCCCTGCAAACTCAATATTGCCAAACAGCGCAACGGGCCCACCGATCGGATCCGTCTCCTCTTTCAACCCCGCTTTACCCGGTTCGACTCCCTTCCCCGCGAAGCCCGCTAAGCCACTCAGTTCCCCTTTTAACGCGGTCCGTCCTTCGATAGCCTCCGCCAATGATTTCTCGTGGGTATGTTGCCGTTTTTGCCCAACCGCACTCCGATGCTTCCATTCGGAATCTGGTGGCCTCCTGGCTCGACCGCTTCTCCCGCGTCGAACAGGTCATTCCCGGCGCCCAAGCGGGCAACAGCACCGTTACCCTCACCTCACCCGAAGAACTCCTTCCCTCCGACCACCTCCAATTTCGCATCATTCAAGGAGACGACTTTTGCTGGGCCTACCTGACCCGCGGCCGCTGTGTCATCGAAACAACCGGCCTTCCCAGCGAAAAGATCGCCCTCAGTCTCGACGTTCTTCTGGAGCTTTCTGGCGTCACGGAAATCGTCGATCAATCGGACGACCGCCGCTTGGATGAACTGGAACGGGACGGCTTGATGTGAACTCCGCCCCCGTCCTCATTCTCACCGCCGCCTTTGGCGACGGCCACAATGCCGCCGCCCGCGGCTTGGCCAGTGCCATTCAATCACGGGGAGGCACTGCCATCGTGGCCGATCCCTTCGCCGAATCTCGGCCCAAAATGAACGACTTTTTTCGCCGCCTCTATCTCACCCTCATCAACCGCTATCCTCACGCCTGGAATCTTTTCTACCTTGCTTGTCACCACCTGCCCATTATTGAAAAGACGCTTTTTACCAATCGGCCTGCCTTTTTTCGCCTCCGTCACTTACTGGAAACCCACCGCCCTAAAGTCGTCGCCCTCACCTTTCCCGTCTACTCCCACTACATCGCTCTTCTTCCCCGCAATCTCCGCGCCACCTTCCAACTCATCACCATCGTGACCGATTCGATCTCCGTTCATCGGCTCTGGTCCACTGCCCCAGCCGATCTTTGGATTGTCCCCAACCCCCCCACCGCCCAGTCCCTCCACGCCCTGGGCATTCCTATGGAAAAAATAAATCCCATCGGTTTCCCCGTCGATCCGCGCTTTGCCGCGCCCGCCCCTCACCCAGGTGACGAACCCCCCGGCGAAAAACCCCGTGTTCTCTATCTCCTCAGCTCGGGTCTCCAAGGCGGGCCCCAATTGGCCAAAACACTCGCCGCCCAAGACAACTGGTCGGTCACCATTGGGACCGGACGGGATCCAAATATCGCACGTCGCGTCGAACAGGCTCTCGGACCCCTGCTGAAGAAAGTCGAGCTTCTCGGCTGGACCACGGAAATGCCCTCCATCCTCGCCCAACAACACTTCGTCATTGGTAAAGCGGGTGGTGCACTCACCCAAGAAACCATCGCCTCCCGCACTCCCTTTCTCGTCACCCAAGTTGTCCCCGGCCAAGAAGAGGGAAACTTTGCCCTCCTGCAGGAAATTGGGGTCGCGCAACTCACTCCGAATGGTGAGACAGCCGTTGGCGTGATTCGCCGGGCCCTTGCCGAAAATGGAAAGGGCTGGAAAGAGTGGAAAGCCAAACTCGCCGCCGCCTCCAAGCCGGACGCCTGCTTCCGCCTCGCCGACCTTTGCCTTTCGATGAACGCCTAACTCAACAAACCGACCCACGCCCGCCACATCACCCTGGCCAACTCCTCCACCGGCTCCGCGTTCTCCCACGTATCCTCCAAAATTCCCGCCACCTCTACTCCTGCCGCGCCCAACTCTTTGCGCGATCCGGCCACCATCTCGTCCACCATTGCGGCCGTCATCTCCAGATGCGGAACCAATCCATACGCTTTTTTCCCATGCCGAAAAGCCGCACAGGCACACTTCCCTGTACTCAACAGATGGACCGCACCTTTGGGTAAGGCAAAATGATCCCCGTGCCACATCAAAGCTGGAAAGTTTTCCGGGAGCCGGCGTAAAACAGAATCTTTGAAGGCGTCCGGAAGTTTTCGAACAGGAAACCAGCCAATCTCTTTTTCTCCCGCCACCACTTCGGTGCCCAACGCCGCGGCCAATAACTGCGCCCCCAAACAGATCCCCAAAATTGGCTTCTCCGCTTTATGAAACTGTTTCAAAAGCGCGATCTCATCCTTCAGATGGCTCAATTTCCCCTGATCCCCCACCCCCATCGATCCCCCCATCACGACCAAACCACTCATCCCGCCCACTTCGTTTGGCACTTGATCCCCCTGATCGATTCGAACTTTCCGAACCTTATGCCCCGCCTTCACGATCTCCTCCTCGATCGTGCCCGGACCCTCCATCGCTTGGTGCTGGATAATAAGAACTTCAGACATGCCAAAACGATCCGCAATCGCATCTTACTCCGCAACTATCTTTCTCCCATAAGTTGACCACCTCTGTGGATAGGAGTAAGACAACTTAAGTGAAACGTCTTTGTGCCCTTGTTATGACCTTGGCCCTGGCTTGGCAGATCGGTCTGCCGCAAGGGCTCCTGCAAACGGTCGCCTGGGGCTGGATGCTCACCTCCTACTCCCAAGAATCCGGTTTCGGCGAAGGGCTAAAGAAAACTTTCGACGGACAACACCCTTGCGGTCTGTGCGAGCGCATCGCCCAAACCCGCCCCGTCTCCACGCCAACGACCCTTTCCGCGCTTTCCACGCTACCGGCTGATTTTCTTTGGGTTCTGGAAACCGTCACCGGCCGCATATCCAACTCCCGTGAGGTTTCTCACTTTTCCTCAACTGAATATCTGTTCGGCGCGGATCGCGCCTCTCCACTCCTCCCCCCTCCCCGAGCCTAAATCTCAACTACTTGGTTCCTGGAAACCACGCCTGCGCGTTGGCTTCCATTTGAGATTTAACCCGCTGGTCCGAATCCTTGGATCAGATTTCCCGGCTCGTCCGGGAGGAAAGAAGAAAGATATGAACTGGATTACAAAATTTACTTTGGTGGCTTGTCTCGTTCTAGCGATTGTGGAACTCTCGAATGCCCAACTAATTACCTCTGTCCCAGGTCCGGACGATCAAGGTGGAATGTTGATGCCCATGGTAACCATCACGAACTACGACAATATCAATAACCCAACCCGTGGAAACATCTCGATCGTCTTCAATAACAGCCATGTCCCTCTTCTCCAAGGGTTGCAGGAATGGAGCCCGGGAAGCTGGTTCTCACAGGATGCCGCCTGGAGACAAGACCTAGGCTCTCCAGCCGGCACCGCAGGAACTCCCGTTGAAAGTGCCGGTCAAGGAGACCTCTTTAACAACCAGTATGGATTTATGTTCATGAGTATGGGAACGGGAAAAATACCGATCGGTAAATCGCTCGCAATTCGCCTGAACGACTGGTCCTCTCCCTTCCTTGAGTCTTATAACTACTCCTCAGGTAGCAACCGCTGGGATCGTGTATTTACAGAAGAAGGATCGCAAGTCCTATGGAACGGAAGCATGTGGCACAATTTTTTCACCCTTCCTGCAACTGCTCCTGCGGGAACCTATAGCGCGACATTTGAAATCTTTATCGCCAATACCCCGTTTAATAGCACGACGGGGTTCGCGCAATACGACTCTACCGCATTGAATGCACAGGCAGATCCGAATTTCAATCCCGCCTCCGTGACCTACACTTGGGCGGTCATCCCTGAACCATGCCTCATGCATTTGCTGGGCTTGAGTTGCGCCTTAGCCGTATGGGTTCGTTTTCGGACAAGCCAAAGAACCCGTGCGAATCCGGCTTCTTAAGCAGGACATTGCAGGATTTTCCCTACTGGAGTTGCTGGTCGGGATCACGATTCTGGGGGCGCTCGCGTCTTTCCTGATACCAGCGGTCGCATCTTCAAGGGAGAAATCCCTACGTTCTACTTGCATGGAACGAATGAAGAATCTGGGCATGGGAATCCAGCTTTATACGCAGGACCATGACGGGGAGTTTCCTCGAAGCTCTCATAGCGCATCCACCTACCGTGAGTCAGGATGGACGGAGTCAGTTCTGCCTTACCTGAACATTCCGTTGCCGTCTTCCACCGAAGGTTGGCAACAGGTCGTCAACCAATACCACCGCTGTCCCAGCGATCGCCGCCATGGACCTTATGATTTCAGTTATGGGTTGAATGTTTATTTCGAACTCGACCCAGAGGGCGACGACTATCTTGGCAGCCCAACGCAGTGGCGAAAAACGATCGCGATCCCAAAACCCTCCCGAACGATCTTGCTCGCTGAACTACCTGAAACGGAGGGAGCCGACCATTTTATGTGTCACCAATGGTCAAACATCCGCGGAGCAAGCAATGCAGTTGCAGCTGGCCGACACAAAGGTCGCGCAAACTATCTTTTTGCAGATGGTCATATTGAGGCGATGGCTCTATCGCAAACATTTATCTCTCGAACGAACAACCTCTGGAACCCGTCTGTCGCCAGATAAAAAGCCCACACCTTTTTTCGTATCGTCGAATACTATGAAAATCGGGGCAAATTCACTAACTCAGCCTTTCGCTTCAGGAGCGTTCTTCAAGAACCAATCGTAGGTTGAAGCAATTCCATCCTCAGTCGTAACCTTCGGCCTCCAACCCATCCCACGTATCTTCGTTACATCTAAAAGTTTTCGAGGCGTCCCGTCCGGTTTACTCCTGTCCCAACGGATCCCCCCAAGAAAACCCACCGCCTTTTTCACGTTCTCCGCCAACTCCGCAATCGTCGAGTCCTCCCCCACCCCCACATTCACAATCTCCCGCCCATCGTACTTCTCCAATAACATCAGCAATCCATCCGCTAAATCCTCCACATACAACCACTCTCTTCTCGGGGAGCCCGTACCCCACAACACTACCTCCTTCTCGCCTCGGACCTTGGCTCGATGAAACTTTGTGATCATCCCAGGCAAAGCATGGGAACTCTCCGGATCGAAATTATCCCCCGGACCATACAGATTTGTCGGCATCGCGGAAATCGCACTCTTCCCATACTCGTCCCGATACGCCTGAGCCAACCTCACCCCGGCAATCTTCGCCAGCGCATACGCATCGTTCGTCGGCTCCAACGGACCACTCAACAAGGAATCTTCCCGAATCGGCTGCTCCGCGTGCTTTGGATAAATACAGGAACTCCCCAAAAAAAGAAATTTGCGACAACCATTCCCAAAGGCCGACTCCATCAAATTGTTCTGCATCCGTAAGTTCTCCAGCAAAAATTCCACCGGCCGCTTTGAATTCTCTAAAATCCCTCCCACCCGCGCCGCCGCGTCAATCACCTGGTCGGGCTTCTCCTTCTCAAACCAGTTCGAGACCGCCTTGGGATCCGTCAAATCCAGCTCCGCCCTTGTTCGGGTCAAAATCTGATATCCGCCCCTTTTTTCAAGGGCCCGCACCACCGCCGAGCCCACCATCCCTCGGTGACCGGCCACAAAAATCTTCATCGCTAATCCCGAATCCGCTTCCCTGCCCGCTCCTCCGCCAACTGCTCGATATCCGCATCCACCATGATCTCCGTCAACTCCTTGAACTTCACCTTCGGCACCCACCCCAACTGCTTCTTCGCTTTCGATGCATCGCCAATCAGCAGATCCACCTCGGCTGGCCGTAAATATCTCTCATCGAACGCCACATGCTTTTTCCAATCCAGCTTCGCTCGGGCAAACGCCACCTCGACAAACTCCTGTACGCTGTGCGTTTCCCCCGTCGCCAAAACATAATCATCCGCTTTTTCCTGCTGCAACATCCGCCACATCCCCTCCACATACTCCGGGGCATATCCCCAATCTCGCTTCGATTCCAAGTTTCCTAAAAATAGTTTTTCCTGCAACCCCGCCTGAATCCGTGCCACCGCCCGCGTAACCTTTCTCGTGACAAAGGTCTCCCCTCGTCGCGGACTTTCATGATTAAACAAAATCCCGTTCGAGGCATGCAGCCCGTAGCTTTCCCGGTAGTTCACCGTGATCCAGTACGAATACACCTTCGCCGCCGCATACGGACTCCGCGGATAAAATGGAGTGGTCTCCTTTTGCGGCACTTCCTGCACCAACCCATACATCTCCGAACTCGAAGCCTGATAAAATCTCGCCTTCGGTGTCACCTCCCGCATTGCATCCAGCAACCGAACTGTCCCCAAACCCGTCACGTCCCCCGTAAACTCCGGAATATCGAAACTCACCCTCACATGACTCTGAGCCGCCAAATTATAAATCTCGTCCGGCTGCGTCTCCCCCAGGATTTTGATCATCGAACTCGGATCGCTCAAATCCCCGAAATGTAAAAAGATCTTTGTCCCCTTCTCGTGTCGATCCCGATAAATCGAATCGAGCCGCTCGGTATTAAAGCTCGAGGAGCGCCGAATGATCCCATGCACCTCATACCCCTTTTGCAGCAGCAACTCTGCCAAATAGGATCCATCCTGACCCGTAATACCCGTGATCAACGCCTTCTTCGCCATACCCCTTACTCCTTTTCCACTAGCGATTTCGCCCTCGCATCCAACTTCTTCGCCAAACGCAAATCCAGCTCACTAATCCCTCCCACATCGTGCGTCGTTAACTGAATCTTCACTTTTCCAAAGCGTTGGAGAAGTTCGGGGTGATGATTGGCCTTCTCCGCCTCCATATTCACCCCCGTGACAAACATCGACGCTGCAATAAAATCCGCAAATTCATACTCCCGGACGATCTGACCATGCTCCAACTTCCAGCCATCTAAAGTAGCCAGCACAACCTCAACCTGATGACCCGTTAACTTCACTGCCATCAAGGCAATATGCCGAAAATTCACCCGCACCCAAGCCTGAAACAGAGCTCCGCTTGCCTTCGACCAACTTCCCGCCAAGTTTTCTCCCACCATGCCCGAACTTGCTGAAGTTGAATATTTTCGTAAAAAATGGAACGTTGGCTTGGCTCATAAAATTGTCTCCATCCATCTCCAGCCCAAGAAACGTGTTTTTCGCCAAACCTCCACCACCCTCCTCACTCGAAAAATTCGCGGCCGCTCTTTCCACTCCTCCCACGCCCACGGCAAACAGATGCTTTTCCGCTTTGGCTCGGATGCTTGGCTCGGCATTCACCTGGGCATGACCGGTCGGCTCCTCGCCGCCTCCTCTCTTCATCGACCCAGCTCCTCCGACCATCTCATCCTCCGCACGGCCAGCCACTCCTTGATCTTTCGCGATCCCCGCCTCTTTGGCCGTGTTCGCTTCGCCGTCTCTCCTCGCCCTCCCTCTTGGTGGTCGAACCTTCCTCCCCCCATTCACTCCCCCAAATTCACCGTGCCTTACCTTCGCAAAATTTGCACCCGGCGGGCTCGCTCTCCCCTCAAGGCTCTTCTACTCATGCAACAATTTTTCCCAGGTATCGGAAACTGGATGGCGGATGAAATTCTTTGGCAGACACAACTTTGCCCTCGCACTCTCTCGGGTGTTCTCTCCTCCGCCTCGATTGCCCAGCTACATCAACGCCTTCGCCAAATTTGCCGTACTTCGCTCCGCCTGATTGGGCACGATTACTCCGATCCGCCGAAAACTTGGCTCTACCGTCATCGCTGGAGGTCGGGCGGATACTGCCCTCGATGCCAACGTCGTCTCAGTCGCGCTCCGATCGGCGGACGCACCACCTGCTGGTGCCCCACGTGCCAACCTTCAACTCCCCTTCCTCTCGCTTCTCCCGACTGCTAGAACAAAAGCATGTTCCGATCCGGCCCTCCCCGCCGCATTCAGCCCTCCCTTCAGCCCGTTTCCCCACCCCCGACAAAGGATCCCGCCCCACCGCCCCCACCATTCTCCCCACCCGTTCTGCAGCCTTGGCGCACTCGAGTGGTCTGGGCCGGAGCAGTCGTCCTTCTTCTCGGGCTGTCCATCCTCTCCTTTGCTCTGATCTTTCAAGGCTCCCTCTTCTCCAGAATTGATGACGAAATCCGCTCCCCGAAAATCCTTCAAGCCGACTACTCCCGATGGAGCGCCTCCCTGCGTGACTTAATCCGCCTGTCCTCCAGCCCCACCCCCACCGCCCTCCCCATCCTCCCTCCCGCACCCGCCCCAGATCCCGCCTCCCTCCGTCCGTGGCTGCGCTGGCGCTACCTCCCCCCCGAGGGCCTCGCCCGCTCAGTTCTCGCCCGCCGTCTTCCCCAGCAAATCCAACTCCTCACCCTCCAACCCCGCCGCCTTCGCCTCGAAGACGACCACGTCTCCATCGACTACGCCATCACGCTTCGCGCCAAAGAAGATATCCTCCTCGCCCCCGTCATTTCGGCCCCTACCCAGAAGAATCTCTCCGAGGATCATCGTCGCCTCATTCCGAAAATCCTTTTCGCCTACGATCTTCCCCCCGGAAAAGTCTTCGATTTTGCGACGGCCAAAAATATTCTTCCCGCCGGCACCACCTTCGAAGGCGGGTGGACACTCCGCCACGCCACCCGCCGCTCCGGCCGTTGGGTCGCTCTCGAGGCCGACCTTCTGCCCTTCACCCGCGTGCCCGCGCTTGAATCGATCTTCGTTCGCGAATCCACCACCCCCGCACCCGCCCTCCTCCGCTCCCGAGGTGAACTGGAAAATAACGACGCCAAACAGCGTGCCGCCATCCAGTCACTCGACGATCGACTCGCCGCCATCCGTGCCGACGTGAAACAGTACCGTGCCCAGCTCATGGCCTCCGCCCCCGCCTCCGCCAAAAGCAAAGGAATCGGTGCGGGCAGCGGCGTTCCCACCGGCGCGGGCGTTGGGATGGTGGGCGGGGCCGCCACCGGGGCAAGCATCGGGGCGATGGCCGGCGGCGGTGACGGGGCCGCCATCGGTGCCGGAGCCGGCGCCCTCGCCGGAATGCTCATCGGTGCCATCATCGCCAACTCCGAACAGGAAAAACGGCTGGAGCAGGAGCGGGCCGCCCGACGCGCCGCGGTCTCCGCCATCGAGCGTGAGGTGATCGAATACCAGCGCAAACAGATGCAGTCGTTCGAAAATGAGCTCGATCAGGATAAGAATAAGCAGGAATCGACTCTCGCTCGCCCCACCCCTCACAACTAAAACGAAATATGGCCAAAACCGCCAAAAAAGAAGCCGCGACGCGACGTCTCATTCTCATCGGAATTTGCGTCGGCGCGGGACTGCTCCTCGGCCTGCTCAACCTCATTCAATTTAAGCCGCTTCTCGAGGCTGAGCTCTACACCCGTGATCTCCGCGTCCGCTTCGGTCAAACCGCGCCCCTTTCGCCCGAAATCGTCTTCATCACCATCGATAAACCCACTTACAAAGATATCCTCTCGGAAGAGGAGATCGCGGCCGACCCCGCTCTGGCGGAAATGTCGACCGGTTCTTGGCCTTGGCGCCGATCCGTCTGGGCCAGCGTCATCCAACGAATCTCCCAAGCGGGTGCGAAGGTGGTCGGCCTCGACCTCATGTTTCCCACTCCCAAGGACGGGGATCAGGAACTTCTGCAAATCATGGACCAAGAGGGCGGCCGGGCCGTCTTAGGCGGAACGTTTGAAGAGGTGAGCAACGCCGGTCGCACCTCCGTCCAACTTACCCTTCCCGCCGCTCTGGCCTCCATCGGCGCTCCTGAAATATCAAAGGAAAACCCTGCCGGACGAGTTGGTTTCGTGAATCTTTGGCCGGAAAAAGATGGAATCGTCCGCTCGGCCGATTATCAGCGCCAATTTCAAGATATTCCTGCTGTCTCCCTCGCCTGTCGTATGCTGGAAAAGGCGGGCTACGCCGATCGCATCCCCGCGGGCGGATCGGGCATTCTCCGCTTTGCCGGCCCACCCAACTTCAACTACAAGGCCATCCCCATTTACCAACTCTTCGTCCCCGCTACCTGGGAAAAAGTTTTTGAAAACGGCGCCAAACTGAAAGACAAGATCGTCTTAGTCGGACCGTACGGCAACTGGTCGAAAGATGTCATCCGCACCCCTTATCCCAATCCTATGCCTGGACCCGAGGTCCACCTCGCCGCCCTCGGAGCCGCTCTCTCCGGTAGTTTCCTTACCCTGCCGCCCTTGTGGACCACCCCCGCCCTGATCGCGTCCGCCGCCCTCCTCGCCTTTCTTCTCATCCTTGCCACCAAACAACCGATCCTGCGTCTCATCCTCCTTGTTGCGATCGGGTTGGGCTATGCCGTGCTCACCTTTTTCATTCAGGACAAACTCAGCCTGATTCTTCCGGCGGTGAACCCCGTCCTCACTTTGCTCTTTGGCGGAATCGGTTGTCTGGGCTACGAGTTCGTCCTCGAACAGCGCGAAAAACGACGCGTCAGCGGCATGTTTTCCACCATGGTCAGTCCGGAAGTTCTCTCCTACATGCAGGCCGATCCCGACCGCTTCCGCCTCACCGGCGAAAAACGTATGGTCACGATCTTTTTCTCCGACCTTGCCGGTTTCACCACCATTTCCGAATCCGTTTCGGCCGAAGATCTGGCCAAAATTCTCAATCGTTACCTCACTCCGATGAGCGATCTCGTCACCAAATACGGGGGCTACATCGATAAGTACTCGGGCGACGCCATCATGGCCGATTTCGGGGTTCCCGTCTGGGTCGATCCCGACCCCAACTCCCACGCTTGGAAAGCCTGCTGGTCTGCCCTCGAACAGCAGGAACGTCTTCAATCCCTCAAACAGGAGCTCAAGGCGGAGTACGGTTGTGATATCGACGCCCGAATGGGCATCAACACTGGAGAGGTGGCCGCCGGCAACATGGGCTCCGACAAAAAGTTTCAGTACACCGTGATGGGCGACGCCGTGAATCAAGCCGCCCGTTTTGAGCCCGCCAATAAACCCTTCGACACCCACATCATGATCGGCGGGAAAACCTACGAAATGGCAAAGGACAAAATCGAGGCTCGTTTCCTTGCCAACATGATCGTCAAGGGAAAGACCGAACCCGTCCCCTGCTATGAGCTCTTGGCCAAAAAAGGCGAACTCTCCGAGACCAAAGCTCGGGTGGTGCAACTGTTTGAGGAGGGCTGGAAACTCCATGCCGCGAAAAAGTTCCCGCAGGCCATCGCCAAGTTCGACGAGGCTTTGGCCGTCGATGCCAACGATGGGCCATCCAAGGCTTATAAAAAGATTTGCGAAGGATTCCTCAAATCCCCTCCCCCCGATTCCTGGGCAGGAGAATATATTCAGACTTCGAAATAGTCGCCGGACTACCGAATCGAGATGAGCCGGCCGATCACCCACATTTTTTTTGATCTTGGCAACGTCCTCGTAGGCCTTCGTTCAGGCGAAAAACTCAAAGCCCTCGCACAGCGCCAAGGGGAAAGCGTAGAGGCTTTTTGCAATAAGATCTGGTCTCATGAACGCGCGCACGACTACGAACGAGGTCGCCATACTTGCGATGAGTACTTTGCCCTCCTCGCCGAAGACCTCGATCTCGCCCAGGCACAGCAAGAACTGCAAGAGGCCTTCTGCGATATCTTTTATCCCCTTCCCGAACGGGTGGCCTTGGCTCGTCAACTTGCAAAAGACTACCCACTTGCCTTGATCTCGAACACCTGCGCCTCCCATATCAGGCACCTCGAATCCACATTCGACTTCTTCCCTCTTTTCCAGCATCGGATCTACTCTCACCAAGCGGGATGTCGAAAACCGCACCCTGATATCTACAAAAAGGCCCTGAAAGAAGCGGGAGCAACCCCGGAAACATCCCTGTTTATCGATGACCTTGCGGAAAACCTAGAAACACCCGCGAAAGCAGGATGGAGAACACTACACTTGCCACCCGGAACCGATCTCGAAAAAGAGCTGCTAACTTTCCAGATTTCAGGAATCAATAAAGCCTAACGGCGCACCAAACTATATCCGAGTCAGTTTCTCGGATTCGCTACAGATCAACTCTTCAGATCTAAATCTCCAGCTACTTCTTGGCTTAATCAGAATATTAATACTATATAGTACGTAATATGTTATTTAGAAGTTATTAACATTTTTGTTGACTCATACCATATATAGATCAAATAGAGCGCATGAGACGCCACTCGTCGTTTATTAGCCGAATTTGGCTCTTAACCTTAATTGGAGACTAATCATGCATAAATGCGTAATATATATAACTGTGATCCTTGCCTTTACGGCCCCGCTGGTTGCCTCGGCTGAGCCGGCGGTGTCTACATCAACCAACGATCCAATGGTCATGAAGGTTTATCCAGACGGTACGAAGATCGTGGTTCGTTGGAGCGAGATCGGAAAAGCGATCGATAACGGAGAAAAGCACGGCGGTGCACCCCGTATTATCGCCTACGACCCAGTGAAAGAGGGGATCGTGCCGATCGGCCAACCGGTGGGAGCCGGCAACGTTGCACCAATGGTGTCACAACCCCCTACATCATCTGTTTCAAGCTCAACTTTTGTGAGCAACGCAAATAAAGAGAGTCCTATTGAACTCTCAGGTTTCTATTTTGGACCCGAGTTGGGCTTAGCTTTTCAGCAAGACGTAAACTTGCAAGACGTTAATATCGTTACGAGAATCTTGGGCGTCGATGTGTTAGGCAGTGCAGGTGGCAGTTTAACAATGAGTCCGGGAGTTAGATTCAACCTTCCTATTGGCTACCAGCCCGTCGATTGGTTTGCCGTAGAATTCGCCCCTGGAATTATCTGGAACCAACTAGACTATTTGAACGGATCAGGGAGCGTATCAATCAATGGGGGTCCACAGCAGTCGGTTAGTGGAAGAGGAGACCTTGATGGCGGTTACTACCAAGTACCCTTAGTCATAAATTTTATATTCAAGATTCCCACAGATAGCCCATGGGTTCCTTACCTTGGTGGCGGCATCGGTGCTAGCTACACCTATATGAATTTGACACAGATTGATTTTGGAAGCGGAGTTTCTTCAGACCTCACCCTTGATGGAAGCTGCTGGAGCTTAGCGTATCAAGGCATTGCAGGATTTGATTATAAATTTACCGATGAAGTAAGCCTTGGTTTGAAATATATTTTTACAGGCACTGGCAACCAAAATTTTGGTGGAAGTTTTCAGGGTTTGAACACGAAAGGTTCATACTCTCAAAATGTCATGTTTAATTGCACGCTTAACTTCTGAAGTTTAGCTGTGTTAATTCCTGAACCTGTTTTGTGATGCGCCAATCGCGAATTCAACTCCCTTTTTCGGGGGGCTTTTTATTGATCGCTCTGATATTCAGTTCCCCTGCTTTCGCCCAAACCAACTCTGAGGCTGTTACTCTTCGGACTGCTACATCCGATTCTTCAGGGCCCGCTCTAACCACCCCCTCCCCCTCACCTAGCCTTGCAGACGTTGGCATCGTTCCTATTGGAGCCAATACCCCAACACCAGCTGTCACCACCTCAGAACCCATCCCACTCGAGACCACCGAGGACCTCCCTCGCTCACTTGAAGATTTTTATGGCCCCAACGAGGGCCCTGTCTTTCGCACCGCCGTCGGTGTGAACCTGCTCCAACCCTGGAGCACCCGTTTTGGGAATCAGTCCATCTACAGCAAAACCGTTTTCAATCCCGGAATCCGTTACGATCTCGAAGCTGGCTACAATGTCCTCCCTCAACTCCGCCTCTCGGTTGAAGGCGACTTCCTCTATAACTCGATCCACTCTGTCGTCTGGGGAAATGATACCCGCTATGGCACTGGCTCTCTCTATCAAATCCCCGTCCTTTTTAACGCGACTTACCACTACCTCTCCCAGGGCCCTTTTCGTGGCTATGTCGGCGGTGGAGCTGGCGCCAACTGGATGGTCTACCAGTCAGGCACCGCCCTGACCGAAGTCGGTACCTACACCTCCTACCAGTGGAACTTTGCTTGGCAGTTCACCACCGGATTCACCTACACCATCCAGCCAGGATTCGACCTCGATATCGGTTACAAGTGCCTCTCGATGCCCAATCCAAACTTTGCCGATTTCGGTACCAGCCACGCCCTGTTTAACCACACCGCTGAGCTGGGCCTCACCTGGCGCTTCTAACTGGGGTCTGACCCTACCTCTGACCCTCTACCCCCATCCCGGGGTCTGACCCCATCCAAACAACTATGTGAATAACTTCACTATAAGTTGAGTCCTTTTCTTTGCACCCACTATATATTGTGCACAGTCTGACATATCTTGATGAGAGCAACAACCCCATCCGCCTTCTTCCTCTCTACGCTTTTACTCTGCTTTGCTCTCCTCACCCAACCCCTCCTACATGCCCAAAGACTGAATCTGCCCAGCTCAACTCCAATCTCTTCCTCCGTTGCTACCTCTACCCCAACCCCGCAACCGGTGACTCAAACTACCTCCCCCCAAGAGGATCAAGTTTTAAAAACCTATCCCGATGGAACCAAGCGAATCGTCCCTCTCAGCTCACTGAATTTCCGTGACGATGGGGAAAACTTCGGTGGCCCTCCGCAACTTTCCGTCGTTCCAAACTCCGCCATCCCCGCCCCACCTACAGCCCCCAAACTTTCGATTGCCCCAATTGGCGATGCGACAACACCTGCGACCGCATCTGTACCACTTCCATCCGCAGTGGACAGTACGATCCAAATTCCCATGGCAAATTCAGATCCCATGGGAGGTTCATCTCCCGTTGATCCGCTCTCCGGTGCCCCAACAACACCAACTCCACTGCAAACTGTATCAGGAAAACCCGCACCCCTCTCCGATGGGGGCGTCGGCACTGCCGACCTTGGCACGTATGATGACTTTTTTATGAACACCTCCGTCGGTGGCTCGATTCAAGGCCAGCTCACCGCTCGCCGCGTGTTCAACGGCAACAATATGCAGGCGTATCCCTACACCCCAACATCAGGTTTGCTTAGTGGCGAAACAATTACCGCTGAAAACTTTACTTTTGAACCCGGCTTTAGGTTCGACGTTGAATTTGGCTACAATATTTACGACTGGCTCGCAGTCAGCCTGCAAAGCGGTGTCATCTATAATGCCTTGGACCAATACAACGTATCCGTCTCGACCCCATTTTCATTTAATGGCCAATCTTATAATGCTGGTTCCTACCAACTTCCTGCCGATGGAGAATTGCTCCAAGTGCCCATCCAAATCGACGGAATTCTCCGCTGGCCTGGAAAAACGGCCTTCAAGCCTTTTATTGGCGGAGGTGTAGGAGCGATCTGGCAGCAATTGGATGTTAACAACATTACCTTGGGCACCTCAAACATCCAAGCCAACTACTGCCGTAGCGCCTTCCAATTTGGCTACAACGCTCAGTTAGGCGCCAACTATACCGTGGCCCCTGGGGTCGACTTTTACGGAGTCTTCAAACTCCTCGGTGCCTTCACCCCCCGAATCGGTAACTACGACTTCGAAAACAGCTACAACTTCGCCCTCGAAGCCGGTATTCAGTCCCGATTCTAATTCTCCTCTTCCCGTAAATCCCCTGCCCGTAACCCGTGGCAGATCCCCCTCTTCGTCTTTTCCACAAATTCACAAAACTCCTTCACCTCCTTCTCCTTGATATCCTTCCCGCTTCGAATCGCCTCCATCGCCTGAACCCGATTCTTCCCCCCAAAGAAAAACTCCTCGTAAGCGCGCTCCAACGCCTTTCTTCCCTCTACCCCTACTCCCGATCTTCGAATTCCCACCAAATTTAAACCGCACACCGCATTCGTGGCCACCCCCATACAGTACGGCGGTAGATCCATCCCAATCCGAGTCTGACCACGCACCATGGCCAACTTTCCAATCCGGACAAACTGATGCACCACCACCGCCCCACCCAAAAAAGCCTTCTCCTCCACCTCCACATACCCCGCCAACATGACCCCGTTCACCAACGTCACCCCGTCCGCCAATCGGCAGTTGTGGGCCACATGTGCCCCCACCATCAGAAAACACCCGCTGCCAATCACCGTATCCGTTCCCTCCTTTGTCCCACGATGAACGGTCACATACTCTCGAAAAACATTTCCCTCCCCTACCCTCACCCCACTCTTCGCCCCCTGATACGCCATATCCTGAGGTTCCCCGCCAATCACCGCCCCCACTCCGATCCGATTCTTTTCTCCCATCACCACTCTCCCCTCCAACACCGCCCTCGGCCCCACCAAACACCCATCCCCCAACTCCACCTCTGGCCCCACAATCGCCCCCGGCCCCACCACGCACCCCTTCCCCAGTTTGGCCCCTTTTTCCACGATAGCCGTCGGATGAATTTCACTCACAGATAGCCTGCCTCCTTAAAACTATAGTACCCGGATCGGCCTTCCCGCGCGACGCCGATAATCACATGGTCCTGGAGCACAATCCCCACCGTCTTCGCCCCATCCCGCACTCTCCTCGTAAAATCCAAATCCGCCGGGCTCGGCGCAGGGTCCCCCGACGGATGATTATGCACCACGATCAAGGCATAGACCGCCTCCGACCCCAACGCCTCCCGCAAAATCTCCTGCGGCTGCACGGCCGTCTCATTGACCGAACCCCGACTCACCTGCGCCCGCCGCAAAAGCCTCAGCTTCGTATTTAATAAAAGAACCCACACCTCCTCCCGATCCTTTCGCCTCAGTTCCGGCCCCATCAACTCCTCCACCCGAGCGGGTGTATCCATCAATCCACCCGACACCTCCGCCACACCCACCCGCCTGCCTAACTCAATCGCCGCCGCCACCTGACACGCCTTGGCCACACCCAACCCCTTAAAATCCTTTTGCAATGTCTTTGGCGTAATCCGTGCCAACCCACCCAACCCCTCCCTCGACCCCAAAATATCCGCCGCTAACTCGATCGCCGACTTACCCGGCAAACCCGTCCGCAACAGGATCGCCAGCAGTTCCGCTGCCCCCAAGGCCTCCGGGCCCTGACTCATCAGCCGCTCCCTCGGACGCTCCCCCGACGGTAATTCCCTGATCCTTGCCATTCTCAGGCAGGATAAACGGAGCCACCTTCCCCCTCAAGAAAGGAGGAATGTGCGCCACCAAAACCACGTCGTTCCCCTCGTATCTCTTTTCGAGGATTCTTCCCGCCCTCGAAAGCAGCGCCAAAAGCGATCCCTCACTTTGCGGTACCCGCACATGCACCCTCATGCTCCACGCGGTCAACATCGAAGCCAACTCCGACAAAAAGCCCTCCATCCCCTGACCCGTCTTCGCCGAAATCACCACCCCGTGGGGCGCACTTCTCGCCTCCCACTCTAAGGTCGTCCAATTTTCCAAACGGTCCGCCTTATTCCACACCGTCAGCGTGTGCTTCTCACCCGCCCCAATTTTTTGCAGCACCTCATCCACCGCTTTTCTCTGCTCCTCCCTCTGCGGATGACTCGCATCCACCACGTGAATCAAAACATCCGCAAAAGCCACCTCCTCCAGCGTCGATTGGAACGACTCCACCAGATGCGTGGGCAATTTTTTTAAAAAACCCACCGTATCCCCCAGCAGCACCCGCACTCCATTCGGCATGCGAAACTGCCGTATCGTTGGATCCAACGTTGCAAAGAGCCGATCCTCCGCCACCACCTCCGAACGGGTCAGCCGATTCATCAGGGTCGATTTTCCCGCATTGGTATAGCCGACCAGCGCGGCCACCGGCCAATGTTGCCGCATCCGTCCCTCTCTCTGAATCATCCGATGCTTCCGCACCTCGGCCAAATCCCGCTCCAATCGAGTAATCCTCTCCTGCACTCGTCGCCGATCCACCTCCAGCTGAGTCTCTCCCGGCCCCCGCATACCGATTCCCCCCGACTGCCTCGATAAGTGAGTCCACATCCCCGTCAACCTCGGCAAGAGATAAACCAACTGGGCCAACTCAATCTGCAACTTTCCCTCTTTCGACTTCGCCCGCTGGGCAAAGATATCTAAAATTAGCTGAGTTCGATCCAGCACCTTGCAGGAAAAGATACCCTCTAAATTTCTCGCTTGGGCGGGGCTCAACTCATCATCAAATATAATCGTGTCCGCCTTCTTTCCCTTCGCCGCTACCGAAAGCTCCGCCGCCTTGCCACTCCCAATATAGGTCGGAGCTACCGGATGATCTAATTTTTGCGTCGCCCGATCCGCCACCTCACCCCCCGCACTGTGCACCAGCAAGGCCAACTCATCCAGCGACTCTCCCACCTCATAGCGACCCGATTTCTGGGTCTCCAGCCCCACCAGGAAAGCCCGCTCCATCGGCTTGTCCCGTCCTGTGCTCACCATCATGTGGAAATAGCCCCCCGCTCCAGCGCTCGCACCAGCTTCTCCACCCCAGCACGCGGCAAGGGCTCTCGGGGATCGATCTCGATACTTTGGATATTAGGAATTCCTTGAAACCAGGTCAATTGACGCTTCGCGTACCCCCGCGTCGCTGCCACAATTTTGTCACACGCCTCACTCCTCCCCAACTTTCCCTTCACCAACTCTCCCACCTCCCGATACCCAATTGCACGCGATCCCGGACACCCTTCCCAACTAGGCCGACCCATCAATCCCTTCACCTCCTCCACCCATCCATCGCGGAACATTCCCTCCACCCTCTTTCGGATCACCCCCATTAAGATTTCGATCGAAGGCACAAGATACCAGCACTCCACCTCAGCCATTCCACCCTTCGTCGTCTCCTTTTCCTGCCAATCCGACAATCTTCTTCCCGTCTGCTCCCACACCGCCAGCGCCCGAATTACCCTTCTCCTGTTTTTTAAATCGGCCCCCTGCGCCCACCTCGGATCGACCCTCATCACCTCCTCCGCCAGCTCCCCCGTTCCTTTCTGCTCCAGCCTCTGCCCCACAACCGCATCAGTAGCAGGAGCCTTGGACAATCCCCGCGTCAACACCCGATGATACAAACCGGTGCCTCCCACCCATAAAGAAGAAACTTTTCTCTGCGCAAGATCCAAACCAACCCGCTCCGCCTCTTTCGCGTACCGAGCCGATGAGAACTCGTCCGCCGGATCGACCAGGTCGATCAGATGATGCCGAACTTTCCCCTGCTCCTCCCTCGTCGGCTTTCCCGTGCCAATATCCAAACCCCGATAGATCTGAAAGGCATCGACCGAAGCAATTTCCGCCCCCACCTGCTGAGCCACTGCCATCGCCAAGCGTGATTTTCCCACCGCCGTCGGGCCGAGAAGGAAAATTGGCATATCTAATAAGTCATCAATCGCAGACCGGGGACACGACCTAGCTCTTGGATATTCCGCGTCAGCAGGGGCACTCCTTGAGCCAAGGCAGTGGCCGCAATCCAAAGATCATTGGTCCCAATCAGTTGCCCCTTGGCTCGCAGGCCCTTGACCAACTTGCCGTAGCTCGTCGCCACCGCCCGATCCACCGGCAAAAACACAAATCGATGGAGAAAATAATCCAACACCGGGTGATCAGGATTCGGCAAGCCCTCCACCAACTCCCCAATACAAATTGCGCTCACACCACAAGCAACTTCATTTTCTTTCATCCATTGCGAGGCCGGCCCCACACCAAGTCCGCGCATTTCTCGCTGAAGGTCGATCAGAAATGTCGTATCCAAACTGATCAATGCGAAACCTCTGGAGCTGCATCCTCTTTTTGGGCCCGCTCCCATAGTTGAAAGGTCTCCTCAGAAAGGGGCTCCCTTTGCAACAAAGAGCTTAAGCCATCTAAAAATTCGTCCACCGGCGCACTTTCTTGTGGCAGCGGAATCGTGCGCAACAATTCAGAAAAAGATAACCCGCGTGCCTGTTTCGCCTTATTTAGCCTGCGGTACACATCTAACTCGATCGATATGGTTTTCGAACTCATCTATGCATAGACTATGCACAGATATGATCATCGTCAAATCTAACTCCAATCTCCCGCTCCGGCCGCTCCTTTGACCCGCCAGACATTGACCAACTCCTTCGAAAGCTCATTCAAAAAACGCGACGGGCTCTGCCACGCATCCCCCCCCTTTCCCATTCGTAATCTCGGATGGGTTAAATAAAGCTCATCCTTGGCTCTTGTCGCCGCCACATAAAAGAGCCGCCGCTCCTCCTCTTCCCCCTCCGGCGTCTCCATCGATCGGCTCGAAGGAAACATTCCCTCACACAACATAATGACAAACACCGTTCCATACTCCAGCCCCTTGGCCTGGTGAATCGTGCTCAACTTCACCGCCTCCCCCCCCTCGTCCCGCGACCTCTGCGCCACCTCCGCCTCCGTATTTCCTAGCAGGGCCAGCTGTCCCAAAAACTCCGCCATATCAGTGTAGCCCGAAGCGTAGTCTTCCAACTGTCGCAAATCATCTAACCGATTGGCCGCATTGGCATACTTCGCTTTCACATAATCTCCGTAACTTCCCTCCACTACAATTTTCACCTGTTCCGACGGCTCTTTTCCCTTCAGCTGAATCAACGTCTGCACCATCTGACTCCACCCCTTCGCCCCCTTCTCCGGCACTTTTAGCTGACCCAACCCCTTCCCCGCCTGTACCTCTTGCCACATCTTCGTCGCCGACCTCGGCCCCACCCCCGGTAACAACTTGGCCATCCGATGAAACGCCACCTCATCCCTCGGATTCAAAGATAGTCGCAAATGCGCAGCGACGTCCTTGATGTGGGCCTGCTCAAAGAATCGGAGCCCCGAGGTAATCGTGTACGGAATATTCCTGCGCGTGAGCTCCAACTGCATCTCCATCGCGTGAAAGTGCGCCCGGTACAGAATCGCCATATCGGAAAGACTCGCCCCCTCCTCATGTAGCTCCAAAATCCGCTGCGCCACAAAAGTGGCCTGTTGGCCCCCATCCTCCAAAGTCACCACCGCCGGTTTCACCCCAGCCTCCCGCACCGCTTTCAGATTCTTGGGAAACTGTTTTGGATTATGGGAGATCGAGTGGTTCGCCAAATCCAAGATCTGGGGAATGCTGCGATAATTCGTCTCCAGTCTGACCATCTTCGTCCCGGGATGTCTTTCGGGGAAACTCAGGATGTGCTCCACCTTGGCCCCTCTCCACGAATAAATGCTCTGGGCATCGTCCCCCACCGCCATGATCTGGTGGTGCCCGCCCCCGATCGCATCGACAAAGTCGGTCTGCAAACGATTCGTATCCTGATACTCATCCACCAGCACATGCTGAAATCGGGCCCGGTACCCATCCCGTAACTCCCCCTCCTCCTCCAGCAGCCGGAGTGGCAGGGTTAACAAATCATCATAGTCCATCGAAGAACTATCCCTTTTTCGGCGCAAATAAATCTCCCCCACCTTCGTAATCCAACTTTCGAACTCGGTGAAGTAACCGAACTGACTTTTCAGGATCGACCCACAGTTCGTTCGGTGATTTGCCGCTAAACTAAAGATCTCGGCCAAAACTTGAGGCTTGGGAAAACGCTTATCTTTCGGATCCACCCCCGCCTCTCCCAAACTGGCCGAGATAAGATCCTCCGCATCCTCCCGATCTAAAATCGTGAAATCTTTCGGATACCCCACCCGATCCGCATGACGCCGCAAAATCCGATTGCCGACATGATGAAATGTTCCTCCCCACAGCCTCGACAGATCGTGCGGCAACAAAGACCCGACTCGGGCCAACATCTCCTTCGAAGCCTTGTTCGTAAAAGTCAGTAGCAGAATGCTCTCGGGCGCTACCCCATGTTCCACCAGCCAGGCCACTCGGTAGGTTAAGGTGCGCGTCTTTCCGCTACCCGCCCCCGCAATCACCAGCATCGGTCCAGGAGGTGCCGTGACCGCCTCCAACTGCTCCGCATTCAGCTCTTGGGCATAGTCAATCGTCGGACCCTCTCCCGATCGAGGCACCTCCCTTAAAACGTACTCAACCGACACACTTCATCCTCCATGGCCCCTTCATAAAGAGCCCGACCGACAATCACCCCCTCCACCCCGCCCGCCCGATCCAACGCCTGTAAATCTTTCAACCCGCTGATCCCCCCCGAAGAAATCACCTTTCCGGGAAACGCCCGAATCATCTCCTGCACCGCGGGAATATTCGGGCCCGTCATCATCCCATCTCTCACCACATCCGTATAAATAATCCGGATGACACCGCCCTTGGCCATCCGTGCCGCCAGATCCACCGCTTTCCACCCGCTCGGCTTTGTCCAGCCTCTTGTCTCCACCACTCCATCTCTCGCATCGATCCCTACCACCACCCTTTCGGGACCAAACTTTCGCACCGCCTCATCCATCGTCTCCGGCGAATCGCAGGCCACACTGCCAAAAATCACCCGATGCGCCCCCGCTTTTAAAATCTGTTCCGCTACCGCCAGATCCCGAATTCCACCCCCCACCTGGCACGGCATCTTCACCGAGCGAGCAATCTGGCCAATCATCTCCAAGTTTCTCATCTTCCCCTCAAACGCCCCCTCCAAATCCACCAAGTGCAGCACCTTCCCATCCACCTTCTCCCACCGACGTGCCATCGCCATCGGGTCCTTACTGTAAACCTTCTTCTCCGTCGCTTTGCCCTGCGCCAAGCGCACCACCTCCCCCGCCATCAGATCAATTGAAGGAATCACGAACATCATTAGGAGGTTGCGATCACATTCCGCCCTTGCAAGCCGAAGTACTTCGCCGCTGCTAACAGATTGCGATCGTTCGAATAGATTACCCGATACCCATGGTGCCGCGCGCAGGCCAAATGAAGGGCATCCGCCGAACGCAAAAAAAGGTCTGGGGGCATACCCTGAAACAACTCCTCCGTCTCCTCGGCCAGTTCGATGCCTAAAGAAAGCCAACAAAACTCCCCTCTCCGACAATCCTCTCGAAACTGAGCCAGAAGGGCTTGATAGTAAGTGCGCTCGACCTTTCGTTCGCGAAACTTTCGGTGAAAAGCCGCCTGCATCTCGATCTTTCCCATCCACCCACACGCCCAAGGTTCCGCCGTTCTCAGCTGCCGGACTTCGTGCGATCCCGGCTCCTCAAAATACAACCGGACCAGATAACTTACGTCAAAATAGTTCAAGCCGGTGAATCGCCCTTCACTTCATCCAGAACTTCATCCACCGATTTTTGCCCCGGCCGCCAAGCCAATTGACCCCCCGCCACCATCTGGCGGAATTTTGGCAAAAGTTTTCGGTTCGCCCAATAAGAACCAGGAGTCTCTGCCACTCCCCCTGGCGAAACCGAGCCCAATGGCCGTATTTCAGCAATCGGCCGCCCACGATCGGTTACCACCAGCACCTCCCGCCCAGCCTGACGAACAAAATGCCCCGTACGGTGGTGTAACTCCCGAATCGATATCCACTCTTTCACCCTGCCACCATAATCAATGTGTCACATTTGTCAATCGATGTGTCACAACGCACCGGCTCTCTCACCCAGCAGAATGTGGTTAATCCATCCCCAACTTCTTGCGCCCGTCCGGGGTGATCATTTGCGGCCCCCAAGGCGGTTCCCACACCACATCCACTTGCGCCTCCTCAATTCCCGAGAGGGACAGGATCTTTTGCCGAGCATCCGCCGCGATTGATGGTCCCATCCCGCACCCCTGCGCCGTCAACGTCATCTTCACCTCCGCTCTCCTCCCGCCCCCATCCGTCTTCTTCAGCTCCATGCTGTAAATCAGCCCCAGATCCACAATATTGACGGGAATCTCTGGATCGTAACAGGTCTTCAGCACCCCCCAAACATCCTCCTCCCCCGCCTCCTTGTTCGAATCGATCACCCCTGTCTCCGACACTTTTCTACCCAATGCATCCGCATCCTTCCCCTCAATCCGAAACAACCCACCCTCCGCCGTTGCATGGATAGTAAATGTTCCACCTAAATCTTGGGTCACCACCACTGCTGTGCCTTGGGAAAGCCTCTTTTTTGTCCCCGCCGGAATCGCGGTCGCTTCCACCTCCCGCTTCAGTTGAATCTCATCACTCATCCTCACACCCTAGCCCTCCCTCGTTCCCCGCCCACCAGAAAATCCTTCTTTCACCGAAAAACTTCCCTCACTCGAACCGGATCGTGCACTCTCCAAATCATCGGGCCGCCCCTTTGCCACAACTCCCGATGCCAAAAGTCCAAAGCATCCTCCCTACTCCTCAATCCCTTCTCCCTCTCCGTCACCCCCAGAAACGATTTTCGCGATAATCCCCACAGCAAAGGTCGACCCAGCCCCGACCAATCTCCCTCCAACAACGCCCGGTTATGCTCCGCCAATTTCCCAAATCCGATCCCCACATCCAGCACCACCCGATTGGCCGCAATGCCCACCCTTTCCATTCCACCGAGTCTCTCTTGCAAAAACTCTTGCACCTCCTGAACCACGTCCCCGTAGCTGGGACTCTTTTGCATCTCTTGGGGCCTCCCCCCCGCATGCATACAGACATACCCCACCCCAGCCCCGGCGACCCACTCCCACATCCCCTCCTCCCATCTTCCTCCTCCCACATCATTCACCACATCCACCCCCGCCTCCTCCACCGCCGCCCGTGCCACCTCCACCTTATAAGTATCCACCGATAAAAAAGCCTCCGGCCTCTCTTTCCGGATCTCACGCAGCACCGGAATCACCCGCGCCCTCTCCTCTTTCGCACTAATCTCCACCGCCCCAGGCCTGGTCGATTCCCCCCCGACATCCACTCCATCCGCTACCTCACATAATTGGACCCCATGCCTCACCGCTGCGCCGACCTGAGTAAACCTTCCCCCATCCGAAAACGAATCAGGCGTGACATTCAAAATACCCAGCAAAAAAGGGCGGGCGGCCTGAATTTCAATCCTCTTTGCCCCGCACTGCCACCCCTGAGTGGCAGGGAAACGACTCATCGAAAAAAAACTTACGCCCCCGCGGGAGCACCTTCCAACCCTGGCAAAATCCCCCCCTTGTCCTTCACCTTTTCAATCGGTCGGTTCGCCGGCAGAGGCTCGCTCGGGGTCGGCGTGCTGGGAGCCGAAATCCCTTTCGGTGGCGGATTCATCATTTTACCAAATTTTACAATCTCCTCCACTTGCGCTCCATCCAAGGTCTCATACTCCAACAAGGCTGAGGCAATCAACTCCACCTTCGCCCGATTCTCCTCCAAGACTTTCTTGGCCCGCTCGTGCGCCCCACTCACGATCTGATGCACCTCCTCGTCAATCTCCCGGGCCGTTTTTTCGCTATAACCCCGCGAGCGGCCGATATCCCGACCTAAAAAGACGTAATCTTCATGCTCCCCGTACTCGATCATGCCCATCTTTCCGCTCATTCCCCACTCACAGACCATCTTCTTCGCATACCAGGTGGCCATCTTAATATCTCCGCTCGCCCCGCTGGAAATATCTCCCAGAAACATCTCCTCCGCCACTCTTCCCCCCATCGCCACACAAAGATCGTCCAACACCTTTTTCTTGCCGTACCCATACCGATCTTCAATCGGCAACATCATCGTCACCCCTAACGCCGGTCCCCGCGGGATAATCGACACTTTGTGCAAGGGGTCGGTGTGCTCGAGGGCAAGGTTCAACATGGCATGACCTGCCTCATGATACGCCGTCAGCTTTTTCTGTTCATCACTCATCGCCAAACTCCGGCGCTCTCGGCCAAAACGCACCTTATCCCGTGCCTCCTCCAAATCCGCCTGTGTGATCGCCTCCGCATCCCTTCGCGCCGCCATCAAAGCCGCCTCATTGATCACATTGGCCAATTCCGCCCCCGAAAACCCGGGAGTGCTCCGGGCCAAGGTCGCCCAGGAAACATTCTCCATCGCCTTCACCTTCTTGGCGTGCACTTTCAAAATCTCTTCCCGCCCCTTCACATCGGGCAAATTAATGTGTACCTCTCGATCAAATCGCCCAGGCCGAAGCAGCGCCGGATCCAAAACATCTTTCCGATTCGTCGCCGCAATAATAATCACCCCCTCCGCCGTATCGATCCCATCCATCTCCACCAACAGAGCGTTCAACGTCTGCTCCCGCTCATCGTGACCCCCTCCCACCCCGTGCCCCCGACTTCGTCCCACCGCATCAATCTCATCGATGAAGATCAAACAGGGCGCCGTCTTCTTTCCCTGCTCAAACATATCCCGAACTCGGGACGCACCCACCCCGACAAACATCTCCACAAAATCGGATCCGCTGATGCCGTAAAAAGGCACATCCGCCTCCCCCGCAATCGCCTTGGCCAAAAGAGTTTTCCCGGTGCCCGGAGGTCCCACCATTAAAATCCCCTTCGGAATACGCCCGCCCAACTTCTGAAACTTTTTTGGATCCCGCAAAAATTCCACAATCTCACTCACCTCATCCTTCGCCTCTTCCACCCCGGCCACATCCGCGAAGGTGACCTTGTTTTTCTCCTTGGAAAGAATCCGCGCCTTGCTCTTACCAAAACTAAAGGCCGACTTTCCTGCCATCCGAATCTGCTGCCGGAAAAAGAAGTACATGATCAAAACAAACAGCACAAAGGGCAACGTCCCCGCCAGCGCCTGCCAAGCGGAGTTATCAATTACTTTTTGGCTCACCTGCGGAAATCCGTTCGCCGCCAGCACCTTGTCCAAATCCCGCTTAAACTCCAGATCCACCGTCACCCGATACCCGCTGTTCCCTTGCGGATCTAACCGCATACTCTTTTTTAAGACATCATTCGGCTCAAATTTTCCCGACAACCAACGAATTCCCGCCGCCGGCTCAACATTCAGGGTCACATCCTTCACTTTCCCATCCTTCAAATAACCCTCGAACTCCGCAAAAGAGAGCTCCTTCACCGAGGCCGCATTTTGGCTTTGGTGAGCATAAAACGCGAGGAGCAGGATCGAGGCAGAAATCAGAAACAGCACCACCCCGCGCCAGTTGGGGCCATCCCCTTTACTGGGATCGGTCCGACGCACCGGCGGTCTTGGCAACTTGGGGGGTTTACGAGAAGAAGATCGAGGATTGGGCATAGGATTCAGTCTGAAAGAGTATCACCTTCTTACCCTCTTTGCAATCCGACCCATCTCCCTGACCCAGAATAGCTTATTTTTCGACCTTTTCACCCATCCTCCTCGCAGCTGCCAACACGCCGTGCTCCCCGCCTCAACTAATTTCCTCACTCCCTCAATTTCAAAATGATTCGCACCCCAGTACGCCATCCGCTCCAACCAACTTCGCACGGCCCGCCTTTGCCACGCCACCGTTTTTTTTCTCCACTCCCGCACATCCGGCCGCACCGCAATCTTACCCAACTCTTTTTTCCAGTGCTCCCTCTCCCCCGCAAAGATTTCCGCCACCCGACACAAAGCCCCCCGCACCTCCCGCCCATAACTCTTCGCTAAGTAAGGCAAAACCTTTCTCCGAACTCGCGATCTCCATCCTCTCCCATCCTCGTTCGTCGTATCCTCTCTCCAATCCAAACTCTCCTCCTTCGCCGCCCTCCTCACCTCTTCTCTCGTCAACCCCAACAAAGGTCGCACCACCACCAACCCCGCTTGAATTGATCGTTCCCCCATTCCCGCCAAACCATCCGGCCCCGCCCCGCGCAACAGCTGCATCAACACCGTCTCCGCCTGATCATCCGCCTGCTGGGCTAACCAAAGCTCCTTGACCCCGCACCTCTTCGCCGCCTGGCGAAAAAAATTCCACCGCAACTCCCGTGCCTCCCCCTCCCCCGTTCGTCCCGCTCTCGGCGCCCGCCCCACCACCACCCGCAGACCCCTCTTTTTTCCCCACGCCTCCACCCACTTCGCATCCGCATCCCCCACCCGCCCCCGCCAGCGGTGATTAAAATGAAAAAGAATCGGTTTCGCCCCACTCAGCCACACCGCTTCCGCCAAAACCACACTATCCGCCCCACCCGACAACCCCACCGCCACTTTCCTCGCTCGACCCGCCCTCCCCACCGCCTCCATCACCCGAGCCCACATCCCCTTGCCCCGCGCCTCAATCTGACGCATTCTTACCACCCCCATGCTCCGCCGCTCGAAACTCCTTTTCATCGTGGGACTGATTCTGCTCGGAAGCAGCCTCCTCGCCAATCTCCTCTTCCTCTCTCAAGATCATCATCTGCTCACCAACTCCCCCCGTATCCAGCCCGCACCTTACTTTGAAGAGGAGCTGGTCGAGGGGGACGATTCGCAAAAAAGTCGCATCGCTAAAATCGATCTCTTCGGGGTGATCGCTCAGGAGATCCCCGGTCAAATTGGCGCCAGCATGGTCGATGATCTCATCCTTCAGATTCGCCAAGCGGCCGATGACGATTCCATCGCCGCCATTCTCCTTCATATCGACAGCCCGGGAGGTGAAGTCACCGCCAGCGACAATCTCTATCACGAACTCACTCTCGTTCGCCTAAACAAACCCGTCATCGTCTATCTCGACTCCGTCGGTGCATCCGGGGGCTACTACACCGCCATGGGCGGGTCCCACATCATGGCTCATGAACTTTGTCTCACGGGCAGTATCGGGGTCATCATGCAGGCGATCAACTACGAGGGCCTTTCCAAAATCCTCGGCCTTTCCACCCTCACTTTCAAAAGCGGCGCCCTCAAAGATCTCCTCAACCCGTCCCGTCCCGCCTCCGAGGCGGAAAAGAAACTGGTTCAAGACATGGTGGCGGAGACGTTCGAAAAGTTCTCCTCCATCGTCGCGACCGAACGTGATTTTCCTGACCAGAAATTACCCACCGAGGTGGCGGATGGCCGGATTGTTTCAGGAAAGCAGGCCCTTGATCTAAAATTAATCGATGCCACGGGATATCTGCAGGACGCCATCGCCGATGCCCGTGAAATTGCCAAGCTCCCTGAGAACGCTCCCGTCATTCGCTACAACGCCCCCTTCCACTTCAGCCGACTTTTCCGATTCCTCGGCCAAAAGCAGGACACCAACCCCAAAGTCCAAGTCAGCCTTGTCCCCGAATCCTTCCACCTTCAAGCCGGAAAACTTTACTATCTCTCCACCCACCTCTTTTTTCGCCAGTAAGACACTTCGAAAATATCCGGACCACCGGACGATTTTAACTCTTGATCTTATACCTCCAAAACACAAATTGATCCTATGTCGAAGGCCCACCTGGAAAAAATCAGTCGCCGTCGCTTCTTTTCGTACGGATTTGCTGGCTTAGCTGGCCTGACCGGTGCCGGCCTCACCCGCTACCTCCCGGGCACCTCCTTTGCCGCCAAAAAAGAAGACGGGATCCTGATCGAAGATGCCGTCTACCAAGGCATTCGCGAGTCCCTCGGAAAATACATCTACCTCACCCCACAAAAGCTGGGCGGGGGAACCCATGCCGTCGATTTGGGAACCCAAAAAACCCTCGCTTGGATCTCCTACTGGAACTACGGGGACTCCTGCCCGATCTCCCACCATTTAGCCGCTTTCTATGCCGATAGCGGAGACCCCTATAAAGGCTTTGAATTTATTAACTCCACCCAAGGGGGCGATAATGTCCTGATGTACGGCCTCAAAACCAAGATCAAAGAGCACGGCATGCTCGACCAATACGGAATGGGAAACCACATCTACCGCGTCGGCTACGATGGAAAATCGAATCAGATGGAACTCCTCGAGGATGTTTCCGAAACAACGGGAGTGGGTTTAGGCGTTCATACGGTCCCTTTCCCAGATGGCCAGGGCTTTGCTTGCGCCGACGGTCAAAAGGATGTCGTGGGGTTTTTCTCCCGTGCCCGCGGCCAGGACAAAACGAAAGTCCTCACCGCCTTCCGGGGCGATTGGGTGCCGAACTCGAAGGTTCTGGCCGAAACTTGGACGAAGGGGGGAACCATTCGTCTCATCAAACTGGCCCCGGGAAAAGACGGGAAATACGACTACTACGGGACCAAGGGAAACAAACTGAACTACGAGATGGCTCCCATGGCCGAACTCCTGGTCGAGAAAGGTCAAACTCCCGGGGCAAGCCCCCACACCCTGACGGGTCTGGATTTTTGCCTGCACGACCCGCGCAACCGCTACTCCATCGCCGGTCTTCGCATGTGCGGAGGCGGTTTTATTATCGACCGTACCTCCATGGAGCCCGTTTGCTACGTGATGGCCAATGAAGGTCTCGCCGATAACTGGCCCGTGAAAAAAGTCTCCAACAGCCCAGACACTTGGGAGGTGACCCTTCCCTCAGTCGGGAACCCCATCCACGAGACCGGCTTCAACCCTTCCGGGAATCACCTGGTGATGATGAACAATCTCCGCGCCAACAACGTTGCCGTATTCGACACCTCCAGCGACGATCCCCGAGCATGGAAAAGGATCACTTTCGTCAAGGATAAGGAGTGGCAGGGCGAATACCCATCCCCTTTCCACGTTAACTTCTCCATCGATGGTTCCAAATGCTTCTTCACCGTCCTTCGACCAAAGCCGATGAAGTCAGATGTTTATGTCGTGAGCACCAAGGATTGGAAAGTTATCAAAAAGTTCCGCAATGTCGGCGTTGATACCCAGACCACCGCCACCACCTATGACGGCAAATATGCCTTGGTGATCTTTTCGGGATTCCAACGCATGGAATCCGGTGCCTTTGTCTTTCGCCAGGACACCCTCGAACAGGTCGGCTACATGCCCAACTTCGGCGGACACCACGACTGCGTCATCGTTCCTTCCAAGGTGGAAGAAATGAAATACAGTCGTAGCTGCACGGTCTAACCCATCTGCTTCACCGATACCGCCTTCTCTCGCTGGCGTTTCGCCTCCTCCTGCAAGAGACCCGACGAAGTCCTGGCCGCTACCTCCTTCTGGCCCTCGCCGTCGCCATCGGTTCCGCTTCGATCTTTCTCACTTTGGTCGTCCGCGATTCGATTCGCCGTGGCCTCGAAACCTCCCTCGATCGTTTGGGAGCGGATCTCCTCATCCTCCCCAAAGGAATCACCCACAACCTCACCGCCGCCCTTCTGGCCGGGGAACCCAATGCCCCTCAGCTCGACCCATCGGTTTTTCAAAGAATCGAATCTCTCCCCGGTTTGGAAAAAATCTCCCCCCAACGCCACTTTTCCATTCCCTCGGATGAAGGCCATGGCGAAACCGATCTGATCGCTTTCGATCCTTCGACCGATTTCACCTTACAACCCTGGATTCGAGAACACCTGCCCCGCCCCTTTTCCCAAAACGATGTCTTGGTCGGGGGACGTCGCCCAGAACCTCTGGGCTCAACCATCAATTTCTTTGGCCAGAGTTTGCTCGTCTGGGGAAAACTTGAGCGAACGGGTGTCGGCCCCACCGAACGATCGGTCTTTGCCTCTTTTTCCACCGTGAATGAACTTGCCCATGAGGCCAAATCCCACGGAATCCAAACCTTCGGAACTTCCTCGATGACGGGTGCCCCCTCCGCCCTTCTCCTCCGCTTGTCGCCGGGCGCAGGGGCGGGTCATGTCCGCTTCGCCCTCTCCTCTGTCCCTGAAGTTCAGATCATTAGCGGCTCCGGACTCGGGATTCAGGTCCGCCAATCGATCCGAACCATCCTTGCTGGCTCGATCGCGTTCCCCCTCGTTGGCCTAGGAATGGCCGGACTCCTGATCATGGTTGTCTACGCCGGAATTGTCGCCGAACGCAAAGCGGAGCTCGGATTACTCCTCGCCATGGGCCTTTCCCGAGTCGGGCTCTCCTTATGGCTATCGATGGAAGCCGCTCTTTGCGCTTTCCTCGGCGCGCTTTTCGGAGTTCTCCTCGGCGCGATCGGCCTATCGGTCTTCGTCCGAACCTTCGGTTATCTTCTCACTTCCCGTGGTATCACCTTCGAACTCCCCTCTATCTCCTCCCAAATTTTTGCCGCCTGGCTCAGCCTCCTGCTTGGCTCTCTGGTGGCCGGACTCGGCGCCCTCATTCCCTCTTGGCGGCTGGCGGGTCGCGAGGTCTATCAACTTCTCCGAGGAAGCGGCGAATGAGCGTGATCCTCGACGCCCAAAATCTCAGCCGTATCTATCCCGCCCGGCGAGGTTCCATCGCGGCCGTCCGCCAGGTTTCCATCGGAATCCAGTCGGGCGAATTCGTCGCCATCTGTGGTCGTTCTGGGTCGGGAAAATCCACCCTGATGGCCCTCTTGGGAGCACTCGCCCGACCCGACCACGGCACCCTCTATCTTGAAGGCATCGACCTCCTTCAACTCTCGCCCCGAAAACTCGCCCATCTCCGCGCCCACCGGATAGGCTTCATGCTCCAAACCAACTCCCTCCTTCCCGGACTCACCGCCCTAGATAATGCTGCCCTTCCCGGACTGCTGGCCGGTGAATCCCAACATCAGGCCTATTCCCGCGCCCAAAAACTTCTCACCCGTCTGGGGATGGGGGACCGTTGGGATGCCTTTCCCAATGAACTTTCCGGTGGCCAACAACGCCGAGTCTCTCTCGCACGCGCCCTCCAACATGAACCCGCTCTTCTGCTGCTGGACGAACCCACCAGCAACCTTGACCCATTGGCCGAGGAAGAAATTCTCACAGTCATGCGTGAACTTCGGGACGAACGGAAACTTGCCATCCTCGCCGTTACTCATGGCAACCAACTCGCCTCCCTCGCTGACCGGGTATTTCAAATGTCCGCCGGACAACTGGCTCTCACGGAAAAACCCCCCGCCGAAACTGTTCGCTCTTCCCTGATCCAAAGACAGGGGCCGGTTTTCGAAAAAGCCCCCCAGGGCCTGGCTACCGAAGAGAAACCCAAACCCGCTCCCGTCGGGGATTGGCGGGGACCCGCCTCCTTCTTCCTGGCCAGCCTGCTTTTGGGAGCATCCCTCCTCTACTCGACTGACCGGATCATCGCCTGGTCCCAAGGACGCCAACTTTGGGCGAAACAGGAAAAGAAACGCATCACCGAGGAAATCGCCTTTCGCCAACTCCGGGCCGATGTGGACTCCTTCGAGGCCAAGGGCGACGGCAACGTCCATGCAAATCTGTTCCTCCAGAACTATGACTCATCGCGTCGATTCTTTATCCTTGGCCCTTCCATTCTTGTTTTTGTTCAGACGGACGGGCGCTGGGACTCCGTTCCTCAAGAAACGACCGAAGGCTCCGACACCAAGATCCGGGAAGTGATCCCCACCAAAACCCTCATCCCCTTCCAGTTTCAACTTCTACCCGCGAAGTATGATGAACTCATCCGTGGCTATTTCCATATTCGCATCACCAGCACCATGGTGATTAGTGAAACGAAGGAGGCTCAGGGCGACCTCTTTGAACGCCAGGACGACTACTACATTTATCTGAAAGATCCGCGGCTTTCGGCCGACGAAATTCGCCGGCTTAACGGCTGGGTTTCGGGCAGCGTTGTTCCTCCGTGGATCGCCATGCCATCCCACTAAGAGAAATGAAATCCCCCTGGCCCATCGCCCTCCTGTTGGTCGCTCTCGCCGCCCTCATCTACGGACTTACCTTACCCAATTCCAATCTCCCCGCCGTTCGAACAGAAAAAATCTCCAGCCGACATCCCTCACCTCCGGTCGACCTCATCTCACTCAACCAATCGACGGGCCAAAACATCGCCCAGAGCCTCCTCTATCGCATGGATGACCGCGTCGTCCCCTGGTCTTCCCTCGCGAAAGAAAAGCCCGTGGTACTTGTTTTCTTTTCTCACGATTGCGACTGCAGCATCGAGTTTGCCAAATATTTTTCTGTTGCGATGGAAAGGAGTAAAACAAAAGCCCTCTGGTTTTTTCTTTTTGCGGGAACACCGGATCAGATTCATCAGTTCATGACAAAAGCTGGAAAAAAACTGCCCGCTCTTCGGGATCCTCATTCCCAGCTGGGCCATCGCTTGGGAATTACCAAATCGGGGTGCTTCAGTCTCGTCCAGCCGGATGGCCTAGTTTCCGCCATCTGGCCCGGAACTTCTCTCGCCGGTCTAAATGATCTCTTCTCCCGACTCCAACTTCCCCCACTTTCGCCCGATCTGCCTGGCTTCTCCGAAATTCCCAAAGCCCCCACCGCGGGGTGTGCTCTGCTTCCCTAATTTTTCTCTGCCTCTTTTCTCCAAGTCCGAAAGGCCCACTCTCCACTGGACGCCTCCACCCCCAATCGTACCGCTCCGCGATGCTTCAACTTCACCACTGTGATCCCCAACTCCTGTGCCAGTGAATCGAAATCGACCGACAGGGAAGGATCATCCTCCAGAGCTTTCCAAGATCGAATCAGATAGCTTGGTCGGACCGCCCGCAACCACTCCTGGGTTAGATTCAAACTCTTCGCTGGTCCTTCCACCAAGACACCCGATCTCAACTCCTCTCCATACTTTTCCACCAGTTTCATTTCCACATCGCCGGGAATCGATCCCGCCCAAAGCAGTCGTGCCTCACCACACTGCAGCCGCAGCACCACTCCGTCCTCCTCCCCCCGACCCACTCCCTCCCCTTCCGGTGGCCAAAGCACTTCTGCTATCCAATCCTGACCCAACTTCAATCGGTCCCCGCTTCGCAAAAATCTCCTGCCTTTTTTTCGAACGGCTAACTCCTCTCTCCACTTTTTCAAAAGGGGAGATCTCCCACCCAGGCCCGACTCCCCCCACCACCCCACCCGAACACCCTCCAACACCTCTTGGGCACTCCCCGAACGCTGGCCCAATCCCGCCGTCAAAATCACCCCTTCCAAATCATTTACCCCGAAAAAATGTAAAAAGGGCCGGACGACATTCGCCCACTCACTTTTCGATCCGGTTTCAATCAACCACTTTCCTCCACCTCCCCGCACAAACGTCGGCGCCGCCCCCTCCACCGCCATCACCTCCACCGCAGGCCTCCGCTCGAACCACACCCTCGGATCCGCCACGGCCAAGTGACCCCCCGGCCACGTCGCCATCCACCCCATGGCCCCAGCCAACAGATGCACCAAACGGGCATTGAGCAGATTGATCCCGATCGCTCCAATCGAAGCGAAAGGCGCTACGACCGAAGAGACGGCGGCCAAAACCGTCACCGCACCCGCCAGCGGAGCCGCCACCACATTCGCCGCCAAGGCCACTGGGGTAATTTGATGAAAAAGAAAAATCGCTGGAAGCAAGGATCCTAACCACGCCGCCGAAGACGCCGCCACCAGCGTGACTAGCACCATCCACACTTTTTGCCCCGCTCTCCGCCACGGTGCCACTAAGCGGAAGGGAATCCACGCATCCGGCCTACCCCACTGCCCCAACTTGTGGTGAATCGGACTGGCAAAAATCATCAATCCCGCCACCACAAGGAACGAAAGCTGGAAACCCACATCTCCCACCTGTCGCGGATCCCAAATCAGCAAAGCGAGCAGCGCCGCCCCCAACCAGTTGGCCGAATCCATCGGCCGCCCCAAAATCCATCCCAGATACAGCACCCCCGTCATGACAAACGCCCGAGCGGCACTTGCCTCCATTCCCGTCGCCAAACAAAAAAGAAACACCGCCGGTAATGTCGTCCACGCCCATCTCCACTTCACCGCCCCGCTCAAAGCCAAAACCCAAAGCAACATCCCCGCCACCACCGCCAGATTCTGGCCGCTGACCGCAAAGAGATGCAGCGTGCCCGTATTTCGGAAAGCCTCCCGTAGCTCCGCCCCCACGCCATCGCGATATCCAAAAAGCATCGCCGCAATTAACCCAGACGCCTCCGGATCACTCTCCAATCCCAACGAGGTCGCCGCGATCATGTGAGACCGCAGAGCCGCCGCCATTTTCGCCAGAGGGATCCCCCTCTGCTCCCCCACGATCTCCAACTCCTCGAGACGGACTTTTAGAACATAATCCAAACCTCTCGCGCGCAGGTGTTGAACTCGATCAAACTCGCCCGGATTTCGGGGCTTTTCTGGCAGAGCCAAATATCCCGCTAGTCGGACGATCTCACCCACCTTCGGTACCTTTTCGGGCGCTGGATCCACCCGCAATAAAACCCTTCCGCTTGTTTTCTCCCAACCCTTGTCCCCCAAGATCGAGATGGCCTCCAACTCGCTTTCCAACGATTTCTCTCCATTCTGCCAAATTCGCTCGGTGGGTAGCTCCGCCATCCAACCCTGCAGGATCACCGTCCCGCCCTCCTCCCCCGCCCGAGCCCGCAACGAATCTCGGGGCGGTGCATACGCTCGTGTCCCCGCAGAAAGAGCAAACACCCCAAAAACAAAGATCCAGATTGATGGAGTTTTCCAACGCTTCGGCCCCCAAAGTGAAAAAACCAGCCCCGCTACCGCCACCCCAACCCCACCCACCCAAATCCACCCGCTCTCTCCCCACCCCAGTCCCAATACCGTGCCAAGTAGAGCCGCCACCGCCACCGGGAAAAGCGGCCGTCTCATCGGCCAACTCGTTTTCATCAAAAACAACCTATCCAGTGTCCCAATATCCTCAACCCTCCAAACCCCCCCTCATAACCCATTGCCCGACAACAACTTGCTTGGGGTCGTAGGTCATATAAACCTCTACTGGTCAATGATTTACAAGCCGTTTTTTGAGAATTGGGGTCGTAGGTGCCCTTAAACTAGGTGATTAAGAGGTGTATATCGGCCCAATCTCAGATGATTCCGGATCGCCCGAGTAATAAACTTTTTTCCATTTCCAACCGCCTTCTCCAAAGAAAACCCCATGGCCAAACCCGCACAGATCGCTGCCGAGTAGGTGCACCCCGTTCCATGCGTCTCTACCCCCTTACACCGTTTCGCCGAAAAGATCTTTAATTTCCCGTTTGGCCAAGCCAGATAATCTTCCGCTTTTGCCAATTCGAGATGTCCCCCCTTCACCAAAAACGGCACTTTCCATTTTTTGGCCAACTCCCGAGCCGCCTCCTTCGCCTGTTCCGGATTTTTTAGGCTTCTTCCCACCAATCGGGCCGACTCATCCAAATTCGGAGTCACCAAAGCCGCTCTGGGAAAGAGAAACCTGGCCATCGCCCGCTCCGCATCCGGCTTGAGCAGTGCCGCCCCGCTCGTCGCCACCATCACCGGATCCACCACCAACTTCAGCCCCCTTCTCTTGCCCAACTGCTTCGCCACCTCTCTTATGATTGCAGAAGAAAACAGCATCCCCGTCTTTACCGCTCCCACTGGAAAAGCCTCAAAGACCAACTTGATCTGCTCCGCTACCATTCCTGGCTCAACCGCCGCAATTCTTGAAACTCTTCCCGGATGCTCCGCCACGACACAGGTCAAAGCCGAGGTTCCATACACCCCTAATCGCGTAAAAGTTTTTAGATCCGCCTGAATTCCCGCTCCGCCCGAGTTATCCGATCCGGCAATAGTCAGCGCAACCGAAACTTTTCGAATCATCACGGGGAAGGCCCGACGTCCAGCAGGCCGTTATTAAATATGGATCGCGTGGCCGACCGCCGCTTCGGTTGCTTCCTTGATCATCTCGGTCAGCGTCGGATGAGCGTGAATCGTCCCAGCAATCTCGTCCGCCGTCGCCTCCAACGTCATTCCCAATCCCACCTCGGCAATCAACTCCGTCGCCTCTGCCCCAATAATATGCGCCCCCAGGATCTCCCCGTGAGGCTCGCCAATGAGAATCTTCACCATCCCTTCCGAATCCCCACTCGCCACCGCCCGCCCACTTGCCCGATACGGGAAACGACCGACCTTGAACTTTAGCTTCTTCTCCTTCGCCGCCGCTTCCGTCAGCCCAATGCTCGCCACCTGCGGTTGGCAGTAAGTACAACCAGGGAAAATCCCGACCTTCTTCGGTTGGTACTTCGCATCAAAGATTCCGTTCACCGCCTCAATCGCCTCAAACGAGGCCACATGCGCCAGCCAAGGCGGTCCAATAATGTCCCCCGCCGCAAAAACCCCCGCCATGGAAGACCTATACCGAGCATCCGTCTTCACATAGCCCTTGTCCAACTCCAGCTTCACTCCCGCATCCAGCGCCCCCTCTAAATTCGCTTGAACCCCGACCGCACAGAGCAACGCATCCGCTTCGATCGTCTTGGCATTTTTTCCGGCCAACTTTACCTTCACTCCCGTGGACGAGGCGGTGACACTTTCCATTTTACTTTCTGTTAAAATCTCGATCCCTTGCTTCGCTAAAATTTTCCCCAACATGTCAGAAATCTCCTCGTCCTCGACCGGCAAGACCCGCGGTTTCATCTCCACCAGCGTCACCTTCGTCCCAAAAGAGTTTAGAAAATAGGCAAACTCCACCCCGATCGCACCCGCCCCCAGAATGACGATGCTCTTGGGCTGTTTCTTCATCTCCAGCGCCTCGCGACTGGTCATGACCACTTTACCGTCCACCTTCATTCCAGGCAGAACTCGAGGCACACACCCCGTCGCCAACATCACATTCGTTGCCTCAATTACCTGACTTTTCCCATCCGCCGTCTTCACCTTGATCTTGCGATCCACCCCCAACTTTCCCTCTCCAACCAGATAATCCACCTTCTTGGCCTTGAGCAGAAACTCAACGCCCTTCGCAATCCGATCGGAAACATTCCGACTTCTCCCCATCACTTTCGCAAAATCAAAGGAGATCTTCCCCGTACTGATCCCATACTCTTCCGCGTGTAGTATATGCTGGTAAATCTCCGCATTCTTCAGAAGGGACTTCGAGGGAATACATCCCCAGTTCAGGCAGGTTCCCCCCGCACGCTCCTTCTCGATGACCATTACCTTTTTGCCCAACTGCGCCGCCCGAATCGCTCCGACGTACCCCGCCGGTCCACCCCCTAAAACCGCCAGATCATAAGTCGCCATACAATCCCCCTTACATCAAAAGGACGCCGGGACTTTCCAACACTTCCACCAGCGCTTTGAGAAACTCTCCCGCCATCAGACCATCCACAACCCGGTGATCGGCCGAAACGGTCAGACTCATTCTTTCGCCCGGCACAATCGCCCCGTTCGCCGCCACCACCGGTTTCTTCACCGTCGCCCCCACCGCCAGAATTGCCGCTTGGGGAGGATTCAAAATTGCCGAAAATCTCTCCACTCCAATCATCCCGAGGTTACTCACGGTAAAGGTACCGCCCGTGTACTCTTCCGGTTGCAACTTTCCCGCCTTTGCCTTCGCCCCCAGATCCTTCGCTTCCCGGGCGATCGTCCGAAAATCCTTCGCATGGGCATTACGGATCACCGGTGTGATCAATCCATCGGGCAACGCCACCGCAAAGGCCAAATGCACCGCCCCGTGCTGTCGAATCGAGGCCCCCTCCCAAGAGGAGTTTACCGCCGGTACTCTCCGAAGTGCCTCCACCGACGCCTTTAAAACAAAATCGTTCACGCTCAGCTTCAACTTCTCACCCGCCATTTCCAGCGCCGCATTGGCCGATGCCCGCAACTTAGCCAAGGGAGCCGCATCCACCTCCCGCTCCACATAGAAATGGGGAGCGGTGGTCTTGCTCTCGACCAAACGACGGGCAATCGCCGCCCGCATTTGTGAAACCGGACGAACCCCATCTTGCGCAATCGGCTTGCCGCCAAAAATTCCAGCACTGGAACGGACCGAGCCGCCTCCTTGGGCACTCTCCACATCCCGTCGCACAATTCTCCCCCCCGGTCCTGACCCGGCCACCCCCGAAACATCCACCCCCTTCTCTGCCGCCACCTTCTTGGCCAACGGGGAAATCTTTACTCGGCCCATGTTCACCGGGGCCACGACAGGAGCCACAGCAACCGTCGGCGCCGGCGCACTGCTTGTCACCGTCTTCGCCGCTGGTGTCGCCGAAGCTACGGGAGCGGGGGCACTGAGCGAATCCACCTTCTCCCCCGGCTCTCCCACGATGGCGATCCGGCCGTTGATCGCCACTTTGGAACCCTCCGGGGCCGAAATCTGCAAAATGGTCCCTTTGTCGTACGCCTCCAGATCCATCGTGGCCTTATCGGTTTCCACTTCCGCAATCACTTCGCCCGGCTTGATCGTATCCCCCACTTTTTTATGCCACTTGGCCAAGACTCCCTCGGTCATCGAGGGACTCAGGGCGGGCATGGTGATCTCTTTAGCCATAAGAAGTTAGAAGGTAGGACTATGCCGTACCGATTTCAAATCGTCGAGAGAGAGTTGTGCTTTACCCCAAGACTCCCTCATACGCTCGGCGAACCGACTCGAATGTATCGTGCACCTTCTGCCTGAATCTTACTCCATCCGTTTCCCCACACTTTCTCGCCAGCCACTCTACATCTCGCCCTGCGGCCGGAATGATGCTTCCTGCTCGCCCCTCACTGAGCCGAATCCACCACTCGATTCTCGACCAGAACTCCAGCCCCTGACGCAAACTCTGCGCCTCGACCGGCGCCGATTTTTTCATCTTTCGCAAAACCTCGTCCGTTCGGCACTCCCGCAGATCGTGACGCATCTGCCACCCTTGCGAGGCAAACTCAACATCGATCAATCCCCCTCGACCCGTCTTGTAGGAGCGCTCCTCCTCCCCTTCTCGCACACGCTCCGTCGCAATCCGCTCTCGCATCTCCCGAATTTCAGGGAAAAGCGTTTCCCCCTTTCCGCACTTGACCCACCAAGGCTCCACCGCCGGCCAAAACTCCCGACCGACTTTCGCCGCACCGGCTAAAACCCGCGCCCGGCATAAGGCCTGCACCTCCCACGTTTGCGCCTCTTTTTCATAGTACTCGGCGTACCGCTGGGCCGGCACCGCCAAAGCCCCCTCGGCATACGGACGCAGCCGAAAATCTACTTTGAATAGCGCGCCCGAGACCCGCTCCGCGGTCAGAAACTTGACCGCTCGTTGCACCTCCGCCTCCCCCTCGCCCACGACCAGAAGATCCAGATCGGAACCGAAACTCAGAGCCTCCCCTCCCAGTTTGCCTAAACCAACCCAAGCCCAGTCGGGCTTCCCCGCAAATTTCCAAGCCCACTCCAAACAGACCTCGGCCAAAGCACTTAGCTCCCGCTGAAAATCCGCAATCGTTCCCAAACCCAACAAACTCCGGATGGCAATGCGTAGCTCCTCTCCTCTGACGTACACCCGAGCCGCGTCCATCGCCTCCTCTTGCCCGGGCGGAAGTGCGAATGCCTGTCGGTGAAAAGCCACCCCCCTGGGCGTATCTAACTCCGACTGGGCGACCGCCTCAAACAGTTCCGGCCGAGCCACGAGCGCGGCCCCGAGATCTTTACTGCTCTCAAAAAACCGCACGAGCAAGTTCAACGCCTTCGGGCTGACGCACAAACTCTCGTACAACAGCGAACGAGATCCATACGCATTGACAAAGTTGGCCACGCCAATCAAAGCCACGTCGGGTCGAGCACACGCCACCAGCTCCTTTTGCAATAATGGTTGCCATCTCTGAAAGTTCTCTTTTGTTCGGGCGGTCGAGTGCACCTCCCCGCCCGGTTCCAACCCACTCCACGCCTCTTTTGCGCTATCGGGATCGGCCCAATCCACCTTCGCCACCCAATCCACCCCGGCCACCGTCGGCGGCCTCAGCTCCCCGAAGACCGAATCATACACTTTCCTTACCCTGTCCCTCCACCCTTCCACCTCCTTTTCCAAAACTCCCCCTGACCCCACACCCATCGTTTGAGCCAACACCTGCATGTCCTCGGCGGAGGACGGCAGTTGATGCGTCTGCCGAATCATCCGCATCTGCAGAAAATCCTCCAGCCGACGCCAAAAATCATACCCCCCCCGCAATGTCTCCGCTTCCTCTTTTTTCAGAATTCCCAAAATCTCAAGATTCCGAATCGCTTTTCGCAGATCGCTGGTCTGCAGAGTCGGTTGGGCCGCCCCGTGCAAAAGTTGCAGGCCCAACACGGGAAATTCCACTTCCCGCAAACCGCCTCGTCCCCTTTTGATCTCTCGATCCCGATCCTCGTCGGCCAGGAGCTCATCCTCCGCCCGACTTTTTTGCTGAAAGATCTCTCCCAACGCCGAAGGGCTCAATCCCCGTGGGTAAATAAAGGATTGTAGGGATTGAAAGAATTCGTACGCCTCCTCCTCACTCCCCGCGATTCGTCGGCCCCGGATCCAGGCACACCTCTCCCAAACCTCCCCGTAGGCCTCGTAGTACTCCTCCAAATCACTGCGCACGGGAACAAGAGCTCCCCGATCCCCTTCCGGGCGAAGACGTAGATCTACCCGATAAATTCTCTCTCCCCCCGGTGCATCCAGGTCCCCGACCACAGAGCGGGCGAGTCGATTGACCGCTCCCTCCTCATCCCTCTCTCCACGAAAAAAAATAAGGTCGAGGTCGGAATAAAAATTGAGATCCCCCGCCCCCAACTTTCCTAAGGCCAAAATAGTGAATCCTTGCCCCTTGCCCCGATCGCCCTCCGGTGCCTTGTCCAGGGCTAACCCCAACTCCGTCTCCACCGTAAACTCGGCCAACCCAGTCCATCCACGGGCGGCCTCCTCCGCCGAGATCGGTTGGGCAAAGCAGTTCCAGGCCAGTCGGACCAACTCCGCCCGCTGCCAATCCCGCAACTCCGCCAACCGTCTCGTTGGGGAATCGGCTCGGACAACCCTCTCCTGCCATTCGATCCGATATCTTCCTTTGGCCCCCTCTTGCCGGAGGCGCCCCGGATTCTTAGCCGCCTCTTGCAGGGTCTCATTACGGGCAACGATCTCGGCGCTCCCTGGGGAAAATTGCAAAAACTGTTCCCACAACCCTCGGGCACGATCGGGGGAGAGGGTTTCCTTCATGAAAGACGATCCTTACACCAACAAATGCGCTCGCCGCAGAAGGGCCCGCTCCCGTGGGGTCAACGGCCGCCAGTGTCCCTTGCCTAACTCACCCAAGAGTTGTCGCACCTCGCGCCGAAACTCCACCTCATTCAACTGGGAAACAGCCAAAGTAGCCGCCATCTCCTCCATTCCTCTTCCCGCCTTTGAACCAAGGACAGGGGGTTGAGGGGCCGCCTTATGCCAAGCCCGCGCCAGGAAGAACCCCGCCAAGAGTCCCCCAATATGGGCGCTGTGCCCGATGAACGAGAGGGCGGGAATAAACATCATGGCAATACTCAGCCCGATGAAGACCCGCACCGCCCGACTCGCCCGAACGGGAAAGGGAAAAGGAAAAATAAAGAGCCGTGCATCCGGAAAAAAAACGGCGAAGGCCGCCACCACTGCCAAAACCGCCCCGCTGGCACCCTCAATTTCTTGCGTGTTGGCCTGTAATCCGGCCAAGGTTCCTCCCCCCTCCCACCAAGCTTGACCCAAAAAAGCAGCAGCCGCCGCCAAGCCTCCCAGCAAATAAAGGGCAACAAACCGACGCGGGCCGAGTCGCGCCTCCATCGGTTTTCCAAAAATCGAAAGGGTCAGCATATTGAAAAGAATGTGCGTGACCCAAAACCCAATCGGCGGCGCATGGAGCCACATGTAGGTGAACGGTTCCCACCAGGCCCCATCCAAGAGATTGGCGGCGGAAAGGGAGAGGATTTGTCGGATCAGGGAGTCCGATTGAGAAGATCTTAAGGTGAGCAAAACATCTAAAACGGCCACGCCAATGTTGCCGTAGATAATCGCCCGCGTGACCGGAGCAGAATGCTTCACAAGGGAGTGCGGGGAGGTAGGAAAAGTTTCTTCTTCGAACGTAACCGAAACACATTACTCCAAGTTTTGCGTAAAGCTTGGGTTCGGCTCATATACTTTTGTTCGAGAGCAGTCGCTCCTCGGCGAATGGCCGCCAAGGTATTCGCCACCGTCAGCTCTTCCATTTCCAAAACGGTACAGGCGGTGCCAATCGCCTCGACGTGATGGGCATCGCTGCCGGCCGTCATCGCCAATTTTCTCGCCTGGGCATACTCAAAGGATCGCTGGTTGGCTCTCTTAAAGGTCACGGCCGCATTGAATACCTCAATCGCCTCGAGGGGCAACTCGTTCAGAATCGATTCTCGAATTCCCGCGCGAAAATTGTCGTACGGATGGGGCGGCACCGCCAACCCGCCGGCCGAATGAACCAACTTCATCGCTTCGTCTGGGGTGATCCCCTTCAGATCGGGCAAGCGCACTCCCAGGGCCAATAGATGCCCGGCGGCTGTCGTGATCTCCTGCCCGGGCAAAATCAGGAAACCGTTCACCGGCTGGCCATCTTCTCGCATCAATCCAATCGATAGAAAGTAGTCCACGCAGGCCGAGGTGTTGTGATCGGTGATGGCAAAGCCGTGCAACCCGCGCTCCTTCGCCGCCGCCACCATCTCTTCGGGTTCACTCACCCCATCGGACGAAAAGCGGGAGTGACAGTGGAGATCGATTCGATATTTCATGATCTGGCCGATCCTACAGTCCCGAATTCTTCTCCACCGTTTCAATCTGGACAAAGGTCCGCGTCACCGACAAGTCAGTCCCCGGAGTTAATTTGGCCACCTTCATTTCACCAATCACCACCGTGTCCTCCGCCTCAATCACACTGTTGAAGGTAAACCGCTTGATCGCCTGCCCCTTCGCATTCAACCCATCCGCCCGAATCATCGTTTTGTATCCTTTACTGATCCAGTAGCGCACTTTGGCATAATTACTCTCCACGGGTGGGGTCACTTCATACACCCAACACTCTAACATCATGACATGGTCCTCGCCTTTGGGTTGCGGGTCGGGCCACCGCAAAAAATCGATGCCCAGATCCTCATAGGCCAAATCGGTTCCCGCCACCGACTTCGTTTTCTCCTTCCCCGTCACCACTTGCCACTCGGCATCCGCCTTTTTGCGATGCTGGATCAAACTCCCCTCTGGGGCGAAGCGAACCCGAATTTGTAATGGCCGATCCTGAAATTCGAATTGCAAAAGACGCTCCTTTGTCCGCACCACCACCGGGATCTTCCTATCCCCCGATTGGACCCTCCCCGTGAGCTTTAAGTCCTTCATGACTAATGTCTTCCAAAGGAAGTTCTGCATTTGCCTCGGCGTCGGCGTGATCTCCTCATCGCTATCCTTGGAGGGGGAGCGGATGTTTTTTTTCTCCTCCGACCATCCCGCGCCCAGACACGCCAAAGAAAGAGCAAGGTATGCGACTTGTCGTACCATTTTTGCTAATTTATCCTCACGGGGTTGATCTCCCAAGTTTATTCGTTGGACCTCAGGGTCTTCCGCCTCCTCAATCGGGGATTCAATCACCCGATCCTTGATCAATTCTGTAACCTGCTGGCCGATGGTCGCCTTTGGACTCCCTTTCTTCTTCTCGCCGCCGTCTTTTTACTCCTCCGGGGAAAAGACCGGACAAAAGCATGGGTTATTCTGGCGATCCTCGCGATCGCCATCGGGGATCCCCTGATTTCCAACCCGTTGAAACACTACTTTCATCGGCCCCGGCCCTACCAGTCGGTCGAGGGAGTTCGCGAGGTCAGCCCTGGCTCCGGCCAAAACCGCTGGACCCCTGCCGTCCGTCTGTCCGGCATTCCCGAAGGCGATGTTTCGAACGGGCGCTCCTTCCCCTCCTCTCATGTCGCCAACGCCGTCGCCGCGGCCACTTCCGCTCGCTTGGTCTGGGGTCCATCCATGCGTTGGCCTTGGATCCTCGTCGCCCTCGCCGCCCTCGGACGCGTCTATACGGGTGACCACTACCCTACCGATGTCCTTGCCTCGATCCCCCTTTCCATTCTCTACACTTGGGTCATCGCCCAGATCACAAATCTTCTCTGGAAAAAGATCGGCCCCCGACTGTTTCCAAAACTATTTGCCCGCCTGCCCTCTTTCCTTCATTCCAGATAAAGTATGTCTGCCCAACTCTCCCTCATTATCCCTTTTTACAACGAAGAGGAGAATGTCTCGGCCGTCATTGCCGAGGCGCGCTCGGCTGTGCCCGAGGCCGAAATCATTGCGGTGGACGACGGAAGCAAAGACCGTACCCCTGTGCTTCTAGACCAGGAAAAAGATATCCGCGTCATCCACTTTCCAAAGAATCTCGGCCAAGGCCCCGCCCTCTACGCCGGACTTCTGGCCGCCACACGTCCCTTTGCGGCCATGATGGATGGAGATGGTCAGAATAACCCAGCCGATCTGCCCGCCCTCCTCCAACTCCTTCAAAACAATCAAGCGGACTTTGCTTGTGGAATCCGAACTCCTCGCATGGATTCATGGCAAAAAAAGATCGCATCCAAAATTGCAAATTCGATCCGACGCACCGTTCTTATGGACGGGGCACATGACACAGGTTGCTCTCTTAAAATTATTCGCAGAGAAGACTCCCGATTCCTTGTTCCCTTCAAAGGAATGCACCGATACCTTCCCGCTCTTTTGGGCGCAGCTGGCCTCCGATTAGGGGAACTCCCCGTGCACCACCGCCCCCGACGTGCCGGCACCTCCAAGTACACCATTGCCGGACGCGCCTGGGTCGGCCTGCAAGATCTCATTGGAGTCGGTTGGCTCATTCGCCGCCGCGTCTCTTGGCCCGCTGGCCTTCCACGGCCCTAAAAACTTAATTTACGAAGCGGTAAAGAAAGGTCACGGCTTCAGACGAGCCGCCCCGCTGACCGGTGCTTTGCGGCTTGGCTCCTCGCTCTCCGGGTAGAGCAGGTAAGGCTTTCTCTCTTCCCTCCACTTCGCCACCCCCGCATCCCACGACGCCACGATCTGACGAGCGGCAACCCCCGATTGCACCATTTGTCGGGTCTGGCGCGAGCGATTCAGTTTGTCGAACATCACCACGTTTTCCGCATCGGCGAAAAAGTTTTTCTTGGGCAACATTTTTTTGAGAATCTCAATCCCGGCGACATTGATCGCCGTCAGATTCGCCGGGGCCTTCGGGTCGGTGTTAACTCGCGCCCCCGACATCACCACCGAGCGATACTTACCCGTCGGCGGTTTGAAGCGGAACGGAGTGAACTTAACCCCGTTGAATCCCCAATCGGTCATTTTCCGACAAAGCTCCTCCGCATCCACATTCTCCAGCGCAAAAATATCAAACGGCTGAACCACGGTTCCATCCAATCCCGTCGTGGGTACTCCCGTTGGATTGGCTCCATTGCTAACGCCCAACTCCCCAAAGAATCCAGTTGCGACGTACCCTCGCGCACACCGAGTGATCGGAATGTTGGGTGAAGTGGCCACCCACTTCAGTCCGGTATCCTCCCAAGTCATCTTCTGATTCCACCCCTTCATGGGAATCACTGACAACCTACACGGGCGCCTCAAATGTACTTCATTAATCCATTTCGCCAGCTCTCCTACCGTAAGCCCATACACGTAAGGAATGTCGTACTGCCCAATAAAGGATGGAATGACCAACTCTCCTTGGGGGCGGGGCCCCTCCACTCGAAAATTTCCCAATGGATTAGGCCGATCCAGTACCATCACCTCGATTCCCTTCTCCTGCGCCGCCTCCATCACCAGCCCCAGCGTACTGATGTAAGTGTAGGAGCGGCAGCCCACATCCTGCAGGTCGTACACGATTACATCCAACCCATCCAACATCTTGGGCGTGGGCTTGCGCGTCGCCCCATAGAGCGAAAAAATCCGAATTCCCGTCTCCTCATCTTTGGAAATCTTGCCGTCGCTGTTGCGGTCCTCGCCGTGTCTCTCCCCCGAAACATGCTTCCCTGCACCCACCTTCCCAAAAACCCCATGTTCGGGGCCATATAACGCCACCAGGTTCACCTCGGGCGACTCCCGCAGCCTTTTCCAACTCGGCTTCCCTTGCCCATCCACCCCAGAGGGATTCGTCACCAGCCCAACTCTCTTCCCCTTTAAATCTCGAAAACCGCGCTCCGCCAACACATCAATTCCTAGTCGAAACAACGATACATTCGTCTCCTGCGCTTGAGTAAAACTCAAAAAAGCAAACAACCCCAAGAATCCAATGCGAACTTTCATACAGGAAGTTAACCCAGTTCACCCAGCCGAGACCACCCCGAAGGAATAAAAAAAGTGCTTCTTCCAATTAGGACCGTAAGACAATTCCCTTCCTCTGAAATGTGGGGCGATCCAGATCCTCCGCCCCGCGGACACTCGGACTGGAGCGCAGAAAGCGGCTGGGTGTTTGGTCGAACTCCAACTCCCCTTGGGCCGCCACAATTTTTCTCTTTCGTTTCCCCTTACTTTCCGAACTTTCCATGGCGACACGCTTTTCCACTTTTTCCGTTTTCTCCACTTGGCGCAGTAACGTCTCCTCGCACCTTCGGGTGACCAAAACCGTTAGACTAAGCGATTCACTTCTCTCCGGATCCACCGCCGCCCCCGCCGAAATCGGCAAATCCACCGGTAGTCGACGACGAATCTTTTCCAGTAAACCGTGGAAATCTTGCAACGAGGTCTCAGGCCCCGTAATCACACTGACCAAGACGCGATTCCCATCTTTCCAAGCTCTTCCGTCCTCGAGCAAGATGTCCTCCACCACCGCCTCAATCGCCGCCTCCTCTCGCCCTTCTCCGGTGGCTTCGGCCACTCCCGCCCAGGCGTTTTCTAGGCAGCCCACCGCGTCGGCACCCTGCCCGACCGCTTCTTTAAGCTCCGCCACGCCCAGATGCACCAACCCACCTTTCTCCATCACATGCGCCAGCCCATGAACTGTTTTCGCTAAGGCCCGATCCAAAGCCCTTTGTCCCTCTCGCAAATCCTTCGCCATCGACGATTCTAACAACCTCTCATTGCTAAAAACCAAAACGACATCGGCTACTTGCCGTAGCTCCCGCAACGCTTTTTCCGATCGTTCCTTCCTTTTTCTGCCTTCAAAACCAAAGGGAGTCACCGCCAAAACCACCACCTCGGAACCCTGCTTCTTCAAACGGCGCACTAAACTAGGGCCCAGGGCCGAACCTGTTCCTCCACTGACCGATAACACAACCATCGCCGTGCGAATTCCTGCCAAGAGGGGGTCTAAACTATCGCCCTCCTCCAAACTTAATCCCTCCAGCAACTCCGCCTCACCCCCCGTGCCCATGCCATGCACTCGTTCGGGGGCGACCAAAATCTTTTTCCCGGCCACCGTGCCTCGCAAAGCCAAGGCATCGGTGTCGATGCAAAGGGTTCGATGTTCACCCTCACACGCCACCGCCAGATTATCGAGGACCGCCGCTCCTGTACCCCCGACCGCGAGGATGGCGACCGAAGCTATGGGATCATGGTTTGGGTTCATATGGATTACCTTTCCTTACGCTAAAAAGCGCATTCCGGAGACGACTTTACCAATCGACTTTTGTAATTTTCTCCACCCTTTGACTTGGTTGGCCTCCCGCCGCTCGGTTTCGGCCGCATACTTCAAGGTTCCCAGGACGGCGGAGAATTCGGGCCGCTCCAGATCACTCTGCTCGCCCAGAAAATCGCGGGCCCGACCGACTCGCACCGGCCTGGGTAAGATTTCCGAAGCGAGTCGGCTCAATCCCTTGAGCCTGGCTCCACCTCCCGTCACCACCACCTCGCCTTCAATCGCGCTCCACAGGTTCTGCTCTTCCAAGTCCGCCTGAATGATCTGCCAAATTTCCGACATCCGAGCCTGTAAGATCTGCACCATCGCCTCTTTGAAAAAGGTTCGCCCATCGAAGCTAATCTCCCGTGCCAGCGTGACCTTCTCATCCTTCTCCATCGGCTCGAGTACCACCGATCCCATCTCCTTTTTCAGCCGCTCCGCCCGGGCATAAGGAATTTCAAGGCCAATCGAGAGATCTTGGGTCAAATGATCCCCACCCACCCCGTGCACCGCGGAGTGAACCACCGCATCATCCCGCCAGACCGCCACGTCCGTTACCCCTGCACCCAAATCCACCACCACCACCCCACGCTTCCTCGCCTCATCACTCAAGACCGCCCGCCCCGACGCATAGGCCGAAAATGTGCAGCCCTTCACCCGAATCTTCTGATCCGCCACACACTGCACCGAAGTCTGCAACTTTGTCCTTTTCCCTGTAACCAAATGGTAGTGCGCCTCGATCTGTTCGGTATGAACCCCCAGCGGTTGAGCCGATCCTACTCCTCGATCCAGCGAGTATCCCCGTAAAACCTCATGCAAAATCGCATGATCCCGCGGAAGCGGTAAGTGGGCCGCCAGTTTCTGCAACTCCTCAATCGTTCCTTCCGTCACCCGATGGTCATCCTCCGCCACCGTCGCCCCTCGAACTGATTCGTTCTTGGCCTGCAGATGCGTTCCACTCAAGGTGAGATACACCTCCGTAATTTCCGCCTGTGTTCTGCGCTCCGCCTCCGCTAACGCCATCCTCGCCGCAGCTTGGGCATATCCAAAATCGGTCACCTCCGCCTTCCTCATCCCGGCCGAGACCGATTCCCCCACCCCCAATAAGGTCAATGCGCCGTCCTCCGACATTTCGGCTACAGCCACTTTCATCGATTGCGTACCCAAATCGGTCGCAATCAAAATTTCTTGGGTGGGTGTTCTTCGCATGATCATGGTGGTTTTCTCCGTTTTTTCTAGTTGAGGAATGTCACGGGTACATTCCGATCAGGGGTCAGGTCGATTGTCTGCACGACCTGGCCCTTAGTTTCGGCATACTCAAAAATCACACTGAGCCGCGCGAACTGCTCGGATAAATCGGTTGTCCGAAAACGAATCTTTCCTCCCCGTGGGGTGGACACCTGAAATCTTCCCGGCCCCTCTAAGACAATCTTGGAGCAATCTAACCCATCTCGTACGGTCGCCAGCAGGGACTCCCGCAAAAAGAGCAAGGCCGCTTTCACATCCGGATGCTGGGTCAACTCCCCCTCCACCACCTCATCCGATGAAATCCCACAGATAACCGGCAGTGCCATCAGCTTCTCCCCGGGCTTTGGTTTCAAAACAAAACCCCTCGAATCGATATAGTACATCGATTGCGCCAACTGCATCCCGGCCGATGGGGTAGGCGCCAAAAGCGCGACCGGACGCCGCTCTTCCACCCAAAGGTACAACGTGTCGGGCAGGTGACGCTCCACCCGAACCGATGCCACGTGGGGAATTTTCTCAATCGAACGCCGAATTTCATCCAGCGACATCTGCAGAAGATTTTGACCCAGCTTGACCCCGCTCGCCCCCACCAACTCCCCTTTCCCAATTTTGTTGGCTGGCTCGATCACAAAACGGCGAAGGGTGAAATCTTGGTTACGGTAGAGGAGCGCACCCAAAATCGCATCCATCCCGATCGAGGTCACCAGCGCCGCTGTCGCCAGAGATCCCGCCAGCAGGAGAATCGCCCCCAGCCGTCGACTGAATTCTTGCGCCCCCCCTTTTCCCGACATCTTGGCGGCCAAGACATGCCGAGCTCGCCGGCTGCGTGCCCTCTGTCTTTTCCCCATACGCGAAAACATTCGATCGATTCTCATTTGGCGACCCCTTTCTTTGTCTTTTCCCAAGACAGCTCTAAAATCTTTAAGCACAAAGAGGCAAAATCGATTCCCGCCGTCCGCCCCGCTTTCGGCAGCAAGCTTAAGTCGGTCATGCCGGGCAAAGTATTCACCTCCAACACGGTCGTCCGCCCCTCCGCGTCCAAAATCAGATCGACCCGCGACAGCACCTCACAACCCAAGGCGCAATGAGCACTCCGTGCGATGCACTGCAGCTCCTCCGCCTTCTCTTTCGGAATCGGGGCCGGGCAAAGGTACTGCGTCGCCCCTACGGTGTACTTATTCTGATAATCATAGAATCCCTTGGCCGGCCGAATCTCCACCACGGGAAGGGCCGTCTCCCCCAAAATCCCCACCGTCATCTCTGTTCCCTCTACCAGACGCTCCATCATCATTCTACCCTTCCACTTCTCCACACTCTTCTTCACGGCCGCCACGTCTTTTTCCTCCCGCACGAGGTAGACCCCAAAACTGGAACCATCCGCCACTGGCTTGCAGACATAAGGCGGTTTCCAATCGTGGTCTCGGCTCCACTCCCTACTCTCCGCCATCGGAACTCCCGCCCCCACCATCGCCTCCTTCGCCTTTAACTTGTCAAAAGCCAAGGCGCTCGCGACCGATCCGCTCCCCGTAAATGGCATCTGCGCCGCCTCCAACTCCGCTTGGATCTCTCCGTCCTCCCCATACGTCCCGTGCAAACAGAGAAAGCAGATATCCGTTCCTTGAGGAACCTTGACCCCACGCTCCTTCACATCCACCTCCAACACCTTGACCCCCACCGATCGCAAAGCTTTCGCCACCGCCGCGCCACTGCGCAAGGAAACCTCACGCTCTCTGGAGATTCCCCCCGCCAATACAGCCACCTTCATTTTTTCAGGCTTCATTCGTCCTCCCCCACCACGATGACCTCGGGCTCCAGATCGATGCCCCGATCTTTTCTGGCTCTGGCTTGCACCTTTTCCATCAACCGCAAGACATCTACCGCCTTCGCCCCGCCCTGATTCACGATAAAGTTTCCGTGCACCGGGGAGATCCGTGCCCCTCCCACCGAGGTGTCTTTTAACCCCAGCTCTTCGATTAACCTACCCGCCGGAATCTTCTCCGCATTTTTGAAAATACAACCCGCACTGGGTGCGGCCGGCTGCGAATCCCAACGCTTCCGACTATACTGCTTCAGTTTTTCCGCAATCTCCTCCGGCTTTCCCGGCTTCCCGTGCAAAACCGCCCCGACGGCGATGTCTTCTACCAATCGCGGTACTTTTCGGTACTTCACTTCAAAATCACCTCTCGCCACCTCGCTCACTTTCCCCTCCCGATTCATCACCCGCACGCTCTCCACCGCCTCAAACGTCCACGACTCCATCGCCCCCGCATTCATGCGCATCGCCCCGCCCAGTGCCCCCGGAATTCCCTCCATAAACTCCAGTCCCATGATCCCGTTGGCTTTCGCCACCGACACAATCTGCTTGAGACGTGCTCCCGCACCCGCGCGTATCTTGCCACCCTCCGCCTCGATCTTGCTCATGCCTGGTTGCCCAAAATGAACACACACCCCGCCAATTCCCCCGTCTCTCACCAGTAAATTACTTCCCCGACCGACCACGGTGAGAGGGACACCCTCCTTGCCGCACCACCGGACCACCCGTCCCAGCGCCTCCTCACTTTCCGGCTCAAACCAAACCTGAGCCGGGCCTCCAATTCGTATGGTGGTATGTTTATTCATCGGCTCATACCACTTCACCACTCCCTCCCCCTTCACTAAATCCCGCACCGCGCGGAACGTGCCAAAATCTCGTGCCACCTTTTTGGCCAACTGCGTCACATCCCCTGCCCCCATAAACAAAAATAGATCTCCCTCCTGCCACACCTTGCCCAAAATCGTCCGGCACTCGGGCATCGACCCCGCCACTTCCACCTTTCCTCCCAACTCCCCAATCTTCGCCGCCAACTCCGCCACTCCAAGTCCCTCCATCTCCCGCTCCCCCGCCGCGTACACGGGCAGTAACACCACCAGATCGGCTTTCGCTAAAGCCTCCGCAAATGCCGTCATAAAGGTCGCCAATCGGGTGTAACGGTGCGGTTGAAAAATCGCCACAATTCGAGCCCGCCCTCGTGCCTGGGCCGCCTTCCACGTCGCCACCACCTCTTTGGGGTGGTGCGCGTAATCGTCCACCACCTCCAAAGCCGGCTCGCTTACCAGAATCTCAAATCGTCGCTCCGCCCGCCGAAACGCCCGTAATCCCTGCCGAATCTTTTCTGGGGCAATCCCCAGTTCCACCGCCATGGCGAGTCCCCCTAACGCGTTCCCCCCATTGTGCCGCCCCGTCGCCGCCACCGCAAAAGTCCCCAAATCCTTTCCTTTGCCTTTCACCCCAAACCGAATCCCCTCCGCGTTTTCCCCCTCCCAACTTCCGAGATAGTCCGCCTCACTCTTTTCCCAGCCAAAGGTCACTTTCTGCTTCACGCTGCCCGCCGCATCCATCGCGGCCGTCTCCTCTTTCGCCACCACGATGACAGGCCCAGCCACATTTCCTAAAATCTGCTGGTAGGCGGCGATGACCGCTTTCTCATTCGCGTAACGATCCACATGCTCGTAATCCGCATTCAAGAGCAGCGCCGCCCAAGGCTTGAGTTGGGTGGGCGCCCCCTCACTTTCATCCACCTCCGCAATCAACCAATCTCCCTTCCCCCATCGGCCCGATGCGCCCAGAGCCGGGGCATATCCCCCCAGATAGAACGATGGATTCTCTCCCGCCTCGTGAAAGATCTGCGCCACCATGGTGGCGGTCGTGGTTTTTCCGTGCGATCCCAACACCGCGAGCAATTTTTTCCCTCGGGCCAGCTGTCCCAACACTTCCGCTCGACGCAGGCGCACCAATCCGCGTTTCTTCGCCTCCATCCACTCCACATTTTCGTCCGGGATGGCGGCCGACGCCACCACCACATCCACTGGCCCGATTCCTCCGGGGGCCTGCCCCAAAGAAAATCCCACCCCTCTCTGAATAATTCGTGCCGGGGCCGGCTTCAAATCGGATCCAGTCACCTCATGACCAAGATCTAAGAGAATTTCGGCTAAAGGGGTCATGCCCGATCCCGCCACCCCGATGAGGTGAACCCGGAGCTTTCCCTGATTCCATCGCGCGGCATCAAAGCTCATGGGAAATTACCTCCGCGATCGTTTCAGCCGCGTTCGGCCGATTTTGTGCCTGGGCCCACATCTTCATTCGATCACAACGAACTCGATCCCCGAGCATTCGGGCGATCCGTTGCCCCAATTCCGTCCCATCCAAATACTTCTCCGCGATCACCTCCGCCGCCCCTTCCTGCGCATACGCCCGGGCATTCGCCATTTGGTGATCCCCTGCCGCCGCGGGAAAAGGCACCAAAATGGCGGGAACCCGACACGCCGCCAACTCCGCCAAAGTTCCCGCACCCGCCCTCGCCACCACCACCTCGGCCGCGGCATAGACCGCCTCCATCTCATCGCAAAATCCCATCACCACCGCATGAAAACCGGAACCCTCATAGCCTTGGCGAACTTTTTCGGCGTGGGCCTCCCCGGCCAAATGAAGAATCTGCATCCGCGACGACTCACTTTTGAGGGCCGCTAATCCCCGCAACATCGCTTCGTTCAATCCCCGGGCGCCTTGGCTTCCACCCAAAACCGCGATCAAGTGCCGCTGCGGATGCAGCCCCAGCTTTCGCAACGCCTCCTCTTTGCCTAATCCCCCCAATCGACTACGAACGGGCGTGCCACTGACCGTCACTTTCACACCGCCCATCGCCGCCTCACACTGGGGAAAGCCGACAAATACCTGACGAGCTCCCTTCGCGAATAGCTGGGTCGCCCGACCCGGAATCGCATTCGACTCGTGCAAGAAGTAGGGAACTTTTTTCCACCTGGCCGCCACACTCGCCGCACCCGAAACAAATCCCCCCATGCCCAGAAGAGCTCCCACTTTCCTCTTCGCCATCTCATCTCCCGCTTTTCGCACAGCCGAGAGAAACTGTACCGCAAATTGCCCTGCCCCCAACCATCCGCTCCAACCCACCGCCGGGATCTCCACCCCATTTCTCTCCTCGCCTGCTCCCGCTAATGCCCGTCGATCCACCGCTTTGGGGGAAATCAGAAAGCTCACCTCATGCCCGCGTTTTCGGACCGCTTCCGCCACCGCCAGCCCCGGAAAGAGATGTCCTCCCGTCCCCCCACACGCAATGGCCAACTGTCCCATACCGATCACTGGCCCCCACCCACCAAACGACGGTGACGGGCCTCCACGGGATACTTCGCCTCACGATGCAAGGACAGGAGAATTCCGACTGCCCCCAAACATAAAACTAAGTTCGATCCACCGTAGCTGATAAAGGGCAGCCCCACACCCTTGGGGGGTAGTAAACCTGTCACCACGGCCAAATTCGCGATCGCCTGCATTCCTACTAAAGCGGTTGCCCCCATGCCCAACGCCATCGTTGGCAGATCGGCCGCGTGCCCCGCAATCGACCCCCCGCACAGGGTCATCACGAGAAAGAGCAAGACCACGCTCAACGTGGCAAATAGGCCCAACTCCTCTCCCAAAATCGGAAAAATAAAATCGGTGTGAGCTTCAGGCAGATAAAACATCTTCTGGATGCTTTGCCCTAACCCCACCCCCCGCGTGCCCCCTGAACCCAACGCAATCAAAGCCTGTGTCACCTGATATCCACCCCCCTGCTTGTGCTCCTCCGGATTCATAAAGGCCACCAAACGATCCATCCGCTCAGGCATGCTCAGGGCGACCAACCCCACTCCCACCAAACCCAACACCCCGACCCCCATCAGGGGAAGAATCGGCGCCCCGCCCACAAAAAGCACCACCGCCGCCGCCACCATGACAAATGCGGCCGAGCCCAGATCGGGTTGCTTCACCAACAGCAGGACAGGCACGATGAGAATCAGAAAAGGCAGGAAGAGACCTTCCCAACTATTTTTCATTTTCGGCCCTTTCCACTTTACCCATGCCGCCGCCATCACCACCGTAGCCAGCTTCAACATTTCCCCCGGCTGAATCGCAAACGGCCCAATCGGGAT
>CAMCFB010000003.1 GCA_945874125.1 Verrucomicrobia subdivision 6 bacterium | reverse complement strand
CAAAGAATTCAATTCTTCTCGTTGAGTTCGCCAACCAACGCCGTGCCCTTGGCATCTCCGCGGTCGAGGCGATGCGCCAAGCTGGGGCTGTCCGTCTTCGTCCCATCTTAATGACAGCTCTCTCCACCATTATCGGAATCGTGCCCATCGCCCTAGGCCTTGGGGCAGGAGCAGAAAGTCGACGCCCGCTCGGGGTCGCCGTAGTGGGAGGCATGCTCTCCTCGACTTTTCTGACCCTTTATTTAGTTCCAGCATTTTATGTTTTGATTGATCGGCTTATCCCAGCACGAAAAATACAACCCTCGACCTTGTCGTAAACCCTTTTGCTTCCTACTTTCAATCTATGACGATGGCTATCCCCCCAGATGGGGTTTCTCCTCTTCCCTACGCCAACGAGGACGCTCGGGAACGTCGGGATATGATCATCGCAGGTCTCTTTACCATTCTGTACTTCCTCATCTTTTCTTTTTTCTGGATCTCATCCCAAACCCTGTCCGCAATACAAAAAAAACCCGCTGAAAATCCAGTCCGTACAAATTTAAAAATTCAGCGCCTCGCTCAAGCTCCCCAGATGGCTCCCCCTATGCAAAGCCAATTTGTGGATGCCTCGGGATTGAAAGAGGTGGATAAACCCGACCCCAGAACTGCCCAGCAAAGTGACCGCAACACTGCCGCTTCAAGCAAGGTAGTGAATGGAACAGACCCCACCTTGGGCGGACAGGACGGCAAAAAAGATGACTCCCTAACGATGCGGGACTCCCAATTTTCCGCCAACCCAGCCTCTCCCCCTCCTGCCGCCCGCCTGAGCCCATCCACCCCAAAGCCTGCCCAACAAACTCCTAAACCCGCTCCTGCTCTACCCAAGCCGGATCTTCTCAAACCCGTTCCTGGCCCAGGAACTCCCATCCAAAAAGTTGACGACACTCCCGACACAAAGGAGGACCCAACCCAAAATCAGAACGATTCGCCACCCTCCGCCGCCCAAGCCGCCTCCAACGCCTCCGACTCCTCATCCGCCATGGCTCCACCCCCCGACATCTTTCGCGATCGTAGCGCGGTTTCTGGCGGTGCCGCCATGGGCCAAGACGCGTCTTTTGCCTCCATGGGCACGGCTCTCGGTCGGTACCAACATAAGCTCTACCTCGCCATTGGATCCCGCTGGAACAATAAGGTTCAACTAACCATGGCCCAAATCGGGGTCGATCGCGTGGTCGTCCGCTTCCACGTCAATGCCGACGGCACGATCTCCGATCTCGATATCGTCCAAGGAAACCCGAATTCAATTCTCGGAATGATCAGCGCGGATTCAATCAAGCAGTCCAGCGACCTCATTGGTCCATTTCCAGCCGACCTCAAAGCAGAAAAGCCCAACGGCTTCCCTTGGCAACTCGCCTTTCGCATCTACTAAAAGATCAAAGCTGGCCAAACTTTACCCTTTCACTAGGATCTTTCTCTTATGGGACTCGATGTCATCAGCACGTTGCAAGATCTGACCAAGGTCAGCCCTTTCATCATCGCCGCCATCCTTTTCCCGCTCGTCTCCTGCCTGATTTCTGGACTTTTTCTATCGACCGTGATTTTTAGGCGCCTTCGCCGTGACCGGGTTGCCCCCAAAGATATTATTGATGCCATTCGTGCCTTGAAGGCAGGCGGAAACACCGAGACCTTGGTTCGGCTCTGCGTGCGCAACGATTCCCCCCTCGCCCGTCTCGTCAACAGCTCGTTGGAACACTCCTCCCTCCCTCGGGGTGAAAATGTGGAGGCTCTGCAAACCCTCGCCCGAACCGAAGTGGCCCGGCTCGAGCGCGGCATCGTCTACCTTGAAATCTTTGTCGGGGCATCCCCCCTCTTGGGCCTGGTCGGAACCGTATCCGGTCTGATCACCATCTTCGCCGCGGTCGGCAGCGAAAACTCCGATCCGGCCAAGATTTCCGCCGGTATTGCTGAAGCTCTGCATACCACCGTTCTCGGAATCGGCACCGCCATTATCATGCTCTTCCCTTTCACTTTTTTCAGCAAAAAGATCGACGTCCTTTCCGTCGAACTCGAGGAGTACTCCATGCTTCTCTTGAAGAAACTCTACACCGAAGAAGTGCCCGCCTAAGCCCCTCCCGGGCTCGCCCGCGATGAAGTTTAATCCCTCCCGCCGCCGCCGCGTTGAAATCAATGTCATTCCGCTGATCGACATCCTCTGCATGCTTCTGATCTTCTTTATCGTCACGACCAGTTTTAAAAAGAAAACCGCCTCGGTCGACGTCACCCCCCCCAAATCAGAAAAAGGGACGGAGAAAGTCGAAGAGGCGAAGACCGCGCCACCTGAGCTCACCCTGAAATCAAACAAAGCGGACGATTACTCGAAATTGTACGATGCGGATAAGTTCCCTCTTTTTCTCGGCGATCAACCCCTGAAGCTGGATGTAAAATCAGACTCGTTTCGGGCGGACTTTGCCAAGGCCCTCAAGGCCCGTAGCGTGAAAAATCTCATTCTCAACTTTGACGAAACCACCCCGATCGCCATTTTCTTTAAATTCTTCGATGCGTGTGAGGACGCCGGTGTGCCGATCTCGGTCCGTACTTCCAAGATCGGTAGCGCCACTGCCAATCCCTGAAATCGTCCCCGCCCGTGCTCCCCGTCCGTTTATATGGGGACCCCGTCCTTCGTCAACTAGCCACCCCCGTCCTTCCACCCGACCCAAAACTGAACGAACTCTCCCGCGTGCTTGAAAATACCATGCGGGAGGCGGAAGGCATCGGCCTAGCCGCACCCCAAATCGGGATCTCCCTGCAAATCGCGGTCGTGGATTTACGTAAGATCGAAAAGCGTCCTTCCTCCATGGAACTTTTCGGAAAACCAGTCGACTGGCGCCTTCATATGCCCCTCTTTTTTTGTAATCCGGTGGTCACTTTAACTCGCCGCAAAGACGAAGAAAACGAGGGTTGCCTAAGTTTTCCCAACCTACACGGCCCTGTCCGCCGCAGCCTCCGCATCCAAATGGACTATCAAGATCTGAAAGGTAACCGCCTCACCCTCACCGCGGGCGGCCTTCTGGCCCGTGCCCTCCAACATGAAGTGGATCATCTCATGGGTATTCTTTTTATCGATCGCATGTCGCCCGATATCCGCCGCACTCTTGCCCCGGAACTTGAAACGCTGCAACGGCTACGTCCCACCCGCACCTAACGCACCATGCTCATTTGTGCCGGTGCCCTGATCGAATCCTCCGGGCAAATCCATCGCCCGGGTCACCTTCGGATGGAACACGGAATCATGACGCAGGTTGGCCCTTCCCTCGATCCCCAAGTCGGAGAGGAAGTTCTCCATCTTCCTGATCTGACCCTCGCTCCCGGCTGGATCAACCTCCACGCCCATCTGGAGCTCTCCTCTTTGTTCGAGGAGCTCACCCCGGAAAAAGATTTTCCATCTTGGCTGAAACAGATCCTTGCCCGACTGCCGAGTCTGAATTCCGAAACCCGACGCGAATCGATGCAGCGCTCGGCTGTGGCCGCACTCCGCACCGGCACCACCTCCATTATGTCGATTACCTCCGACCTGCACGCCATGGCAGGCCTGACCTCGACCGCTTCCCGAATCTGGTGGGCTCTGGAATTCATGGACATACAAACTCGTCCCGAGGTTTCCTTAATCGTGGAGCGATCGATGGCCTGGTTATCGCGGAATCCAGCCAGTGCCTGGCACCTTTCCCTTTCCCCCCACGCTCCCTACACCGCCTCCCCCAAACTTTATCAAGAAGTCCTCGCTTCCTGCGCCATCCACAAAATTCCCTTCACCACCCACCTAGCCGAATCCCCCGAGGAAACCTCCTTGCTGGCGGGCAACGAAACCTCATTTTGCGACATCCTCCCCAAAGAACCTCCACGCACTGATTTCGGAAATAGCCAATCGCCGGTTGCATGGTGCCAAAAAAACCAAACTCTCCCCGAAGGTGCGATTCTTGCCCACGGGAACGAGCTGCAACCCTCCGATCTGCCCTACCTCAAGGAACGCAGGGTCACCCTTGTCCATTGCCCCACATCCCACGAATGGTTTGGCCGAAAATCGTTTCCCCTCCAACTTCTCCAGGATAACGGAATTCCCGTTTGTCTCGGAACCGACAGCCCCGCCAGCTCCCCCAATCTGCCACTCGATCTTCGCGAGGAGGTTCGCCTGTTCCGTAAAAAATACTCCCATATTTCTCCCCTCGAGGCTTGGCGGATGATCACCACCATCCCGGCCCGTGCCTTGGGCTGTGAATCCAAGCTCGGCACCTTACAGACGGGAGCCTGGGCGGACTGGGTCGGATGGCGAGTCCCGCTCGACCATGACCCTTTCACCGCCATTCTTGAAAGCTCAGATCCGGCCGAACTTACCTGCGTCGCGGGAATGATCACCCGACACGAAAAGATTTAACCTCGTCCCCCACCCCCTTCCCTCGGCACGATAGTAAGGCATGAACTCGCCCGCTTTTTTGGCCGATATACAATCTCGAGAAACTGCCCGACGCCACGATCACCGCCAGCGCGCCCTGCCCCAATCGCCCACCCCAATCTCCTTTGCCGATAACGACTACCTCGCCCTATCCCGTCATTCCGCGGTCATTCAGGCGGGTCAGCAGGCCCTCGATAAATATGGAACCAGTGCTCGTGCCGCCCGTCTTTTGGCTGGCCCTTGCCCCGAACATCAAAAGCTGGAGTCTGCCCTCGCCTCATGGAAAGGAACGGAACGTGCCCTCCTCTTTGCTTCAGGATACCTCACCCCTCTCGGGGCAATTCCAGCTCTGGTTGGATTGGGCGATACCATCCTGATGGAACGCAATGCGCACGCCTGCCTCTTCGATGGGGCCAAACTTTCCGATGCCCGTCTTCGCCTCTTTTCGCGACACGACCTCACGACCTTAAAAAAGGGCCTCGATGCCGCCCTCGCACTCAACCCGAAAGGCAAAATCCTTGTGGTCGTAGAATCTCTTCACTCCATGGATGGCGATCTCGCCCCCTTAGCACAAATCATCCGCTTCAAAACTGAAGCCGGAGCATGGCTTCTGCTGGATGAGGCTCATGCCGGTGGAATTTTCGGCGAGCAGGGAGCCGGCCTCGCCTCCGAGCTTGGTTTGACCTCTTTCGTCGATCTGCAGATGGGCACTTTGGGAAAAAGTTTGGGATCCTCGGGCGGTTTTATTGCCAGCCGAGGCACCATCATCGATCACCTGCTCAACGAGGCTCGAACCTTTCTTTTTGGCACGGCTCTTTCGCCCTCGGCCGCCGCCTCCGCCGAAGCCGCGCTTTCGATCATCCGCTCGGCCGAGGGAGATCAACTTCGCCAGAAACTAAAACAGAATATCAGCCAATTTATTTCCTCCTACCCCTCCCCCCAAGCGGGTCCGATTCACCCCATCCATTGCGGTTCCAACTCCGCCGCCGCCGCCGCCACCCAGCACTTGCAGCAACTTGGGCTAAATGTGCCCGCCATTCGCACCCCTACTGTCCCCACCGGAACAGCGCGGCTTCGCCTCAGCCTCTCCGCCCGACACTCTCAAGACGAGGTAGCCAAAGTAATTCATGCCTTGAAAAATCTCCCTCTTTCGTGACCCCGTCAGAAATCATTCGTCTGGATCGCCAGAATCTTTGGCATCCCTTTACCCCCAACTCACTTTGGTTGGACCCTGCCTCTCACCCTATCTCCATTTCCTCGGGCGAAGGGGCGTGGCTCACGGCCAGCGATGGCCGACGATACCTCGACGGCAACTCCTCCATTTGGACCAACCTGCATGGCCATACCCATCCAAAAATGAACCAAGCCATCCGCCAACAGCTCGATCAGATCGCCCACTCCTCCTTCCTTGGCTTAACCCATGAGCCGGCCGTTCGCCTCGCGCAACAGCTTCTGCACTATACCCAGCTCAAAAACCAACAACCCAAGCTGACTCGTGTCTTTTTCTCGGACGACGGATCCACCGCGATCGAGGCAGGCCTGAAAATGATTCTCCAATCCTTCGCCCAGAATGGCCAAAGCCAGCGCACTCACTTCATCTCACCCCAGGGCGCGTACCACGGCGATACGATGGGTGCGATGAGTCTTAGCCATAGCCCCTCCTTCCATCGCCACTTTGAACCAATCCTTTTCCCGACCGAAAAGGTCATGACCCCCTTCTGCTACCGATGCCCCTTCAACCGTGCCAAACCAGAAGCCGCCGATGCCCGAGTCTATCGAAAATGCAATTTCGAATGTGCCACGCAAGCGGAGGAGGCCATCCACGCCAGCAGGGATCGTCTCGCCGCGTGGGTCGTCGAGCCCCGAGTCCAAGGCGCCGCCGGCATGGTCATGCACCCCCACGGATACGCTACGCGTACGGCCACAGCCGCCCGTCAAGTCGGGGCCAAGGTCATGGCGGATGAGGTCCTTACCGGCTTCGGTCGGACGGGCCCTTCCCTTGCCTCCCACGCAGAAAACATCGTCCCCGATGTGCTGGCTCTAGCGAAAGGCCTCACCGGCGGATATCTCCCTCTGGCCGCAACTATGACCACCGAGGAGATCTTTACCTCTTTCTCGGGTGATCCCGCGCGAACCTTTTTTCACGGGCACAGCTACACGGCCAATCCCCTCGGATGTGCCGCGGCGTCGGCCAGCATCGATCTGCTCGAATCCCCGATGGAAATTCAAAAACACACCCACCTCATTCAAAATCTAACCTTCCACGCCTCCACCTTCTGGTCCCATCCACATGTCGGCGATGTTCGCCAAGAGGGTGCGATTCTCGCCATCGAACTCGTTTCCGACCGCGCGACTCGCACTCCCTTTTCATCCGAAAAAAGAGTCGGTGCCACGATTTGTCAAAGGGCCCGCGAGTTCGGCCTGCTCACTCGTCCGATCGGAGATGTTCTCGTTCTGATGCCTCCGTACTGCACCACCGCCGATGAGGTTGAAAAAATGGCTCATGCTCTCCATCAAGCCATCCACCAGGAACTTGGCTCGTGAAGGGCATCTTTATCACCGGCACCGATACCGGGGTGGGCAAAAGCTACTTCACCGCTCTCCTCACCCGGGCACTACGAGCAAAATCGATCCCCGCCATCCCTCTCAAACCGATCTCCGCCGGAGATCGGGCCGATGCTATACTTCTTTCAGAAGCAGCCGGAGGAACTGTTTCCCCAGCCGAGATCAGCTCCGTCCACTTCCCCGCACCACTCTCCCCCTACGCCGCCTCGATTATGGAAGGTCGCCCTTTCCCTTGGGGCGTCTTGCGAGAGAAACTGCGCCAGATTGAAACCAACTACCTTGGTCCTTTTTTAGTTGAGGGCGTGGGTGGTTGGCGTGTCCCACTTGATCCCACGCTGAGCGTTCGTGAATGGGCCCAAGAGTTAGCTTTACCGGTCGTGGTCGTGGCCCGAAACACCTTAGGCACGCTCAATCATACCCTGCTGACGGTTGATTCGATCCGACAAACTCGGCTGCCCATTCTAGGCTTGATCCTCAACGAACCGACCGCCTCCCCCGATCCGTCCACATTCACCAATCCAGCCATCTTGGAGGAGCTGACTCGCCTGCCCGTTCTTTCCCTGCCCCATCAGGCAGCCGACCTTCCCACTCTCCCCGGTTGGCTAATTCCGGCTTAGCACGCCACCGACCAGCGAGGGTCCGCATCCGCACCCCAATCCGAAGGCTGGTGATCCAAGATTCGTCTCGCGGCCACGGCCGCAATCATCGAGGCATTATCCGTATTCCATCCCCCCGTCGCCGTGAGAAATTTTACCCCACGCTCCTCCGCCATTCGCTTGAGTGCAACGAGAATGCCCTGATTGGCACTGACACCACCACTGACGGTAAACGTGGAAATTTCTGTTTTCTCCAAAGCCCGTGCCGAACGATCGACCAAACACTCCGTAATCGCCGCTTGCACCTCCGCGCAGAAATCGGACCGAGCGGTTCCCGCAACAGCCAGGTTAGGGCTCTTTTCCAAAAGAAGACGGGCCGCATTTTTTAAACCGCTAAAGCTAAAATCAAACCCCTCACTCCCTTTCATCGGTCGCGGCAACGAAGTCTTTCCTGCGCACCCTGCCCGAGCCTCCCTCTCCAGCGCGGCCCCGCCTGGATAACCCAATCCCACCATGCGAGCCAATTTATCGAAAGCCTCCCCCGCCGCATCGTCTCGTGTCGTGCCTAGGATCCGTCTCGCTTGAGGTCCAGTCGCCTCGACCAGCAAGGTGTGGCCGCCGCTGACGATCAAAGCCACGTGGGGATACACCGGCCACTTGCCGTGCGAAACAAACGGACTGAAAAGATGCCCCTCCAGATGATTGATGGCATAGAAAGGATTTTTTTGCGCCCAGGCCAGCGCTTTTCCGTACGACAAACCCACTAGGAGCGCCGGCGCCAGCCCAGGACCCGCTGTCGCCCCCACCCCGCTCACCGCGATATTTCCCGATTTTTTTTGAGCCTCCGCGGTCAGTCGAGGCAGTAACTCAAGGTGCTGGCGAACGGTCAGTTCGGGAACAATTCCGCCCAGCGCCGCATGCTCCTCCGGACGCGTCGCCAAAGCCTCCCCTAATAAACGGCAACCGTGCTCATCCGCCTCCAGTACCGCCACCGCGGTTTCGTCGCAGGACGTTTCGATGCCGAGGGTTTGGAAAGCCACAAAACTAAGGGGATCGCTGGGACAGCGAACGACGTTTCACCACTTTCCAACCTCGCAAAAGATCAATCGCCCGATCCAAAGGCTCGTCATTCACCTCTAGCACCTCACCGCCGACCTTTTTCAATCCTGGACTTCGCTTTTGCAAGATCGCTTGCTCCTCCCCGCGGGTCAGACGGGCCACAATATCGGGTTCAATTCCCACCCCATGAATTTTTTTCCGTGAAGGAGTGGTGTAGTGCGCGGTGGTCAGTCGGACTCCAACATCGGAAACAACGCTCGGATCGACCCGCTGCACGGTTTGGACGGAGCCTTTGCCAAAAGTCGTTTCCCCCACAATCACCGCCAACCCTAGATCCTGCAAAGATCCCGCCACAATTTCTGCCGCACTCGCACTATTTCCATTCACCAGGACCACCGTCGGCCATCGGACTCGCAAGGAGGAGGACCGGGAAAGATACTCCTGCCGCTTGTCACTCGATTTGCGCCCCTCCATCGCCACCACCAAAGTCCCCTCAGGGACAAAACGGCTGACCACCTCAACCGCTGCGTCTACCAAACCACCTGGATTATCTCGTAGGTCTAAAATGAGGGCAGTCGCCCCCTCTTTTTCCAATTGGCCAATCGCCCCATCAAACTCCTTCGGCGTTTTCTCCCCAAATTGGGTGATCCGCACATAACCGATTTTTTCTCCTTGGGATCGGGAAGAGGCAATCATCCTCGTCTCTTGAATCGTCGGCACTTGAATCATTTCACGGACCACCGACATTTCGATCGTTTGTTTTTCCGCCGGACGATAGATCGAAAGTTTCACCGGCACCCCAGGACGACCCCGTAACATTCGAATCGACTCACCTAAAGTCAGCTTATGCGTTCCCTTACCATCAATTTTCACAATCCGATCCCCAGGAAGAAGCCCCGCCCGAAAACCAGGCCCTCCCTCAATCGGGACATTCACCGTCAATTGATTCTCGACCATTCCGACCGAAATTCCTAAGCCGCCGAACTGCCCCTCGGTCTCGGTCCGGATCATTTTATAGTGATCCGGCTCAAGAAACTGGCTGTGCGGATCGAGGGAGGACAACAATCCCCGTAGTGCCGCATACGTCATCTTATCGTAATCGGTTTTTTCCAGCTCCAAGTAATCGTCCCGCACCATCTCCACCACGCTGGCAAAGAGGAGGGCACTTCGATAACGCCCCTCTTCACTTTGCGTCGTCTGGTTGGGTTTGGGCGTTTCCGCCGCCGAAGCCCAGTTCAAGCTCCAGCCCATCCCCGCCGCCACGACCCATACCAAAACGTTCATCGAAGTACAGGCGAGTCGAGGTGGGCCTGAAACCATCGAATCGTTTCGCGCAATCCATCCTCCAACTCGACTTTCGGTTCCCAACCCAGAATCGTCCGTGCCCGGGTAATATCGGGTTGGCGCTGCTTGGGGTCATCCACTGGGAGAGGACTTTTGACAATCGTACTTTTTGTTCCCGTGATGCGACGAATCCGCTCGGCAAACTCCAGAATCGTCAGTTCGAGTGGGTTGCCAATATTCACCGGCTCATGAAAGTTCGATTGGGAAAGGCGATAGATTCCATCAATCAGGTCGCTCACAAAGCAAAAGCTACGGGTCTGTTTCCCTTCACCAAAAACGGTCATCGGCTCCCCCCGCAAAGCCTGCCCGACAAACGCGGGCACCACCCGGCCATCCCGCAACCGCATCCGCGGGCCATAGGTGTTAAAAATCCGGACAATCTTGGTGTCCACCTGGTGGAATCGGTGATAAGCCATGGTCATCGCTTCGGCAAAGCGTTTCGCCTCATCGTAAACCCCACGAGGTCCAATCGGATTCACGTTGCCCCAGTAATCCTCTTTTTGGGGATGAACGAGTGGATCCCCATAGCATTCACTGGTCGAGGCCAGAAGAAAGGTCGCCCCTTTCGCCTTGGCCAAGCCCAGGGCATTATGCGTCCCCAAAGAGCCCACTTTCAGGGTTTGAATAGGCAACTCCAGATAGTCGATCGGGCTAGCGGGGGAAGCAAAGTGAAAGACAAAATTCACGTCTCCCTCCACCGCAATAAACTTGGTCACATCGTGCCGCAGATAACGGAACTTTTTTTCAGACTTTAAATGGTCCAGATTCCGTTCATTCCCCGTCAAAAGATTGTCGATCGCCAGAACCTCGTGCCCCTCTTTGAGGAGTCGATCCACCAGATGGGACCCGAGGAACCCCGCACCTCCCGTGACAACGCTAATTGGCATATATTGAGCTAGGAACGAATTGCTCCGAAGGCAAGCCAACGGACTCGCCCTCTCCCAATAGTTGGGCAGTGTGAAGGGTATGGAGACAGCTTCCACCATGGTCGGGCAGACGTTTGGAAACTACCAGTTAGAGCGGGAGTTAGGTCAAGGCGGCATGGGAACAGTGTACTTAGCTCAAGACAGCGGCTTACACCGACAGGTGGCTCTGAAAATTCTTCGATCCGATCTGGGCGATGATCCATCCTTCGCCAAAAAATTTCTGGAGGAGGTCGAGGTCACGGCCTCGCTAGCTCACCCCAATATCATTCGCGTCTTTACCCTCGGAGAACAGGACGGCCGACTCTACCTCGTGATGGAGCACCTCGATCAGCCCAGTTTGGAGAATCGAATGGAAAACCAAGCCAAGGTCTCCGAAAGGGACGTTCTCGAGATCGGGATTGGCATCGCCTCCGCCTTGCAGTTTGCCCACGAAGAAACCGGCTTGATTCACCGCGACATCAAGCCAGGGAATATTCTCTTTGGACGGGGGAATATTCCCAAGTTAGCCGATTTCGGTTTGGCCGCGGGTGCTCGATCCGCTCAAGGCCAACAGGATGAGATTTGGGGCACCCCCTACTACGTTTCGCCTGAAAGACTGCTGCGTGAACCGGAGGATATTCGCAGCGATATCTACTCACTCGGGGCTACCTTGTACCACGCCATCGCGGGAAGACCCCCGTTTGAAGCCGAGACCGCCGAAGAGGTCGCCAAAAGGCACATTTCCGATCGTCCGCCCCCCTTACGCAGTCTCTGCCCTGAGGCGCAGGAGCAGACCGTACTTACTTTGGACAAGTGCCTAGCAAAGAAAACCGACATCCGTTGGGCAAGCTATACCGATCTGATCAGCCAGCTGGCCGATGCGTTGCGCCGCTTAAGCTAAGTGTTACTGAATGCTCCAAGTTGCAGTGCTTAAATTACTAACTACACCGCTTATTGTCACATTCCCTGGTGTTGCACCGCCTGTTCCTGGTTTGATAAATTCAGCAGAGTTTCCAATTCGATACACCACTATTCCTTTGGATTTCCATCCAACTGTCGCTGTCGCGATGGGTATATTAGAAAAAGTTTGCAAAGACTGACCAACATTTTTCGATATGAAAAGGGGTAAATTACCATCATCCGAGGCCGTAAGACCGCTGTTATAGCCCCAAGCGATGTTGTTGGCTAAAATATTGTTCGTCGCTAAAGCGGCAATATATCCATTGCCAGCTAAGATCTTGGTACTGTTGAGTTGTCCCAAAGCGACAAGATTTGTAAAAAAAGCTGTCGAAGTAATAGCATTGGTGTTTGTTCCGTTAAAATTTCCCTCATTATCATTAGCATAGCTGAAGGCAATCATACCGCATTGTCGGATGTTAGAAACATCAACCTGCTGTTTCGCCTTATCCAAACCACCTTGAATCGCCGGCACCGCCAAACCGGCCAAAAGACCTATAATGCTGATAACCACCAAAAGCTCGACGAGGGTAAATGAATTTGCTCTCAGTTTCTTTAAGCCACGGATGATTTTTCTCATAGGATCAAAGTGCCCGATCACTCACACTCTGTCAAATCACTATGAGCAATATCGACCTACAGGAACTTCTCTCCATCCCTATCCCCCCCGACCGAATCGCCACCACCCCCGCTCACCCGCGCGACTCCGCTCGCCTCCTTCTCCTCCGCCGCGCTACCAGCGAAATCACCGACCTCACCATTCGCGATCTCCCCTCCCTCCTCTCTCCCACCGACCTCCTCGTTCTGAATAACTCCAAAGTCATCCCCGCCCGCCTCATCTGCTCCGAAAACCGCACCGAACTCCTCCTCCTCGAGGAAACTAGCCCCGGTTGGTGGACCGCCCTCGGTACCCCCTCCAAACGCCTCCAACCCGGCACTATCGTCTCTCCCGACCCCATCCCAGGCTCTACCCCCGCTAGACCCGCTCCCCAACTCCGAGTCGAAAAACACATCCCCGGAGGCCAACTGGTTCTCAAAGTCCTCGGGGACTCGCTGAATTTGGAACAGTACGGCCTACCCCCCCTTCCCCCCTACATCCTCAAAACCCGCAAAGTTCAAGGCCAGCCCGATTTCCAACCCACCGACCCGGCCGATTACCAAACCACCTATGCCCAACCCCCCGGCTCCGTCGCCGCCCCCACCGCCGGTCTCCACTTTACCCCCGAACTCCTTGCCCAATTCTCCCACGCCTTCGTCACTCTTCACGTCGGCCTCGGCACCTTTCGCCCTATCAAAACAGCCGACTTTCGTGACCACCCCATGCACGAAGAAAAATACGAAATCCCCCTTGGCCTGGCCGAAAAAGTCGCCGCCGCCACCCGAACCATCGCCGTCGGCACCACCTCCGCCCGCGTTCTCGAATCCGCCCCCAACCTCAACCCCCACCACGGCACCACCTCCGCCTTCTTTTATCCTCCCTACCAATTCCAAAGAATTTCAGGTCTCCTCACAAATTTTCACCTCGCCCACTCCACTCTCCTACTTCTCGTCGCCGCCTTCGCAGGCCCCGAACTCACCCTCCGCGCCTACCAACACGCCCTGAAGAACAACTACCGCTTCTTTAGCTTCGGCGACGCCATGCTAATTCTCTAAACCTACTTCCCCTTCGCCTTTTTCAGGGGATCCTCTACCTCCACCAGCTCAATGGTAAAAACCAACGTCTCGTTCGCCCCAATATTTCCCGCTCCCGTTCCCTTCGCCCCGTACCCCAGATGGGACGGAATCACCACCTCCCACTTGTCCCCTTCCCGCATCCTCGGCAACACCTCCTGCCACCCCGGCACCGTTCGATCGACCCGCATCCTCACCGGTTCCTCCTTCGATTGATCAAAGACTCTCCCATCGACATGCTTTCCGGCATAATTTACCCGAACCCAGTCGCTCAACTTCGGCGTCTTTCCCGTTCCCGTTGCCTCCACCTTGTACAAAATCCCGCTTTTCAATTCCTGCACACCCTCCAGTTCCTTAAACTCCTCCCGAAACATCGCCCCCAAGGTAATATTTCGCCGCGCCCCCTTATCCGCACTCGCTTGCATCTCCTCCCTCGCCTCACTTTCCCCTGCTACCGGAGCCTCCTCCTCCGCCCCTACGCTCCCCACCAACCCCAACCCCACCAGCCACACCCATGCGGGTAGAATTTTCATTGCCACCACTTTACTCGCTGGCCCCGCCCTTTGACAACTTGATCCCTAAAAAACTCCCCGCAACGCCACCTGAAAATACGGAGCCATCGTGCTGTTCACGTTGTCGTTGATCCGCGGAAAATCGAAGGTCCGCCAAACCATCGCCCCCCCCTCCACCTGCAAGGACAACATCGGCGAAACCTGATAAGCCACTCCCGCCCCCACCCTCGCCTCAAAGTAGTTCACCAAGGTCCCCGCCAAACTCCGATTCCCCAGCACCTCCGGATTGCTGTCCGCCAAACGCGCATTCAGGTTCAAAATATCCCCACCGACAAAAAGCCGCACATCCTCCGTCGGACTCCAATCAATCGTCGGCTTGGGAGCACTCCCATTCAGCAGCCAATCCTTCGCAAATCGCCAGCGAAAGCCCGGCACCGGAATCACCGGGAAGAATTGGAATGCATCTACCCGAATGGCAATGAACCACTGAAAATCTTCATCGATCACATTGGTGAACGCCGCCACCCCCGGCATGTTCACCTGATGCCAACCGATACTCTGCAGCGTCCCATATACCCCAGGCTCTAACTGAATCCGCATCAGCCACTCGCTCGCCTCGTCCAATTGCACATCCACCCCAAAAATCGCATTCAAACCCTGCAAATTTTGCGGCAGCGGAATATTCGACCCGCTATACCCAAAAGAAAAGGTCTGCCAATCCCCACCCACAATTCCCACAATGCCATCCGTGATTTTTCGACTCGCCAACACCCCCACCTCCGCCGACTGCTCCGTCACCGTACCTAACCCCTGCTTCAAACTCGCCGAGGCCACATACCCGTAATCTGCCCCCACCTCAAAATCCCACTCCTCCGTCGACTGACTCTTCCCAGGACCAAACGCCTGCCGCCCAGGCGCCAACCTCACCGGCGCCAACGGATCCTGAATCTCCCCCTCAGGCGTAATCGGACCAGGCCCAGCCTCCTGGGCCCACCCAATCGTCGAGCCTGCCAAGCATAAAGCCATGCAAATCAACGCTTTGAAATTTAAATATCTGTTCAAGATCAAACTTTATTAGAGATTTATTTACAAAATCCAAGATAAATATCCCAACCTAAATCCCTGCCTTCAAGCGATCTACGGATTGATGCGTGACTTCATCTCCTCACATGCCCCCCGTACCTCCCGCATAAACATTCCCTCCGCCACCATCCTTGCCGTCGCCTGCGCCAACTGGCTCGGATCGGTTTGCACCACATCCATCCGACACACCAGACACCGACCCCCCCCATACGGCCAAATCCCATAGATGCTGATCGATCCAAAGTACCCCCTCGATACGTAGTAGTTCATATCTCCCACCTCCCACCTTCCTCCCGCGCCCAGTCGCGATACCCCACACCCCAACGCCACCGCCGGACTCTTATCCACCTCCATCAACTGCCAGTAATCGTTCACCGCAATCTTTCCCTTTTCGTCGCGGCCCCCATAAGCCAAGGCCGTCAACAGAGGCCGAAACTCGTCCCGCACAGGCCCATTCTCCTGCAGGACCTCTCTTAACTCCGCGTCAAAATCCACTGTCGCCCCAGGCCCTGATGGCACACCTAGGTTTTCTTTCCATCCGCCCCGATGAAAATTTTGCACCAGCTTGGCCAGAACCTCCACCCAACCCCCAATCTTCTCCTCCCCGATCCTCTCCACCTCCCCAGGGTGCAGATGCAACTTTCCCTCTCTCTGATCCTGTACCTGCAGCATCAAATCATAGGGAAATCCCGCCAAAGCCTCCCGAAACCGAACCCAATCCGAATCCTGCGGCGGCCTCGATATTTTTTGAAAAATCTTCACCGCGCCCCCACCCTGCCACGGCATCGTCTTCCCCTCCGTCGGATCAAATTGTAAAATTGCTTCCGCCACCCTCTCCGGCTCCCCCGAAACCATAAAGAATACCTTCGCCCCCAAAAACCCCGGCCTTCCCCCCGCGATCATCCACTTCTGCCCCACCATCTCCCCCCTCTCCAACTCCTCTATCGGTACCGCAAAACCCATCCTCCCCAGATCCTCTTTCCATCCCCCGACTTTAGTTTCCTGCATCACCCCCTGAGCCTCTGCTCCCTCCCGCAACGAGATCTCCTCACCCCAGACCCCGCTCACCCCCATCCACCCCCACAGCAAGATCTCTCTTAAAGCATTGACTTGAAACCCTCTTCGCATAGAGTCTCTTTCCTATGGCTCGGCAGACAAAAAGCAAGATCATCACGGGCAACCGTCTCCACGATAAAGATACCGGATCCTCGGATGTCCAAGTCGCCCTCCTCACCGAACGCATTAATCACCTTTCCACCCACCTCGAACACTCGGTCAAAGATTTCGCCTCCCGCCGCGGCCTCCTCACCATGGTCAGTCGTCGCCGGCGCCTGCTCGACTACCTTCACCGTACCGAACCAAAACGGTACCGCTCTCTTCTTGAAAAACTAAAACTGAGGAAATAAACCCAACCCCAAAACCCTACCCCCCCAAGTCCCTTCGAGCGGGAACTCCCTGACCAGCCCCAGCTGAGCAGATGACACCACGCAGGCCCCCCAGCCTCCGTGGTGTCCTCTGAAGCCACTCGGGCCACTCTCCGAATTCCTTACCCGCCCCCAGTCTCTCCTCTTTCTGGGCCGTGCTCGGCCGTGACCCACCCAATCCTATGAACACAAACCACAAATCCCTCACCGCCCGCTTGGGCGATCGCGATATCCACATCGAAACCGGCAAACTCGCCAAACTGGCCGACGGCGCCGCTCTCGTCACCATGGGCGAAACGGTCATCATCGTCACCGCGGTCTCCGCCACCAAAGTGAAAGACGGCCAAGACTTCTTCCCCCTGACTGTCGAATATAAAGAAAAAGCCGCCGCCGTTGGCCGTATCCCCGGCAGCTACTTCCGCCGCGAGGGTCGCCCGACCGAAAAGGAGATCCTCACCTGCCGCATGATCGATCGGCCCCTGCGCCCCCTCTTCCCCAAAGGCTACTACTACGATACCCAAGTCATCGCCATTCTCCTCAGCGCCGACGGCCAGAACGACCCCGATATCCTCGCTCTCAACGGCGCCTCCGCTGCCCTCATGGTCTCCGACATCCCTTGGGCCGGACCCATCGCCGCCGTCCGGGTCGGTCGCGTCGCCGGGAAATTTATCGCCAACCCCACCCATAACGAAAATGCCGAGAGCGACCTCGACCTCGTCTACGTCGGCACCGAACACGAATCACTCATGATCGAAGGCAGTGCTAAAGAACTTCCCGAAGCCGAATTCAAAGCCGCCCTCGAATTTGCCCAGCAGTCCATCCAACCCCTCATCAAAATCCAAAAGGAGCTGGCCGCTTCCCACGGAAAAAAGAAACGCCAAGCCCCACTTCTCCTCGTCAAAGACGAACTGCTCGAAGTCGCCTACAGCGTGGCCGGTTCCCGCATCGAAGCCGCCATCTACCAACCCTCCAAGGTGGATCGCTATAAAGCTGTCGAGGCCCTCAAGGACGAAGTCAAAACCAAGATCCTCGAAAAATTTCCCACCGCCACTCCGTTCGAAATTTCCCAAGCGTTCGACTACCTCCAGAAAAAAGCCTTCCGCACCAGTATTCTGGACAAAAATAAACGCTGCGACGGTCGCCCGGCTGACCAGATCCGCAATCTCACGGGTGAAGTCGGTATTCTTCCCCGTTCCCACGGTTCTTCCCTCTTCGCCCGAGGCGAAACCCAAGCCATCTGCCTAGCCACTCTCGGACCATTAGACGAAGCCCAGCAGATCGACGCCTACACCGGCGGATCCGATAGCAAACGCTTTATCCTCCACTACAACTTCCCGCCCTTCTCCGTTGGCGAGACCGGTCGGTTTGGTGGCCAGAGCCGCCGCGAAATCGGGCACGGCGCCCTCGCCGAACGCTCCCTCGAACCCGTCATCCCCTGCGGATCCGAATTCGGCTACGCCATTCGTGTTTCCTCGGAAATTATGGAATCCAACGGCTCCACCTCGATGGCCTCCGTCTGTGGTGGCACCCTTGCCCTCCTCGACGCTGGCGTTCCCCTCAAAGCCCCCGTTGCTGGCATCAGTGTCGGACTCGTGACCGAGTTCGATGCCGCGGGCACGAAAATGCTCCGTCACCAGATGCTGACCGACATCATTGGCAGCGAAGACCACTTCGGCGATATGGACTTCAAACTTTGCGGCACCGCCAAAGGAGTCACTGGATTCCAACTCGATCTCAAACTCCCCGGTCTCCCCTTGGCGATGCTCAAGGACGCCGTCGACCGCGCCACCAAAGCTCGCCACGACATCCTCAAGTTCATGGCCACCATCCTGCCCGGCCATCGCGACAAGCTCTCCCCCTACGCTCCCCAGATCGAGATGCTTAAAATCGCTCAGGATAAGATCGGGCTGCTCATCGGACCGGGTGGCAAAACCATCAAAGGCATCTGCGCCGAGACCGGCGCCGAGGTGAACGTGGAAGACGACGGCACCGTTCGTATCTACGCCAACACCGGCCCCGCCATGGCTCGCGCCAAAGAGCTCATTTCCGGCCTCACCGGCGATATCGAGGTCGGCAAGACCTACAAAGGCCGTGTCGTCTCCCTCAAGGATTTCGGCGCCTTTGTCGAAATCTTCCCCGGACGCGACGGCTTGGTTCATATTTCTGAGCTGGCGGAAGGCCGAGTCGAACGCGTCGACGACGCCGTTAAGATGGGCGACCTGATCGAAGTGAAATGCATCGGAGTCGACGATAAAGGCCGAGTGAAACTTTCCCGAAAAGCCGTTCTCCGCGAAGCCGCGGGCACCAACGGCGCCCCGGGACGTAACTAAACCGAGGAGGATACAACCATGGCGCTCTCCACTGGCAGTAAAGCACCCGACTTCACCCTCAAAACCAAACGGGGCGAAGACCTCAAGGACATCAAACTTTCTGCGAACTTCGGCCAAAAAAAGACCGTCCTCCTCTTTTTCCCCCTCGCCTTCACCGGCGTCTGCACAAAAGAGATGTGTGACGTCTCCAGCGGCCTCTCCGCCTACGAAAAGCTTAATGCCGCCGTTTACGGAATCAGCGTCGACTCCCCCTTCGCTCAAGAGGCGTGGGCCGATAAGGAAAAAATTCAGATCCCACTTCTGAGCGATCTCAATAAGGAAGTGAGCAAAGCCTACGGCACGCTTCTGCCCGATCTGATCGGGCTGGGCTCCGTCAGTGCCCGCGCCGCCTTCGTCATCGATAAGAGTGGCGTCATCAAGTACTCCGAACAGACCCCCACCCCACTCGAACTGCCCGACTTTACCAAGATCCAAGCCGCCCTCTCCTCCTGCTAATTCCTAGCTGCCTCGAACTGCTCGTGGTCACCGCTGGAATTCTCAAACTCACCACTAGTTCCGCCGTTTCTGTTGTCTGATTTTCTGTTGACCCCCACTTCCGTCATGGAATCGTAAGATGATGAATCATCTATTACTTATCGCCCTGCTTGCTTTATCCATTCCCACCTTTGCCGCAATCGAGCCGGGCGAGACCGCGCCCGACTTCACCCTGAAAGACTCGAAAGGCATCACCCACAAGCTGTCCGATTTTCGGGGAAAATTTGTCGTACTCGAGTGGCTCAATCACGAATGTCCCTTTGTCAAAAAGCACTACTCAAGCGGCGACATGCAAAAGCTCCAAAAGGAGTACACCGCCAAGGGAGTCGTCTGGCTCTCCATCATCTCTTCTGCCCCTGGCAAACAGGGCCACCGCACTGGTCCCCAAGCCGAAGCCGATACCCAAGACAAAAAAGCCTCTCCCACCGCCGTCCTCCTCGATCCCTCAGGTGAAGTGGGCCAACAATTCGAAGCCAAGACCACCCCCCAAATGTATGTCCTGAACCCCGATGCCAAAATCATCTATGCGGGGGCAATCGATAGCGTGAAGTCAACCAACGCGGCCGACGTCGCTCAAGCGGAAAACTACGTCCGCCTCGCCCTCGACGCCGCCTTAGCCGGAAAACCGGTTGCCACCCCATCCACCCTGCCCTACGGCTGCTCCGTTAAATACTAAATCGCCGCGCCCACTCCCCAATCCCCCCCCCATACTTATCCATGTTACAATTGTAACACCGATAGGAACACTCTCACCACTCCCCTCGCCCCGTCGGGGCTCGGTTCTTTAAACTTGGGCAATCACGCTTTTCTTTTTCCGTGCCTCGAACTTTAAATTTGAATTGGAAACTAAAACCCACCCGCCGCCCTCACCGAAACCCCAGCCTCCTAATTTTTACCCCCAGCTTTTCCGAAAGCCGCTCCTTTAAGCCCATCCGTCTGCCAATCTCGTGCCTCCTCGTGGAACTCAGGCACCGAATGTAAACCGCCCCCTTAAACCGATCCACATACTCCAGCATCGATTCCTGCGCCGTCTCCTCCCCCGCCACCGCCGCCCACAACTCCTGCAACCGCACCTCCCCGCCCCGCACCCGATTCTCCACTTTCTCCACCACCTCCGCCAAGATCCGCCTCCGCGCCCCCGCCGCTTTCGCCCGCAAATCCGGCTTGAAATTCAGCCCCGCCTCCCCCGCCGCCTTTCCATACAACTCCAACTCCCGCGCTGTCATCCCTCTCCCATGCGCTTGCCGAAACGACTCCCGTAATCCCGCCGCCGAGGCCTCTCTCGAGGCCAAAACATCGTACGTTTTTTTCTCAATCTTAATCTGATCCACATCGTTCGCTCTCCTCCTCCCCAAACACTCCAACTGCACACAGGCCCTCGTTTCTAAATACTCCGCCCTCGTCACCTTTAACCACGGCCGCTCCACCGTTCCTTCCCCAATGTATCGGTACAAACCCGCCCGATCCGCCGCCGACCTCCGTCGAATCGATTTCATCTCCCGCCCCAACCCCAACATCCGATACGCCCCCAACTCCTTCTTTTTGCTCTGACTATCCCCCTGACTCCACGACAAGTTTCCCATCCCCCAACTTTACCCGCGCCAAAAGTAAACCCCCTAGTAAAAACCAAACCCCAATGAGCAGAATCGTCCCACGCCTTCCGAATAACGCCACCCCACCTCCGAACAGAAACGGCCCGACAATCCCGGCCAACTTCGCCGCAAAACCCCAAATCCCAAAAAACTCCCCCTCCCGCCCACTCGGCGTTAGCTCCGCCACCGCCGCCCTCCCCGCCGATTGCAACCACCCCATCCCCACCCCCGCCCCCGCCGCCACCAGGTAAAACGATTCCGCTGACCGACTCCACCACGCCCCCACACTCACCCCCACCCACAATGCCAGCGCCCACAGCAACACGGCCCTCGCCCCACTCCTGTCCTGCCACCGCCCCGTCCCCAACGCCCCCACCACCGCCGCCACCTGCAAGACCACAAATAACTTCACCGTATCCTCCAATGTAAAACCGATCTCCTTCGTCGCATAAATCGAGGCAAACCCCACCACCGCACTCAGCCCCGTTAGCGCCGCCCCCAACCCCAGCAGTAACCGCCGCAACTCCGGCCGCTCCCGCACCGTTCCCCACACCGCCCGCCAATCCGGCTCACTCGTACCTCCCTCTCCCGCCACCGCTCGCTCCCGCAAAAACAGAATCGTGGGCAGCGCCGCCACCATCATAAAACCCGCCACCGCTGGAAATACATTCCGCACCGCCCCCTCCTCACCCCCCAACATCCACAGCGCCAACCCCAGCGAAGCCAATCCCCCCACGTAGCCAAAGCCCCACCCATACGCCGAAATTTTTCCTCTCTCACCCCGCGGCGCCAACTCCGGCAAAAATGCCGCCACCAGATTTTCCCCCAGCAAAAACGCCGCGTTCGCCCCCACCAGCAACCCCGTCACCATCGCCACCCCCCACCCGGGTAGCCCCATCAGCGCCGTGCCCGTCACGCAAACCACCGTCAGCCCCACCAGCAATCTTTTCTTCGCCGCCCTCCGATCCGCCCATCGACCCAGAAAAGGCCCCACCCCCATCGCTACCGCCGCCGAGGCCGAAAGGGCCGTGCCCCACGCCCACTCCGCCCAACTCGCCCCACCACAAACGGTTTTGGTATAAAAAATTCCCCCCACCACCGTGATCACCACCGTGACGAACGCGCTGTTGGCAAAATCGTACCAACACCACGCAAAAATCTCCCCCTTGCCCGCTGGCTTTCTATCTTTCATCACTTCCCATTTGCGCGCCGATCTTTTTCAAGTACTCCCACGAATAAATTCCTGTCCCGTGCCCATCCTCCCACGTGGGCTGAATCCCGTAGCCGCCCACCCGCTGCATTCCCCGGAGCCGAAAACTCTCCGCCGTCAGGGAACTTGTTTGCGCCGGCACAGGTCGAGTCAACCCCGGTTCCCCACAACAGGCCGCACAGGGGCAGTGCCTCCGGATCTGTTCCAGCGAAAAAAAACTTTCACCTCCATCCGGCCAGCGAAGAGCCAACTCACTCCCGATCACCTGCAGATCGGTCGGGGCTTCCAAATCCGCCTAACTGGCCAGAGGAAAGTTCGCCGTCAGCCGCCGCACTTCTCCCCGCACCCTCTCCAAACCCGCCGGATCATTCCGCATCTGCAATGCCTCATGAATCAAATTGGCAATATCAAACATCTCCGACTCCTTCATTCCCCTCGTCGTCATCGCCGGGGTTCCCAATCGAATCCCCGACGGCCTCATCGGCGAGGCTGTATCAAACGGAATCGAATTTTTGTTCGCCGTAATCCCCGCCACATCCAACGCTTCCTGCGCCACCTTCCCATCCATCCCCATCGGCCGCAGATCCACCAGCAGTAAATGATTGTCCGTTCCGCCCGAAACAATTCGATATCCGTGCCTCTTCAACCCCTCCGCCAACGCCCGGGCATTTCGCACTACCTGCGCCTGGTACTCTTTGAACTCAGGCTTCAACGCTTCTAAGAAGCAGATCGCCTTGCCCGCGATCACATGCATCAACGGCCCGCCTTGCACCCCCGGAAATACCATCGAATCAATCTCTTTGGCGTATTTCGCTTTGCACAAAATAATTCCTCCGCGCGGGCCCCGCAGTCCCTTGTGCGTGGTCGTCGTCACAAAATCCGCGTGCGGCACGGGATTGGGATGCACCCCGCCCGCCACCAAACCAGAAACATGCGCCATATCCGCAAAGAGCAATGCCCCTACCTTGTCCGCGATCTCCCTCATCCTCGCATAGTCCAGCAATCTCGAGTACGCCGACGCGCCCACCGTGATCATCTTGGGCTGAAACTCCATCGCCGCTTTCTCCAATAGATCGTAATCCACTCGCTCCGTTTTTGGATCCACCCCGTAGTGCTTCACCGTGTAAAACATTCCGGAAAAATTCTTCGGGTGCCCATGAGTCAAATGCCCCCCATGCGCCAGATCCATCGTCAAAATTTTGTCCCCGTGCTTTAAAAACGCGAAGTAGACCGCCGTATTCGCCTGCGCGCCTGAGTGCGGCTGCACATTGGCATGCTCCGCCCCAAACAACTCCTTCGCCCGATCAATCGCCGCCTGCTCCACATCATCGACAAACTCGCAACCGCCATACCATCTTCGTCCCGGATATCCCTCGGCGTACTTATTGGTCAGACACGACCCCTGCGCCTGCATCACCGCGGGACTGGTGAAGTTTTCCGATGCGATCAGCTCAATATTTTCTGACTGTCTACGATGTTCCAAACGAATCGCCTTCGCCACCCGCTCATCCGTCCGTGCTAAATCCTGCCCCACCGGATCCCCACCTCTCCCCCCACCCAACTCAGCCAACTGATTCACCGCCGCCTCGTGCCGTGCCCCACGGAATGAGGCAGAGATCCACGCTTGCACACTCGCTCTCGCGTCCGAAGCCCCCAAATCATCCGCCCCCAAACAGAGCACGTTGGCGTTATACTGTTCGCGCGCCAGACGAGCGGCCTCGGGAGAGTTCGCCACCACCGCTCTCACGCTGGGGAAACGATTCGCCGCCATGCAGAGCCCAATCCCGGATCGACCCACCAAGACCGCTCCTTGCAAACGCCCACTCGCAATGGCCAGCGCCGCGACCTTGGCAATCTCGGGAAATTCTTCCGTTCCCCCAGCAGCTAACATCACCGTCAAACACCCCTCTTCCCGCAGCACCTCCGCCGCTTCCGACTTTAAAATCTTGCCCGACGCATCCCCCGCCAGCCCAATGGCCATCGATCCACTCGCACCCACGCTTTTCCCTACCCCATTCCGCACCACCTCCAGCAGCGAAGGCATCGAATCCGCTATCTGATCCCGACAAGCCCGATAAGTCTCCCGCGATTGCCCGATCGGATCATCCACCTCTCGCTCATCCGGCGAGAGCCCAGGCTGGAACTCCCGCAGCATGAAAGTTTTCTCAGCCGCCGAGGGATACAAAAGCAGCAACGAATCCAAATGCCCGTAGGTCATGACAAAGATAAAATCGGCGTGGCGAACCATCTCCTGCTGGATCGGCCGACTCCGCATCCGACTAATATCCAGCCCCCTCTCCTTCATCACCTCAACCGCAAAGGAGCTCGCCGGTTGCCCCTCCACCGCTCCAATCCCAGCCGAACCAACTTGGATATCTGGATGCCCATTCAGGTGGCTACGGAAGAGCTCCTCCGCCATCGGACTGCGGCAAACATTTCCCGTACAGACAAAAAGAACGTTTTTCATATTAGCTGGTAAAAGAAGGAATTTGCCCTCGAAAATGGCACGGGTCAAATGATGCCCGACGGCCCGGGGGAATCTTTCTTAAGCCCCGCAAAAGATCTCCCGCCCGCTGTAACCCCTTGTCCTGTGGGGGTCTTTTCGGCTCATCCTTACCCTCTTTTTCCGACCGCAACTCCTCCATCTCCGCATCCTCACCCTGGAGCAACAAGGCCTCATTCGGTCGCTTAATCGGGGGCACCTCCGCCACCGTTGAGGCAATCGTCGCCTCGCCCCCCGGCCAGATCTCCGTATCCATCACTGACCCGCCGGCCAAATTCAGATCGGGCGGCAAGGGTCTGCCCAAAGGGGCTTGCCCACCCGGCAACACGATCTCCCCCTGTGACCGAAAAAGGGAACGACCCGTCGAGAGGCGCGTCTCCGCCAACCACCCCATCTGACCCGCCGTGGATTGCCCCACTAAGATTGCCCCACCCCGCTCCTGCAAAAGATAGGCCAACAACTCCCCCGCCCCCCGCAACTCCGGCCCCACCAAAACAATCAGCGGATATCCCTCACCCAAACCCAGCGGTTGCCGATCCGATCGAAATACTTTTTCCCGCCCCGCACCATCCCGCCAGGTAAATAAAATCTCCCCCGGGGTCACAAATAAACCCGCCACCTCCGCCGCTGCTTCCAAACTCTGAGCCGGCTTGCACTCCCGCAAATCCAGCACCGCACCCAAAGGATTTTTCTGCTTCCACACCACCCAATCACGACCCATCGCCTCCGACACCGCCACCCCCAGACTCCTCACCCGCCAGTAGGCCACCGGCCCCGGCAAAAGCTCCGCCACCCACGGCCGCTCCGGGGAGGCTGCCTTTCTGGCCTCAGCCACCGACCACCTTCCGCCCGACTGCTCCAAAGCCTTTGTGATTTTTGCCGGACTCGCCTCCTCCGTTGTCCCTAGCAGACGACCGATCTCTCCCGCCTCCGCCCCCTTCAGTGTCCCAACCGGTTGCGGTGTCGGCACCGCCGCCGGTCGTGCCGGAGCGGTCGCCGTCTCCGCTTGTGCCGCCGGCCGAGCCTTCGTTTTCACCCTTTCCACCATCTCCACCCACTTTTTCTCGAGCTCGGGCAGACGGGGCGCCACCCCAATCCCTAAAACCAGTCCCACCAATAGAAAAGCAGCTGCTTTGGCTAAGTTCATCTCAGTCCAACCTGTACTTTTCACCCCTCGCCGACAACTTTTTCTAAGGCCCGATGCCCAATATCCTTGCGAAAATGTTGCCCCGAAAAATGTATTTTTCCCACCGCCCCATACGCCCGATCTCGGGCACTTCGCAAATCCTTTCCCCAACCCGTCACCGCTAAAACCCGCCCCCCCGCAACCTCCACCCCATCTTGGCCCTCCTTGGTCCCGGCATGAAAGATCGCCGTCCCCATCGTTTCCTCCCCCATTTGGATCCGCTGCCCCAACACCGGCTTCGCCGGATATCCCTCGGCCGCCAACACCACCGTCATTGCCGCCCCAGACCCACTTTTCACTTTCACTCTTCCCAACTCCCCCTCCGCCGCCGCCACCAACAAATCCCACAGCGGAGAATCCAACAGCGGCAACAAGACCTCCGTCTCCGGATCCCCAAAACGACAATTATATTCCAAAACTTTCGGCCCCTCCGCCGTCAACATCAGCCCCGCATACAGCACCCCCCGATATTCGATCCCCTGCTTGGCCAACCCCGCCAAAGTCGGCCGCAAAATCTTCTCCTCCACCTCCCGCAACAACTCTGGCGTCGCCCGCGGGGCCGGCGCATAGGCCCCCATCCCGCCCGTGTTCAAACCCGTGTCTCCCTCCCCCACCCGCTTATGATCCTGCGCGCTCGGCAACAAGACCAAGCTCTTGCCATCCGTCACCGCGTGCAGACTCAACTCCTCCCCCACCAGAAACTCCTCCACTAAAACTCTCGCCCCCGCCTCGCCAAACACCCGCGCCTCCATCATTTCCCGGATGGCTTGCCCCGCCTCCTCCCGACTCGGCGCAATCACCACTCCTTTGCCCGCCGCCAACCCGTCCGCCTTCACCACGATCGGACACGCCAAGCTCTCCAAAAAAGCCAGCGCCTTCCCCACCTCGGTAAAAGAGCCCGCCCGCGCCGTCGGAATCTTCTGCTCCACCAGTAAATCCTTGCAGAACGATTTGCTACCCTCCAACTGCGCCCCCTTGGCTCCCGGACCAAAAACCCTTACCCCCACCTCCCGCAACCGATCGGCCAACCCCGCACATAGCGGAGCCTCCGGCCCCACCACCACCAACCCAGGCCTCTCCCTCTCCGCCCAACGCGTGATCCCCTCCATGTCGGTCGCCGCCATCGGAAGGTTGGTCCCCACCTTGGTCGTTCCCGCATTGCCCGGCGCAAACCACACCTTCTGTACCCGCGGATCCTGCGCAAACTTCCACCCCAAGGCGTGTTCCCTCCCGCCTCCTCCCACAATCAAAACCGTAATGCTCTCAGCCATGCAACCTCCTCTTCTCGCAACTTGCAGGATTTTCGAAAGCAAACATTTACCCCGTCGACCAAGGTTTTACCCAAGCCAACAATTCGCTACTCTAATCCATCATGCCTCCCTGCCCCTTTCTTGCCCTTTCGGATCGACTCCGCCTGACGGGACGCCAACACCCTCTCCCCCTCCACCAATCGGCCGAAGCGTTCCTGCGCCTACTCCAAACCGAAAAAGGGGCTCCCACCCCCACCCCACTTCGTTTTCGCCAAGTCGCCCAATCCATTCGCCAAACCGGAACCTACGCTCTCACCCCGTCAGAACTGAACTACGGCTGCCGACTCGCCTGGCGAAACAGCGTCCGCTGTGTCGGACGCTTTTTTTGGTCCAAACTGGATGTCATCGATGCCCGCCATCTCCGCACCGAGGAAGAAATCTACCAGGCCTGTCTGCATCACCTGACCCACGCCACCCGTCACGGCGACATTCGCTCCACCATCACCATCTTCCCCCCAGCCGATTCTCGGGGTCGTGGTCCCCGCATCTGGAACTACCAACTCAGCCGCTACGCCGGCTACCGCATCGGTAAAAAACAGATCTTGGGTGACCCCGCCGAAGCCGATTTTACCGACCTCTGCCTCCGCCTTGGCTGGAAACCACCAAAAAAACGGACCGCCTTCGACCTGCTTCCCATCATCATCTCCCTGCACGATAAAAAACCTCGACTCTTTCCTCCCCCCAAAAAAGCCACGATGGAAGTTCCCATCCGCCATCCCGACTCCTCCTGCCTCGACTCCCTTCGCCTCCGCTGGTTTGCCCTTCCCGTTGTCTCCAATATGAAACTGGAAATCGGCGGTCTCTCCTTTCCCGCCGCTCCCTTCAGCGGTTGGTACATGGAAACCGAAATCGGGGCCCGCAACTTTGCCGACGAAAATCGCTACCACCTTCTGCCGGAAATCGCCCGACGGCTCCGTCTCGATACCTCCCGCCCCACCACCCTCTGGAAAGATCGGGCCCTCGTGGAACTGAACCGCGCCGTGCTCCACTCCTTCGCTCAGGCCAAAGTCCGCCTGATCGATCACCACTCCGCCACCGCCTCCCACCTCCGCTTTGAGGAGGACGAAGCCCAAGCGGGCCGCCCCGTCTTTGGTCGTTGGGATTGGCTCATCCCGCCCCTCTCCGGTTCCCTGACCAAACTTTGGCCGCGCTCCTACGACCCGACCGAATTTTCCCCCAACTTCCTTACCCAAAAACGACTTTACTAATCGTGAGCCTCCTCACTCCTTTTTGCCTTTTCCTTCTTCTTCCTGTCCTGACCCACGCCCAAGCCCCATCTCCCTTTCCTTGGCCCGAGGGCGAAAAACTCACCTACCTGATTGAATGGGGACCCATCGACGCCGCCGAGGCCACCTTCACCGCCCGACCTGAACCAAAACGGGACGGCATCGAACGGTTCGAACTTTTCCTCCGCTCTCGGGGACCGATCGAAGCCTTCTTCCCCATCCGTACCCGCATCACTTCCCTCACTCAACTTCACCCTTGGCGCACCACCGAATATATTCAGGACCGCAACGAAGGCGGCAACATCCGCCACCGCCGCACTCTGCCCGACTACTCGGTTCGGCTCGGACGCTTTTTCCCTGCTCCCGGAAGAGCTGAGGAAAATTTCGATATTCTCGAAGGACCATATGAGGATTTCGGCTCGATGCTCTACCATGTTCGCGCCTACCCGTGGAAAAAGGGCAGCGCCGTCACCTGGCAGGTAATCGAAAACAAAGAACCTCTTTTCGCGAAAATCTCCTGCTCCCAAGTCGCCCGACTCGAAATCGACGATCGCCCGCCCCTGCCCCTGATCGAGATTTTTGGTCAACCCCACGGCCCTTCCTCCCGCCATCAAGGCTGGATGAAAATATGGATGACCGATGACGCCCGCCGCATCCCCATTTTTGCCCAGCTCAAATTTCAATACGGCACCTTCGACATACGTTTAATTCGTGGAGGCGGTCCCGAACTCGATTACCGCCCCGACGGCGAACCCATCCCCATTTACTCCGAAACGGAATCTTCCCAAAAACCCTGACTTTTCCTTCGCGCATTTACCCTCCAAGCCCGAAACTATTCCATGCTCCGCCTCATCCTCGAAGCCTCCACCCCCACCGTGACCTGGCTCTGGGCCCACGACCAGACCATCCTCCACTCCGGCTCTCTAACTGGCACCGTCGCCGCGACCCTCATCCCCTCGCTGCAAAAAAATCTTCCCACCCCATCCCCGGCCGACCAGATCCTCGTCGGCGTCGGCCCCGGATCTTTTTCCGGAATACGATCCGCCATCGCCTCCGCCCAAGGAATAGCCTCCGCCTGGTCTTGTCCCGTCCTGCCGATCCGTAGCACGCACGCCATCGCCCAACAGTTCCCTCACATCACCACCTTGGGTATTTTTTCCGACGCCCGCCGGGGCGATGTCTTCGCCTCCTACTACGCCAACGGAAAACTATCTCGCCCCACGACCGTTCATCCGATCGCTCACCTTCCCGAACTTCTCTCCCGCTGCTCCTTGGCCGTCACCCCCGACTCCCTTCCAGGCATCCCCCAAGAAGCTCACCCCTCCGCCCTTCACCTTCTCTCCTCCCTTACCACCCAACCGCTCGAACCCGATCTCCCCCTCGCCCCACTTCATCTTCGACCAGCCGTCACGCCCGGTGCCTGACCCCTTTTTTGACTCTCGCCTGACTCCTTCCACCTCTACTCTCGGGGGGATGAAAGCCCCGCGCGATGCCCGCACCTGGTGCGAGTTATCTCTCTCCGCTCTTCGCAACAATCTCCGTGTCCTCCGTCGCGCTCTGCCCAAAAAAGGCCGCCTGCTCGCCGTGGTCAAAGACGATGCCTATGGACACGGCCTTATTCCCATCACCCGCGCCCTCGCCCGAGCGGGATGCGAGGAGTTTGGCGTCGCCTGCGCATCCGAAGGTGTTCAATTGCGCCAAGCCGGCATCCGTCAACCCATCCTCCTTCTCGGCTCCACTCTTCCATTTGAATTTTCCATCGCCCTCCGTCACCGCCTCACCATCACCCTCTCCTCTCTGGCCGAAGCCCGCGAACTCGCCCGCGCCGCCCAGCGCGCCCGCACTCCTGCTCTCATCCAAGCCAAACTTGATACGGGTATGAATCGCCTCGGTGCACCTCCGGCCGAATTCCTTCACCTCCTTCAATTCATCGCCCAACAACCCCTCCTCGACCTAGTCGGAACCTTTACCCACCTCGCCTGCGCCGATTCGAATCCCGCTTTCACCCGCCGACAACTCCAACGCGCCGATCTGCTTCCGAAAAATCTTCCCCACCACTGGGGCAACACCGCGGCGCTCATCTCCCGCCTCCCCTTTTCCTCCACCCACGCCCGCCCGGGCCTGGGCCTCTACGGCTACGCCACTCTCCCTCGCGCCACTCCCCAGCTTCAACCCGTTCTCTCCTGGAAATCCAAAATTCTTCTCGTCCGCTCCGTTCCCCGCGGCCAAACCATCAGCTACGGCGCCACCTACCGCGCTCCTCGTAACCTCCGCGTCGCCACCGTTGCTACCGGCTACGCCCACGGTCTGCCACGCTCCCTCTCCTCCCGTGGTCACGCCCTCATCCAAGGTCAGCTCTGCCCCATCCTCGGCCGCGTGACCATGGATATGACTCTCCTCGATGTCTCCCGCCTACCCCAACCCCACCGTGGCCAAGAGGTGATCTGGATCGGTCGTTCGGGCCGCAAAACACGCACGGCGACTGACCTCGCCCGCGAAGCCGGCACCATCCCCTGGGAAATTCTTACCCGCATTCACCCCTCTTTGCCCCGTTCCCTCATCTGAAATTCTCACCTCTAGCCTCTCTCGGCCTTGGAGTCGCTGCTTGGGCAACCGCCGCGCTTCTCCCCGTCCGATTTCAGGCGATCGATCAGCGTCTTCTCGCCGCCGCCGGACAAAACACCCCATCCCTCTCCGCCTTGGCCGACTCCCTCCTCGCTTCGGAACATCTCGGCGCGGGTCTTCGACTCTCCCTCCTTGCCGAATCGATGCACCTGCCCGATGCCCAGAGCTTGGTCACCCAGGCCCGCTCTCTTCTCTCCTCCCGCCAAGATCTCGCTTGGCTCGGCACCCGCGATACCCGCCTCGAACTCATTCTTGCCACCTCAGGCCTTGCCTTTGAAAAAACCAGCTCCCGCCCGCCCCCCACCCTCACTCTTCTTCTCCGCGAACCTGTCCGTCTCCGCTTACGCGATCAGCTCCGCGCCAACCCCTCACCTGGCGTCCAATCCCTTCTCGATTCCATCTCCCTTCCTCCTCAACCCCCCCTTCTCCCCGCCCAGAGCCCTGGGGGCCAACCCCTCGAAGCTACTCTCCTCCTCGCCGCTCACCTCCTCGATACCAGCGCTTTCACTGCCAAAGTCGCGGGCGATATGAAAATCCTTGCCCAACAATCGATCTCCGACCGCTCCCTCCGCCCCTTGCAACCCTTCGTCCTCTCCCTCCTCTCCCTCGCCCGCCGTTTCGAATACGACTCGCTTCGAAAAATCCTCGGCTCGATCGATACTCTTCCCTCCCTGCACTGGTTTTCCGACCAGATCCGTTCCCCCACCGAACCCGGCGACCTGCTGCTCGCCGCTACCTTCTGGGCAGGCCCGGTCGACCGCCTCACCCTCCTTCCCCAAAACCCCGCCCGCCCCTGGGCCGACCTTTCCTCCTCCATCCTCCTCGGTCGAGGAGCGGTTGAGCTCCTTGTCCAACGTCATGCCCCCGTCATCTCATCCCAACTTCTTTTCCCGCCCGATCTCTTTCCCACTCTCCTGCGCTGGGAAAAACCTCTGCTTCTCCTTCGCGCCCTCCTTTTTCTGGTCAGCTCCTGGTTTCTCATTCTCGCCTTCTGGCGTTGGCTGCCGAACCCTTTCCCGCATAGCCCCGGTCCTTGGCGGCTCGCCCCACGCCTCCTGCAAACCGCTCTTCTCGCGTTTCTTCTCGGGGCCGCCCTCGAACCTGCCTGGCTTCATCCCCGCCCCCTCCCCCGCTATCGATTGAGTCTGGCCGAAACCCCCTTCTCCGCTAAAAATCAATCGACGAAAGGAAACGCTATGGACCCCACCAACCTCATCACCTTGGCCATTTTTCTTGGTCTGCAAATCGCCGTCTACCGAATTTGCGTCCGCCGAATGCGCCAAATCGAAAACGGCCCGGGCGACCCCCAACTCAAACTCCGCCTTCTCGAAAATGAGGATAACCTCTTCGATGCCGGCCTCTACGTGGGCATCGCCGGCACCGCTACCGCCTTAGTCCTCCAAGTCATCGGTCTCATTCAGCCCAGCCTGCTCGCCGCCTACGCCTCCAACCTTTTCGGCATCGCCGGCGTGGCCATCGTCAAAATCTTTCACGTGCGCGCCCTCAAGCAACGCCTTCTGATTCCCCCCGAAAAGAAGTAGCCCCCGAACGGTGAGGCTTTGCCCCACGCACCCACTCTGATGAATAAGACCCTCCTCCTCATTCTCTGCGATTTCCTCCTCCTCAACCTTCTGGCCCTCACCCGCTGGGATAAAAACGAACTCCCTCCCGCCCCCCCTTCGGCTGCCCAACCCGTTTCCGCCCGCGAAGATGTGGTCGCAGCTCTTCGCCTCACCCTGGAAGAAGAGAAAGCCAACCGCGAAAAATTGGCCCTAGATCTCGCCACCACGCGGGATGAGTCCCGCAGCCGCGCGACCGTTCTCGATCAAGCTCGCGCCCGCACAACCGAACTTTCGGAACGCCTGACCAAGGCAGAGCAGGAGTCTCTTCGTCTCGCCCAACAGGCCGGCATCGAAACGGAACGAAACCGTGCCGCCCTGGAAGCCGCTCGGGCGGAGGCTCTGGCCCTCCGCCAAGCGGAGGAAAAATTAAAAAAGGAAGGAGAGGCTCTGCGCTCGCAACTCACCGCCGCTACGGTCACTGCCCGCACCTCCGAAGAGCGTGCTCGTCAGGTCGAAATCACCCTCCGCAATGCCGAGGAGGAAAAGAAGAAACTGCTGGAACAAAACCAATCGCTCTCCCAGGGCGTCACCCGCTTGGCGGAAAAGTCGGGTGAGATAACCCAGGAAATTCGCGAATTTCGTCCCATCGCACCCAACTCCCTTTACGCCGACTACCTCAACCGCCGCGCCACTCTCTCCATCGTGACGGAGCGCACCTCCGCGCAAGGCTCAGGACCTCGCCGGCGCGAATGGAAATCTATTCTCCTGACCGACGGCACTCGCACCGCCGCCCTGATTTCGCTCGAGCAAACCCCCTTCACTTTCGGCGATGCGGGCGGTTCCTGGAAATCGCTCTCCGGTTCCCTCACGCTCCCCGCTCCAGCTGATTTCCCTCAACCTATCCCCACCCTTCACTCCCTTCGCCAGGGCGATCCTCGCCTCCTGCTCCTCTCCCTTTCTGGCTCCGAAGCCAAATCTGCCGGCACCGCACCCTACCGGCTCGCCACCGACCCATTTCGCTTCCCCAAAAGCCTACTCATCTCACCCCGCGGCGACGGCTATGGGGAGTGTGCTTTCCGCCTCTCCCCCGATCTTCCCGGGTACCTCGAAATGGACTCTCGTTTCCTCAATCGACTCCAAGGAGAGTATGCCCCCTCCTCCGGCGACCTGGTTCTCACTTTAGGGGGGGAATTCCTCGGCCTCATGATCAATGATAGCTTCTGCGCTCGGGTCACCTCCCTCGAAACCGCCATTCCGCTTCCCCTCGATTCGAAAGGAGCTCAGCAATCCGTCGGATCCGCCCTCACCACTCTGCAACGCGCCGCCGCCAAACTCGATTCCCGCCTTCGTTAACATCCCAAATATCTTTCTTTCCCCCCCTCCCTTCCTCCCTAGAACTCAAATCATCCTATGAGCGAACAAACCCTGACTTTCGAAAACGCCCACACCCTTTCCGAACTCTACGCGGCCGATGAATCCCTCCTCCGCGAGGCGGAAAACACCCTCAACGTCAAAATCACCATCCGTGATACCCTGCTTAAAATCGACGGGCTGGAGAAACATGTCGCCAACGCCCAGGAGCTCTTTCGCCAGCTTCACCTCGCCCGCCAGCACGGCCTGCGTGTCCGCCGTTACGAATTTCTTCACGCTCTCCGGGCCGTGCATCGGGGGGAAGGGAAAAGCCTGGAGGGCATGTGGTCCTGCCGCATCCAGGTTTCCGCCAAAAAACCCGCCATCCTTCCAAAAACCTTCCTCCAAAAAGCCTACGTCGAAACCATCCGGCACCACGATCTTGTCTTCGGCATCGGTCCCGCCGGAACAGGCAAAACCTACCTCGCCATGGCCATGGCCATCTCCTACCTCAAGTCGGACAAAATTAACCGCATCATCCTGACCCGCCCCGCCGTCGAAGCGGGCGAAGCTCTCGGCTTTCTCCCCGGCGATCTCCAGGAAAAAATATTTCCTTACCTTCGCCCCCTCTACGATGCCCTTTACGACATGCTCGATGTCGAGGAGATCCAAAAACTCATGGACAAAGGGATCTTGGAGATCGCTCCCCTCGCCTACATGCGAGGACGCACTTTGAACGGTGCCTTTGTCATCTTGGACGAAGGCCAAAACGCCACCACCGAACAAATGTTTATGTTCCTCACCCGCCTCGGTGCCGAATCCAAATGTATCGTCACGGGGGACCCGACTCAGGTCGATCTTCCGCACAGCCGCAAATCCGGCTTGGTCGAGGCGGTGCAAGCGCTCACCCCCGTGGACGGAATCGGGTTTGTTCGTTTCGAAGATACGGACGTGATCCGACACGAACTCGTCGGAAAAATTGTCCGAGCCTATAAGGAGCATCGCGGATTGCGACAGACCAGCCTCACCCTGTGAGCCGCACCTCTTCCCCAAACCGCCGCACGACGTCGGAACATCGCCTCGAAACCGATCCCATCGTTCGTTTTTTTCTCTTTCTCGGAACCTCCGTCGCGGCGTACTCCCTCTCTCTTTTCACCCCAGCGGGGGCCGGTCCATCGGCTTGGATTGCGGCGATCTTTGTCGCCATCGTCCTGCCCCTGATTCTCTCCGTCGTCTTGCCCGAAACATTGCGACGAAACCGTCTTCTCGCACTCTTCCTGCTCACTCTCGTGGCCAACTTTGCCTTTATTCTCCTTCTCCTCTCGATTGCACCCCGCATCTCCTTTGGCGCTAGCTCCTACCTCATCCCCCCCGCCCTCGCCGCCCTCGTCCTCACCACTCTGGTTGGTCCTCGGGCGGGACTTCTCCTCATTGCTCTTCTCGGAATGGGCGAATTCTTTCTCCTCCGACCCGATAGCCGTTACCTCCTCTCCTCTCTTCTCACCGGCCTGGCGGCCATCTTCCTCTCCCGCAAAATCGCCCGCCGCTCCGACCTCCTTCGGGCCGGCGCCGGCCTCGGTCTCGTGGCCCTTCTGGCCACAATCTTCTCCTCGGGCTTGAACTTCGCTTTGGCACGCAATGTCCTGCTGACCGAGGCCATCTCCGCCGCTGGCCTCGGACTCTTTGGGGCGATCGTGGTCGGGGCCCTCCTCCCTGTTCTCGAATCTGCCTTCGATCGCACGACCGACCTCTCTTGGCTGGAACTGACCAGCCTCGACCATCCCGTTCTCCGCCGCCTCTCCCTCGAAGCCCCCGGCACCTACCTGCACAGTATTCTGGTGGGACACTTGGCCGAAGCCGCCGCCTCCTCCACCCACACGGCCAACCCCCGCGCCTGCCGTGCCATGGCCCTCTATCACGACATCGGAAAAATCGACCAAGCAGAATACTTCACCGAAAACTTTAATCCCACCGATCCCAACCCCCACGACAACCTCACCCCTTCCATGAGCGCCCTCATCATCCTCGCCCACGTCAAAGATGGGGTATCATTGGCTCGCCAACATGGTCTTCCCCGCCGCGTTCGAGAAGCCATCCGCGAGCACCACGGCACCTCAATCGTCTGGTACTTTTATCAAAAAGCCCTCCAACAGGAAAAAGATGCTCGGGCTGGCGGTAAAATCCTTCGTCTGCGGGATGAAGATATTCCTCCCGTCGAGGAATCCCCTTTTCGTTATGGCGGACCTATTCCCCAATCCCCCGAAACCGCCCTTCTCTCCCTCGCCGATATGGCCGAGTCCGCCTCCCGCTCCATGGAGAAACCGGCTCCGGGCGATGCCGCTAAACTGGTCGAAAAACTTTTTTCCGAACGCGAAACAGAGGGGCACTGGAATCACTCCGGGTTAACCCAAAGCGAGTGGAAATCTGCTCGCCACTCCCTCGCCACCGCGTTGGAGAGTATCCTTCGGCCTCGAATTCGTTATCCTAAAGATCGTCGTGGCTACAAAACCCATCCGCATCCTGTGGAAGAATCGCCAGCGCCGATACCCGGCGAATCTCGCCTTTCTCCGTCGTAAGGTCGATTCCGCCCTCCGACGCCTGTCCCCCAGTCGCCGGCAAAAACTTCCCGCGGAACTGGGAATTATCCTCGTTTCCCCAAAAGAAAGTGGCCGACTCCACCAACTCCACCTCCAAGATCCATCCCCGGCCGACGTCCTCGCCTTTCCCCACGGCGAGATCGTGGTTTGCCCCGCCGTCGCCGCCTCCCTTTGCCGAGGGCACCGTCTTTCCATGCGAGAGGAACTCCTGACTTATATCCTTCACGGAATCCTTCACCTCGCTGGGTTTCGCGATTCGACCGCCGCCTCGGCTCAAACCATGCGTCGCCTTCAGGCAAAACTTCGTCGGGCGCCGGTCCGTTCACCCAACTTACCTGCGTAACCACAAATTCGCTGAATCCGCTTCCTTCGGGTTGACCGCTCGCACCGTCCGAACAATCTCAAAGGTTCTCTCCACCCGCGCAAAGATTTCATGCACGGGATCCCCATCCTCATCGATCAATTCAACCACCACGCGATGCCTCCCCTCCGGTAGACCCGCCCAAGGGTAGGGATCCCGTGCGCTCAAAATCGTCTCCACTCCATTCATCACCGCTTTGACACGATACTTCTCTTTCCCCAGCGGCGCTTGATGTGTCGTGAAATCGAACCACACCTTTCCCTCCCCATCCGGAATCACCACCCCATCCATCGGCAGATTCACCGTGAGGTAGGGATGATCCAATGGCTGAAAATTGGAAAAGTCCTGCCTCCGCACATAAAAATCCACCCGCCCAAACGCGTCGGCGTTCGTCAGCATCTTTCCATCTGGCCTCACCAGAAAAACCCTCAACGTATGCGCCCCCGGGGCCAACCCACGCAAAATTACCGGCTTGAGGACATTCCAATGCTCGATCGGAGATCCATTATCCAAAATGACATGCAACCGATGCCCGTCCTCCTCGATCGAAAGATTTTCCACCCGCACAAAAACATCCACCGTTTCCCAGGGCATCACCTGTCCCTCTTGGGGCGACTCGATCCTTACCGTTGGCAAAATCGAAACCAGCCGACCCACCGACGACTCCTCTTTTGGGGTACCAGCCGGTTGGGCCCGTCGCACCGGCTCCTCCACCGCTGACGCCGGACGTACCTCCTCCTCCACCCGCTCCGCTTTTCGGACCGGCTCCTCCCCAATCTGGGCCTGCCCCACCGACAGCAAGGCCCAAACCATCCAACCTCCTGAGATTATTTTCTGCACCTCGCTCATCATCCCACTTCTCCTTCATTGCGAAATCTTTAATCTTTTCTTCCGATGCCCTCTCTCCTCCTTCCTTGCCCACTCGATCTAAGCTCCACCCTGCTCGGGGGCCAGAGCTTCTCTTGGAACCCCCTCCCCCACTCCCGCTTCGCCGGCTGGATCGGGCCCCACCCCGTCCAACTTCACCTCCATCACGATTCTCTGCACTGGGATAACCCTGCTGTCTCCTCCGCCCAGATCCACCACTACTTCTCCCTCGACCTCAATCTTTCATCCCTCCTCCAGCCCCATCTCGCCCCGAACCCCCACCTGATCACTGCCATCCAGCTCCATCCCGGACTTCGCCCCCTCCGCGAAGACCCTTGGGAGTGCCTGGCCAACTTTATCTGCTCTTCCCTCAAGCAGATCACCCACATCCGCCAGATCCATGCCCGCCTCCGCTCCACCTACGGTGGCCCCAACCAAAGCTTCCCCTCACCCGCCCGACTCGCCAACGCGGGCGAACGCTCCCTCCGAAAATGTGCCCTCGGCTACCGCGCCAAACATCTCGCCGCCACCGCCCAAATTCTTTCGCAAGAGCCGCATCGTCTCGAAATCCCCTCGTCCTGGTCCACCGAGCAAGCCGCCCAGCATCTCGAGCAACTCCCCGGCGTGGGCCCCAAAATCTCCCGCTGCGTCCTTCTCTACTCCTATGGCCGACTCGATGCCTTTCCTGTCGATGTCTGGGTCGATCGCCTCCTCCGCCAACTCTACTTTCCAAAAAAGCGAAAACCCTTTCGCCTCGCCCACCTCGAAGTGTGGACTCAAAAACAGTTCGGCCCTTTTCGCGGACTGGCCCAACTCCTCCTCTTTCACTGGTTTCGCACCTCTACGCCTCACTCACGCCCGCATTCCTAAAAAACTCCTCCGCCAGATCCAACTGCCCCTTCTCCCCAAAGACAAACAGCTCATCCTCTTTTTTCAGCCTCTCCTCTGGGCCTGGCGAAACCACACTCCCCCCCGCCCGCTCAATCGCCACAACCACCACGCCACTCACCTTCCGCAAATCCATTTCTCGCAACGTCCGCCCAATCAATCTCGAATCCTCCCCCACCCGATATGCCCGGACCGCCGAATCTCCCGGCAAACGCACCTCGCCTCCCTCTGGAACTGCCGCAAAAGTCTCACGAATCGTGTTCTGCCCGCGCGCGTACAGCTCCACCAGTTTCCGATGACTCATAAAACCCACCACGATCAGCACCCCCAATAAAGCCACCAGTATTGTTCCCGACGGTAAAAGAGGCGAGCTAATCACCACCAGATAAACACCACCCACCACCACCCCAATTCCGCAAAATAAAAAGATCGCCCACTTGCGGGCCGAGCCCACCTCCTCCCGACTACCCCGCGGAAAGACTAGCTCCGCGATCAACATCGCCAATGCATGGTACTTTCTCAGAAACGCCCAAATCACGGGCAGAGCGAGCAGCGCACCCCCCAGCCAAAAAAGAGGCCCGCCCCACCACTCCACCCTCATCCGCTCGGGCAAACGATCCCGATACGCCTCCCACAACCCCGCCGCCCCCAAAATGGGCGCGGTGATCAACGCCAACTGCAATCCCAGTTGACTGACCAATTTTCGAATAAACTCCCTCGCCAGATGATGCCGATCCCCCGGGGACGAATGCATGCCATGCAACCACGACGGATAAAACTTCCAGAAATCCACCCACCACCGCGGTCCCTTTTGCTCCAACCACTGGGCGGCTCCCTCCGAACCCCGAATCAGATACGGCGTTGTTAAAGTCGTCAGCGCCGAGACCATTACCGCCACCGAAAACAACCTTTCCCCCGTTACTCCTAAGGCCATGCCCAAGCCCGCCAGAATAAAGGAAAACTCTCCAATCTGGGCCAAGCTCATTCCCGCCCGCACCGCGGTTCGTAAATCGGCTCCCCCCAACAATGCCCCGAATGTGCTGAAGATAATTTTTCCCACCACCACCACCACCGCAGTGAGGGCAACCTCGGCCGCCCCACTCGGGGTGAGGGCAAAGCTGATCAACATTCCCGAGGAGGTAAAAAAGATCGCGCTAAAAAGATCCCGCACCGGCGCCACCATCCGCTCAATCCGGTTCACCTCCTTCACCTCCGCCAAAACAGCCCCTACCAAAAAGGCCCCCAACGCTACGCTAAAACCAAGCCGCTCTGCCAAAATCGCACCCGCAAAAATTAACCCCAGCACGGTGATCAAAAGCACCTCCTCCATCCGCGTCCGACTCGCCAGACGAATCAAACGAGGCACCAAAAGAAAGCCCACCACCGCCACCGAGACAAAAAAAGCCACCAATCTGAGCAGGTTCTCTCCCGCCCCAACCCAACTCATCTGACCCGTCGTGCCGAAACTCGTTAACATTCCCATCATCGCGATGGCCAAAATGTCCTCCACGATGAGAATTCCAAAGACCAGCCGCGCAAACCCCGGGCGTAACAGACCCATGCTCTCCAAAACTTTGGCAATAATCGTGGTCGAGGAGATGGAAAGAATCGCCCCCAAAAAAAGAGCCTCCATCGGAGCCCACCCCAGAAACTTTCCCAAACGCTGCCCAACAAAGAACATCCCCGCGATCTCCACCAACGCCGCGACCACCGCCACGCCCCCCACCTCCTTCAATTTTCGAAAACTAAAATGGAGTCCGACCGAGAACATCAAAAGAATCACCCCCAACTCCGCCAAGGTTCGGATCTCCTCCTTGTTCGACACGAAACTAAAGGGCGGTGTATTCGGACCGATCAACACCCCCGCCAAAATATAGCCCAAGACCACCGGTTGCTTGAGCCGCTGGCAAATCACCGTGGCCACCGCCGCCGAGGCCATGATCAAAGCTAAATCCTGTATTAAATCCATCCCGTGCATGAATTCACTCTACCTTGCTGTCGTAGAACTCAACCCCTCTGTCAGGGGCCACCTTTTGACACCTATCCGCCCAATCCGTATCTTACCCCCATGATCCAACTGACCGATCGGGCGGCCTCCCAAATCCGCCAGCTCACTGCCCAAGGGGAACCCAACCGCGGCCTTCGCCTCTTCGTCGAAAAAGGCGGGTGCGCCGGCTCCTCTTACGCCATGGCCATCTCCACCTCAGAACCGACCGATGAAAAATGTGAGGTAAATGGAGCCCGCCTTTTTGTCGCCGCCGAAAGCGCGCCCCTTCTGGAGGCGTGCACTCTCGATTACGAGGATGAGCTCACTCACACCGGCTTCAAAATCGTCAATCCCAAGGCCAAACAAACCTGCGGTTGCGGCACCTCTTTCGAGGCCTGATTTTTTGTCCGCCCCTTGGTCTTTTCGCCAGGCCCTCCGCCCCGGCCTTCTCGCCGTCCGCCACTTTTATCGCGTTTTTCTTCTTTTTCAGGCCATCGCCGTCAGCCTCTACTTCGCCTACTACCATCACCCAGAAATTCGGCACTCCATCGATGCGTTTGCCACGTGGAAATCTTCAGGCGGGCTGCTCCTCTCCGCCCTTTTGACCGCCATCGCCGGAACCCTTCTGCCCGAAACCGCTCGCACTATCGTCGGACCCGACCGAAGTTGGAATCAGGAACGATGTCGCCGCCTCGGCTGGAACTTCCTCTTCTTCGCCCTCAACGGAATCCTGGTCGATCTTTTCTATGTCCTCCAAGCGCACCTTTTTGGTGTCGGCCATACCCTCTCCGTGCTTCTTCCCAAAATGGCCCTCGATTGCTTGGTTTTTATTCCGTGGGTCTGCATGCCCATGACGGTGAGCTATTTCCTTTGGCTCGAGCTGGGCTGGTCACCCACCCGAATCCTCCGCTCTTGGAACTGGGCGATGTATCGTGACCGCGCCCTGCCCCTCATGATTCCCGACTACCTCTACTGGATTCCGATCATATTTCTCCTTTACGGCCTTCCCCTCAACTTGCAGATCCCCTACTTCCTCCTCGCCTTCTCTGGGTGGAGCCTCGCTTTTGTTTTCATCGGCTCGTACGGCCTGCCCGAGAAAAAGTAGCACTTTCCTTCCACTTTCCTTCATTTTCAAACCCCCTAGGATTCACCTTGATGCACTTTCGCACTTTGCTTCTCCTCGCGCTTGTTGCCGTGACCCCTCAAGCCTGTGCTCCCAAAGCCAAAGAGGTGCGCCCCAACCATCCACTTCCCCGAGGGTTGGACACTTCCCGCGCCGAGCCTGGGCGTCGGGGTGGGGTCTTTATCGACTCCACCCCGGGCGAGCCCTCCACCTTTAACCCGCTCGTCTCGGAAGACGCCACCTCCAGCGGGTTCATCGGCCTTTTTCTCGATTCCCTCGTCCACAACAACCCTGTCACCCAAGAGGTCGAGCCTGGCCTCGCCTCTCGATGGCAAATCGCGCCCGACAATAAAACTTTTACCTTTCACCTTCGCCCCGGAGTTCTTTGGTCCGACGGACACCCCTTTACCGCTGATGATGTGGTCTTCACCTTTCAAGCGATCTATGACCCCCGCTTCCCCAACCGCGCGGCCTTTGATCTCTCCGTCGATGGAAAGAAATTTACCATCGAGAAAATCGACGAACTGACCGTCCGCCTCACCACCCCCGAAATCTATGCTCCCTTTTTAGAAACTGTCGGCGGCGTCGGGCTCCTGCCCAAGCACGAACTCGAACCCGCCTTTCGCGATGGCTCTCTGCTCAAGGCCTGGAACGTCAGCCTGGCCCAAAAAGAACCCCGCCGCCTTCTCGCCACCGGCGCCTTTCGACTTCGCTCCTACCAACCAGCCGAACGAATCGTCTTTGAAGCCAATCCCCACTACTGGCGCGCGGATGCCCAAGGAGTCCGCCTTCCCTATGTCGACTACCTCGTCACCAAACTGGTCAAAGACGCCAACGCCAGCACTCTCGCCTTTGCCACCGGCCAAACCGACGCCGAGGGTCTCTCCCCCGATAATGTAGCCTGGATCGATCGCTACGCCTCCCGCTACGGATTCTCCGTTTTCAACCGCGGCCCCTCCCCCAACACCGGCTTTATCTGGTTCAATCAAAACCCCGGCCGAGACACCTCTGGAAAACCTTTCGTCGCTCCCCATAAACTGACGTGGTTCACCGACCGCCGCTTCCGCCAAGCCATCTCCCACGGCATCGACCGAGAAGGGTTGGTCCGCGGCGTTCTTTTTGGCCGTGGCCAACCTCTCTGGGGACCCGAAACTCCCGCCAACAAAAAATGGTACAACCCCAACGTCACCCAGTACCCTTACAACCCCGCCCGCTCGAAAGAACTGCTCGCCCAAGCCGGCTTCCAACTTGGCCCAGATCGAAAACTCCGTGACCGTCTCGGAAACGTGGTCGAGTTCACCCTCAACACCAATCAGGAAAATCAGCTCCGCGCCAATATGGCCACCGCTTTCAAAGAGAACATGCGGGACCTCGGCATCACCGTAAACCTCTCCTTTCTCGATTTCGGAACCCTCGTTGGAAAAATCCAAGACTCCTACGACTACGAAGCCGGCATGCTCGGCCTGACGGGCGGAGGCGACCCCGCGGGAGGCATTTCTGTCTTCTCCTCCAAAGGTCGTCTTCACCAATGGTATCCGAACCAAAAAACTCCCGCCACCCCCTGGGAGGCCCGTATCGATCAACTCATGTCCGATCAACTCCACACCCTCGACTACCCCACCCGAAAAAAATATTTTGATGAAGTTCAAAAAATCATGAGTGATGAAACCCCCTACATCTACCTCGTCACCGCCAACGCTTACGTCGGACTCAAGGATCGCTGGAAAAATATTCGCATCCCGCCCCTCGGCTCCCTCATCTGGAATCTGGACGAACTCTGGACCCCACTCCTCACCCCATGACCGCATTCATTCTCCGTCGGCTCGCCGCCCTGCTTCCCATGCTTCTTGCCGTCACCCTTCTCGTCTTCGCTTTGATGAGCCTCGCCCCGGGCGACTTCCTCACCCCAGTCAAAGCCCAGCGTGACATCAATCCTGCCCTGATCGCCGAACTGCAGAAATCATTCGGTCTCGATCGTCCTTGGTATGAACAGTACGCCCTCTGGCTCGGCAACGTCCTCCACCTCGATTTTGGCTATTCGTGGACCTATAAAGTTCCCGTTGCCCAACTTATCGCGCAACGAGCTCCCGCCACCATTCTTCTCTCCCTCACCTCCCTCCTCCTCGCTTGGACCTTGGCCATTCCCCTCGCCGTGCTGGCCGCCGCCCGACCAGGCGGTTGGATCGATCGCCTCACCTCCGCCGCCGCCTACTTTGCTTTGGCTATCCCCGAATTTTTTCTGGCCCTCCTCGCCGTTTGGATGGCCGCCCGCACCGGTTGGTTCCCCATCGGCGGACTCACCTCCCTTGATCACGACTTTCTCTCTCCCTCCTCCAAATTTTTCGACATCGCCTATCACCTCATCCTGCCCACCCTCGTCCTCGGCTTGGGCGGTGTCGCCGGCACTCTCCGTGTACTTCGCGCCAATGTCCTCGATGTCCTCCAGTCGGAATATGTCACCGCCGCCCGCGCCAAAGGGCTTTCCGAAAAAGTCGTTCTCTTTCGCCACGTCCTCCGCAACGCCCTCAATCCCCTTCTCAGCACGATTGGCTACGCGTTCGCCGGCCTGCTCAGCGGATCCCTCCTCGTGGAAAATGTGATGAACTACCCGGGGCTCGGCCGCCTCGTCTATGAGGCCTTCATTCGGGAAGATCAATTTGTCGTGCTCGGCTCCGTCGTCGTGGGTTGCTCTCTCCTGATCGTGGGCAATCTTATCTCCGACCTCGCCCTCGCCTGGTCCGATCCAAGGGTAAGATATGGTCGCTGATATTTTCCGCTCCCTTCTTCGTCGCCCCGCTGGCCTGATCTCGGCCGCTCTCCTCGGTCTACTTTATGCCATGGCCCTCTTCGCCCCTTTTCTCTCTCCCACCACTCCCTCCGCGCAAAATCTCGACCGCACCTATCACCCTCCCACTGCCCTCGTCTGGCAGGATGGCCACCTCTGCGTCCAACTTTACCAACTGGTCGATCCATCCACCGCTGCCTACCAACCTCTCCCCGACCGCTCCGTTCCCCTCCGCTGGTTTTCCGAGGGCCCGTCCTACAAACTTTTCGGCCTGATTCCGGCCAATCGACATCTATTTACCGTGCCCGACTCTCACCCGATCTACCTCTTGGGGAGCGATGCCACCGGACGGGATGTTTACACCCGTCTTCTTTATGGTGCAGGAATCTCCCTCAGCATCGGCCTGATCGGTGTTTTTCTCACCAGTCTTCTCGGTCTCACCATCGGCGGCCTCGCCGGCTATCTCGGGGGTTGGCCCGACTCTCTCGCCATGCGACTGACCGAATTTCTCATGGCTGTGCCCGGCCTTTATCTCCTCCTTGCTCTTCGGGCCGCCCTCTCCTCCCGCTTTCCCTCCGATGCCACCTTTCTCCTCATTGTGGTCATTCTTTCCGCTCTCGGCTGGGCCGGCACGGCCCGAGTCGTTCGTGGCCTCGTCCTCTCCCTGCGCGAACGTCCCTTCATCCTGGCAGCCAGCATCATCGGCCAGCGCCCTTGGACGATTCTCTTTCGCCATCTCCTCCCCAACACCTTCAGCTACCTCATTGTCGCCGCCACTCTCAGCGTTCCGGGATATATCTTGGGGGAAGCCGCCTTGAGCTTCCTCGGCCTCGGCATTCAAGAGCCCGCCTCCTCCTGGGGACTCATGCTTGGCCAAGCCCAAGATATCAAAATCTTTATGTTGAACTTCTGGTGGCTACTCACCCCCGGAGCCGCCATTATTCTGACCGTGATCGCCTTTAACCTTCTGGGGGATGCTTTGCGAGACGCCGTCGACCCCAGATTCAGGCTCCCCGGCAAATGAACCTTCTCGAAGTTAAAAATTTAACCGTCTCGTTCGATTCAGGGTCAAAACCTGTCGTCGCCGTCGATAACCTCTCCTTCTCCATTCAACCCGGAGAAACCGTCGCCGTCGTGGGAGAGAGCGGCTCCGGCAAAACCACCGCTGCCCTTGCCCTAACCCGCCTCACCCCGCCGAGCCCGACCTGCAGGCTTCAGGGAAAAGTTCTCTGGCAAGATGGGACCGACCTCCTCACCTGCTCGGAATCAGACCTCCAAAAAGCACGCGGGGGCAAGCTGGCCTACATTTTTCAAGAACCCTCCACCTCCTTAAATCCCGTCTTCTCCATCGGGTTCCAAATTTCCGAAGCACTGCAACTGCACCAACCCAAACTCGCTCACACAAAAGACGAAGTGGCCCGCCTGCTTGGGCTGGTGGGAATTCGTGACCCCGAACTTCGGGCTCGCGACTACCCTCATCAACTTTCGGGAGGCATGCAACAACGCGCCATGATCGCCATGGCACTGGCTTGCCAACCCAAACTTCTCGTGGCCGATGAACCGACCACCGCTTTGGATGTCACCATTCAAGCTCAGATTCTCGATCTCCTCCGCGACCTGCGCCAAAAACTCGGCATGTCGGTTCTGCTCATCACCCACAACTTCGGCATCGTAGCCAACTTTGCCGACCGCGTTCTCGTCATGCTGGATGGTCAGTTGGTCGAACAGGGCCCCGTGAAACAGATTCTAAAATCCCCCCAGCACCCCTACACCAAGGCACTGCTCGACTGCATCCCCCGACTGGGCCAGAAAACCAAACGCCTCGCCTCGATCGATCGCGCCGCCCTTACCACCAAATGAGCTCCCCTCTTCTCGAAGTCCGCCATCTTTCGGTTCACTTCCCCCTCCGCTCGGGTCTCCTGCAAAGACAAACCGGAGTGGTCAAAGCCTTAGATAACGTTTCCCTCTCGGTGGACAAAGGCTCCACTCTGGGTCTCGTGGGCGAAAGTGGTTCGGGCAAAACCACCCTGGGCCGCGTCATTGTCCGACTAGTCAATCCCACCTCCGGATCGGTTCACTACGCTGGGCAGGAGCTGACCTCGTTGCACGGCTCCGAACTTCGCCCCTTCCGCAAAAAAATTCAGATGGTTTTCCAAGATCCGTACAACTCTCTCAACCCACGCCTTCGCATCGGGACGATCTTAGCGGAGCCGCTTGAAATTCACTTTCCACAGATGAGTGGCACGGATCGCGCTGAGCGCGTGGCCGAGCTTCTCCAACTGGTGGGACTTGATCCCACCTTTGCCCGCCGATTCCCCCATGAGTTCAGCGGGGGTCAGCGTCAACGCATCGGAATTGCTCGGGCTCTGGCGGTCGAACCCGAATTCATCATCTGCGACGAACCGGTCAGCGCCCTCGATGTCTCCGTCCAAGCCCAAATCGTCAACCTCCTGATGGATCTCCAAGAAAAGCTAAATCTCACCTACCTTTTTATTGCGCACGATCTGGCCGTCGTCGAACACGTCAGCGATCAGATCGCCGTCCTCGAACACGGCCAACTTGTCGAGGAGGGATCTTCCGAGCAGATCACCACTCACCCCGCGCACCCCTACACCCAACGCCTCCTCGCCTCCATCCCCTCCCTCGACTAAACCTTTGGGGTCGTAGGTCACTTCCAAAAAACCGCCCCATAACCCCTTGTCCCACAACGACTTATTGGGGGTCGTAGGTCGAATAAGTCATTGCCCGACAACGGGTTATAAGGCCATTTTCTGATTTTGGGGTCGTAGGTCGTCTCTTGGATTGAACTTCTTTTGCATTACTCTTCCTTTGCTTCATCCTTCATCACCCTTTTCACCCATATCTTCTCCAAGAAAAAATAAACCGTGTACCTCCACTCCATTGGCACCGCCGTTCCCCCACGCGCCTTCTCGCAAGCCGAAGTCCTCACCGCGCTCGAACAAGCCCCCAAATACCACCAGCTCACCCCTCGCTCCCGTGCCCTCCTTCGCAAAGTGCTCGGCAACCGCAACGGCATCGAAACCCGACACTTCGCCTTAGAAAAAATGCGGGACGCTTTCGTTTTCGAGCCCGACCAAATGATGGCCCGCTTCCAAAAGCACGCCCCCACCCTCGCCGAAACCGCCGCCCGCCAAGCCATCGAAAAATCTGGCCTCCCCATTTCCCAAATCGATGCCCTCCTCGTGGCCACCTGCACCGGATACCTTTGCCCCGGTCTGACCAGTTACCTCTCCCAAAGTCTCGGCCTGAAACCCTCTCTCACCTTTCTCGACCTCGTCGGCCTGGGTTGCGGGGCTGCCCTGCCCGCCATTCAACAAGCCTCCTCCCTCATCTCCTCCGGGTTGGCCAAACACGCCCTCATCGTCTGTGTGGAAATCTGCTCCGCCGCCTCCTACCTTGATGACGACCCCGGCGTTCTCATCAGTGCCTGCCTTTTTGGAGACGGAGCCGCCGCCACCATCCTTTCCGCCCAACCTCCCCCCGCCAAACGCACCGTTCGCCTACTCAAAACCGTCTCCCATCTCGAACCAAAGGACCGCGACTCTCTCCGCTTCGACCATCGCCAAGGTCTCCTCCGCAACCTCCTCGCCCCCGAAGTCCCCGAACTCGCCGCCCGCCACGCCCGCACGGTCTTCCAGCAGGCCGGCATGCAACCCCAGAATATCTCCGGTTGGATCTGGCACGGCGGCGGTCGCGATGTCTTGGCCGCACTTCGTCAGGAGTTTTCCCTTCAAGAAAAAGATACGCAACACAGCTCCGAAGTCCTGCGCCGACACGGAAACATGAGCAGCCCCTCCTGCCTGTTCGCCCTTCAATCCGCCCTCGAAAATGGAGTGCCCGACGGAAAGTGGTGGCTCGCCTCCTTCGGAGCAGGATTCTCCAGCTACGGAGCCCTTCTCGAAGTCACCTCATGAGCCCGCGCAGACTAACCCCCGAACTTCTCGACTCCCTCCCTCCCTCCGATCCCACCGCCATCGCCAGTCGCGCCGATCTTCGCCGTCTCCACCCGATCCTTGGGCAAACACGCCTCTGGCTTCGCTGGTGGCAGACCCACTATCCCGATCGACCCCCCGCCAGCCTGGTCGATCTCGGTTCAGGGGATGGTCATCTTCTCCGCCAGATCCTGCCAACTGCCTTCCCCCAGGGCGGACACGGCGCCCGCCTTTTTTTTGTCGATCGCCAACCCTGCGTTCCCGACTCCACGCTCGAGCATCTCCGCCGACAAAACTGGCTTCCCTCGATCATTTCCGCCGACGCGGCCGATTGGGCCAACTCCGCCCCAACCACCGAACTCATCCTCACCAATCTTTTTCTTCATCACTTTTCCGATGCTTCTCTCCACTCTCTTTTCATGAAAATCTCCCGCCTTTCCCCCGTTTTCGTCGCGGCCGAACCCCGCCGCTCTTGGGCGGGTGCCCTCGGATCCCGTCTTCTCCCCCTCCTCGCTTGCAACTTGGTTACCCAGCACGATGCTCGCGTCAGCGTCCAAGCCGGCTTTCGCCCGCCGGAACTCTCCGCCCTCTGGCCCCACTCCAACGACTGGAATCTAACGGAACATCCGGCAGGTCTCTTCACCCACTTTTTTTCCGCCACAAAAAAAGTATGAAGCCGATCACCATCCTGGGAGGGGGCCTCGCCGGACTTACCCTCGGAATCCATCTCCGCCAAAAAAATGTTCCGGTCACCCTCCATGAGGCGGGGACCTACCCTCGCCATCGGGTCTGCGGGGAATACCTCAGCGGTCGTGCCCTCTCCGTCATCGAATCCCTCGGGCTTCGTCCCGCCCTGCATCGATTGGGCGCCGTCGAGGCCAGCGATATCCTCCTCGCGCTCGGCTCCTCCGTCCTCCACCGCCGCACACTTCCCCAGCCCGCCCTCTGCCTCTCCCGCTATGAGTTCGACCAGTTTTTAGTTCAGGAATTCACCCAGCTGGGTGGCGTCATCCACCTTGGCCAACGCGTGACCCCAGAAACCAAAGAGGGGACTGTTCTGGCCACCGGCCGCCAACCTTCCACCACCGAAAACGGCTGGCGCTGGTTTGGACTCAAAGCCCATGCCCGCAATGTCACCCTGCAAGCCGGCCTCGAAATGCATCTCTCTCCCCACGGATACATTGGGCTCTGCCAGATCGAGAACCAGCAAGTCAATGTGTGCGGCCTCTTTCGCTCTCGCACCTCCATTCCCCATTTAGCCACCTCTTGGAAAAGCTGGCTTTGTCCTGATCCCACTTCCCTCCTCCACCAGCGGCTCCGTCAGGCGGAATGGAACGAGTCTTCCTTTAGCTCCATCGCCGCCCTCTCTCTCTCTCCCCAAAAGGCCGCCGGCCGCTCCGGCATTCGCATCGGCGATTCCCTGACTATGATTCCCCCCGTCACTGGAAACGGTATGTCGATGGCAATGGAAGGGGCCCACCTCGCCGCTCCCTCGCTCGTCGATTGGGCGGCCGACAAAATCAATTGGCCAGCCGCCACCCAAGAAGTCTCCCAACGGCTCGACTCCGCCTTCGCTCCCCGACTGCGACATGCCCGACCGCTCCAGCAAGCACTCTTCCATCCCATCCCCCGCTCCATCCTCTGGAATCTGGCCCGCATTTTTCCAGCGATTCCTTCACTCCTCTTTCGCTTGACCCGATAATTTTCTCTTCGCCTTCAATCCATCTCTGACCAATAATTTCTCCGTGGATCTAAACAAGCTCACCGAAAACGCCCAAAAAGGAATCGCCTCGGCTCAAGCCACCGCCGCCCAGCAAGGACACCAAGCGGTCGAAGTCGAACACCTCCTTCACTCGCTCACCGCCCAATCGGACGGCCTCATTCCTCGGCTCATCGAAAAGCTTGGCGCCCAGCCCGCCCGATTTGCCGAGCGGCTTGAATCGGAAATCGCGCGACTTCCCAAAGTCTCCGGTCCGGGCGCCTCGCCTGGCAGCACCATGATTACCCCTCGCCTCCAATCCCTCCTCGGTCGGGCGGCCGAGGAGGCCTCCAAACTGAAGGACGATTACCTCAGCGTGGAGCATATTCTTCTGGCCGCCCTGAAGGAGGAATCCCATACCGGCGCCGCCAAAGTCCTTAAGGAGTTTGGTATCACCCGCGACAAGCTTCTGGCCGCGCTGCAAACCGTTCGCGGTGGCCAACGCGTTACCTCCGCCAATCCGGAGGCCACCTACGAATCGCTCGAGAAATATGGCCGCGACCTCACCCGCCTCGCTCGCCAAGGCAAACTGGATCCCGTCATTGGTCGGGATCAGGAGATCCGGCGCACGGTTCAAGTTCTCTCTCGGCGAACGAAAAATAATCCCGTTCTGATTGGTGAACCGGGCGTGGGCAAAACCGCCATCGTCGAAGGGCTCGCCCGCCGGATCGTTGCCGGGGATGTCCCGGAAAGCTTAAAGGAAAAACGCATCGTGGCCCTCGACCTGGGCGCCTTGGTGGCCGGGGCGAAGTTTCGGGGCGAATTCGAGGAGCGGCTCAAAGCGGTCCTAAACGAAGTCGTTCAGGCCGAGGGTGGCATTGTTCTCTTCATTGATGAAATTCACACCATCGTCGGCGCCGGCAAAGCCGAGGGTGCGATGGATGCGGGCAACATGCTTAAACCCATGCTCGCCCGTGGAGAACTTCACTGCATTGGGGCCACTACCTTGGACGAGTATCGCAAATACATCGAAAAGGATGCCGCCCTGGAGCGCCGCTTCCAACCGGTCATGGTGGAGGAACCTTCCGTCGAAGACACCGTCTCCATTCTGCGCGGACTTCGGGAGCGATACGAGGTCCATCACGGAGTTCGGATCCAGGACGCCGCTCTGGTTGCCGCCGCCACTCTTTCGAACCGGTATATCACCGACCGTTTCCTGCCCGACAAAGCGATCGACCTGATCGATGAGGCCGCGGCCAAGCTACGCACCGAGATCGAATCGATGCCGGAAGAGCTGGAAAATCTTCAGCGCAGAATCCTCCAGCTGGAAATTGAACGCGAGGCTCTCAAAAAGGAGAAAGATACCGCTTCGAAAGAGCGCTTAAAGACTTTGGAAAAAGAATTGGCCGACCTCAAAGCCAAGCGGGATGCCCTGCACGCCCGCTGGCAGTCGGAACGGGGTGGGGTGGAGTCGTCCCGAAAAGTTCGGGAAGAAATCGAAAAAGTCCGCCAGCAGATTGAAACCGCACAACGGGCCTACGACCTGAACCAAGTCGCCGAGCTGCAGTATGGGAAACTTCCCGAGCTAGAGAAGAAGCTCAAGGACGCGGAAGCCGCCGCTGAAACGAAGGACAAAGAAAAGGATGCCAAACCTCGTCTCGTGCGCGAGGAGGTTACCGCCGAGGAGGTCGGACAGGTGGTGGCCCGTTGGACGGGAATCCCTGTCACCCGTTTGCTCGAGGGAGAAAAGGATAAACTACTGCGACTGGATAAAATTTTGCACGAACGGGTCATTGGCCAAGACGAGGCCGTCCAAGCCGTGGCCGACGCCGTCGTTCGGGCCCGCTCTGGACTGAAGGATCCCAAACGACCGATCGGCTCCTTTCTTTTTCTTGGGCCCACCGGCGTCGGCAAAACCGAGTTGGCCAAGGCGTTGGCCTCCACCCTGTTTGACAGTGAGGACGCGGTCATTCGCATCGATATGTCCGAGTATATGGAGAAGCACGCGGTCTCGCGTCTCATCGGCGCGCCTCCCGGCTATGTCGGGTACGAAGAGGGTGGGCAACTGACCGAGGCCGTTCGTCGCCGCCCCTACTGCGTTATCCTTTTTGATGAGATCGAAAAGGCCCATGCCGATGTCTTTAATACATTCCTGCAGATCCTCGATGACGGTCGTCTAACCGATAGCCAAGGTCGCACGGTAGATTTTAAAAATACGCTCATCATTATGACGTCCAATATTGGCTCTCCTCTCCTGATGGAGGGGCTCGATTCCAAAGGTGAAATCACCGAGAAAGCACGGAAATCGGTTATGGCAGAGCTTCGCAAACATTTTCGCCCCGAGTTTTTGAATCGGGTGGACGAAATCGTTCTCTTTAAACCGCTCACCCTGAATGAAATTAAGAAAATCGTGGATCTTCTCCTCAATCTGCTTCGCCAACGCTTGGGGGAAAGGCGCCTCTCCCTCGACCTATCCGACTCCGCACGGGAGCACATCGCGCGGGAAGGGTACGACCCCGTTTACGGAGCCCGCCCCCTGAAACGGTACCTCCAGCGTGAAGTAGAAACCCGTCTCTCCCGTAAGCTTCTTGCGGGCGACATTCCCGATGGGTCCGCACTTACCTTGGCCTACAAGGATGGACAGTTGGACATTCAGGTCGCTTCCCCTAAAAAGTAAACCTGTATGCCATCTTTTGACGTTGTTTCCGAGATTGATATGGCGGAGCTGGCCAATGCTCTTCTGATGGCGCGCAAAGAACTCGCCAGCCGGTTCGATTTTAAAGGCGTGGAGTGGGAAATCGCGGAGGAGAAGGAGAAACTCGTCTTATCAGCCAAAGATCAATTTAAGCTGGATGCACTCCGAGAAATCGTCATTGGAAAATTGGCCAAGCGCGGGATTCCCTTGAAAAATTTGGAAACCAAGGATGCGGAACTCTCTTCGGTCGGTCGCGCCCGCCAGGAAATTCACCTGAAACAGGGCTTGTCGGGTGAAAATGCGAAGTCGGTCAGCCAATCGGTTCGCTCCTCCGGATTGAAGCTTCAGGCCGCGATCGAGGGCGGCAAGGTCCGTGTTTCGGGAAAGAATCGGGATGATCTGCAATCTGCCATCGCCCACTTACGCGCGCTCGACTTCCCTGTCTCCCTCTCCTTTAATAATTTTCGTGATTAAATCCATCCCTCTGGCACTCCTCCTGAGTTGCTTGTCCTGCACCGCCGCCGACGAACCCGTCAAAACTGCCGAAGCGGTCCCCGCTGGCGCGATTGTCTGGCCGACCGAAATGGCCAAAAAGATTTATATCCTCCCCGTGAAGATTGACCCCGGCGCGATCGCCGATGCCAAGAAGAAGAACGAACAGGGAATTTCGATTCTCCCGTCCGACGACGAGGAGGAAACACGAAAGAAGTTAGCCGACCTCAAAACCGATATCACCGCCTCGATCGTGGAAAAAATGAAAGATGCCGATCTGCCGGCGCAAGTTTGGACCTCCTCCTCTCCTGTCCCGACCGATGGGTGGAAACTGGAAGGAAATGTGGTGAACCTAGATCCAGGGAAAAAAATGTTGGGCACTGACAATCCCGTCGTGGGGATCGTCATTTCAGTGGCCGATTCCACCCACCCCATCACCCAACCTTTTCTCGTCTACAACTGCTCGGCCAAAGGCAAAATCGCCCCAGGACCAGGACTCAGCCCCTTCGCCAAAGTAGGCAACTTCATTGCCAGCAGCACGGGGTTGAAAGAATCTATGCAGATTGATCGTCTAGCCGACAGCGTGTCCGAAAAATTCACCGAAGCCGTGGAGGGCCATGGCTTAAAGAAAAAAGACGACTAGTGCAGTTTTTCGGGCAAAGAAAGTCTTGGCCCTAAGCTTGGGCTCCAAGGATTTCGCGTGAAGTTGTCCTTGGTTAAGGCGGATCGTGCTCCATGGGCCAACCCCACGATGTCCTGAATCTTCACACCCTCCCACACCGCTCCGTAGCCAGAGAGATTGGCTTCGGCCAACCCCAAGAGCCGATAGGCGGGGGGTAGCCTTTGCTGATGGACGGGGTGAGTGGGATTTTCATAATGTTTTCGTAGATGCACAAACGCCCCCGCCAGCTGAATCAACCCTTGATAAAACGCCGCTCCTTTGGCCCCGCGCCCCTCCTCTAACCAGAGCGACTCTAAAACATCGTGCGCCTCATAGTAATCGCCAAGGTTGAAATGATGGAAATACGCCGCGAATCGCACATCCCGACCCCGAGACTCCACCCCATCCCATAATGAAGAAATCCGGCTTGCTTTTTTCGACATCTCCTCATCCTACCCGATTTTTTTCTTTCGCGAAGCTCTTGCCGTGCCTCTGCGGGTGATTACCTTCCGCCCATGGGAGAAGCATCGCCCCGGGCCGCGGCCGCGGCCAAGATTTTGAATCACCCGATGGACTATAAAGTCTGCGAGGGCTGCGGGAGCATTGTCTTAAAGAAAGCTCTCCTCTGTCCCAACTGCCACGCCTATCGCTTTGACGAGGCTATGACCCGCGTCATCCTTCAAGCAGAGATTCTGGGATCCCGAGATGCCGCCTCCGTTACCAAAGACGACTACAACTAGACTGCCGGCTCGTTCCACCTACTCCTCCTCGCTACCATTCGACACATGAAACTTACCTTGGGCCATAGCCCCGATGCGGACGATGCGTTCATGTTTTACGCCATGGCAAAAAATCTGGTGAACCTGCGTGGCCACGAATTCACCCATATTTTGCAGGATATCGAGACCCTCAATCTTCGTTGTCAGGCCCAGGAGTTGGACATCTCGGCCGTCTCCTTTCACGCTTACACCACGATTGCGGACAGCTACGCGCTTTTGCCCTGCGGCGCCAGCTTTGGCGATGGCTATGGTCCCTGCTTGGTAGCCAAAAGAAAAATCGACCGCGAAACGATGAAAAAAGTGAGAATTGGTGTGCCCGGACTCCTGACCAGCGCTTACCTCACTCTCCAACTTTACTTAGGACTCCCCCACGGCTCTTTTCAAGCGATCAATCTTCCTTTCGATAAAATTCAGGAGGAAATTCTCTCGGGGAGGATTGATGCTGGAATTATTATACATGAGGGTCAACTCACCTACTCCGAAGAGGGCTTCACCTTGTGTGAGGATTTGGGCGTCTGGTGGGCCAAAGAGACCCACGGATTACCTCTTCCCCTTGGAGGAAACGTGGTTCGAAAAAAGCTAGGCGCCGAGGTGATCTCCTCCGTGACCGAAACCTTACGGGAAAGCGTGCACTATGCGCTTAACCACCGGCAAGCGGGTGTCCGCCACGCCTTGCCTTTAAGTCGCGGAATGGATGAAAAACGCACCGACCAATTCATCGGCATGTACGTCAACGATCTAACCCTCGATTTCGGTGAAAGAGGGCGGGCTGGCCTCAAAGAATTTTTCTCCCGCGCCCACCAATCTGGTTTCATCCCCAAAATCCCAACCTTGGGGTCGTAGGTCACTACCTAAAAACACCCCTGCAAACCACTAATTGTCAACATCTTGCGTGGGGTCGTAGGTCTTGCAAGCTGTTGCATAAGAACACTTTACAAGGCAGTTTTTTAATATTGGGGTCGTAGGTCACCCCATAAAAACCCCCATGTAAACAGCTGATTGCCAATATCTTACGTGGGGTCGTAGGTCATACAAGCTGTTGGTAGCCAATGGTTTAGAAGGTGCTTCTAGAAATCGGATTCAGAGAAGGTGAGAGCAAAGCCGCGGATCGCCTCCGGTAGTTGAAACCCTATCGATTGATTCTTTGCGCTCGAGAGGATTTGAACCTCCAAGGGTTGCCCCACTAGAACCTGAATCTAGCGCGTCTGCCAGTTTCGCCACGAGCGCGGGCAGGTAAATCATGCACCTTTTTCCCACCCATTCCAACATTTCTCACCCCTCCCTAATCAGGCCTACTTCCTACCGCCAGCAAGGTTTGAAACCCGGGACCCTCCTTCTCTTTGGCTACCACCTCAACCGACACCCCTTCAAATTTTGCCTCTCGCAGCAGCCGCGCTAACTCCGCCGGAGAAAACCCCAGCCACACATCCGCATACATCTCTCGTGCGGCCTCAAACGAATGCTCCACCAGATCTAAAACCAGAAGCGTGCCCCCAGGCCGAAGAATTTTCCACGCTGCCTCGAGTGCTCGAGGAGGATGTACCGCGTGATGCAGTGCCTGACTCAAAATGGCCACATCCACCGATCCAGGCCGAATGGGTGGGTGATCCATGTCCCCCAACCGATACTCCAAATTCTTTAACCCGCTTCGCTTGGCCAAATCTCGCCCCACCTCCACCATTCGAGGCGAGTGATCCACCGCAATCACCTTCTTCGCCCGAGCGGCCAGAAGTTGAGAAATCAATCCCTCCCCCGCACCTAAATCGGCATACACCTGCCTCGGCGCCAAGGTCAGCAGCAGACGCCCCACCGCCTCCCACGAGCGTCCCGGACAATACTTTTTGCCCAAGCGCCCCGCCACCGCATCAAAATATCGCTTCGACTTCTCCTGCCGTTGCCCCAACACACGCCGCAACGCCTCCCCATCCCGCGCCTCCGTTCCCAACTCCCCCGCCGCTCCCTCCGCCAACGACCAGATCTCTCGCCCCATCTCCGCCCGCCGATAGTACGCTCGTTGTCCCTCCCTCCGATCCCTCAACAGCCCGACCGACTTGAGCAACGATAAATGGTTTGAAATTCTCGATTGCCCGACCCCTAAAACCTCCTGCAGCTCCGCCACCGAAAGCTCGTTCTCCCGTAACGCCGCCAAAATCCGCAGGCGAGTTGGGTCGGCCAAAGCCCCCAGAAGCTTCACACGGTTACTCATCGCCCTAATAGATTCATCATCTTATCATGATATATCAATATTTATTCTTGCCCAACCACACTTTTGCGATACCGTATCCCAATGCGCGGAAACTTCATCTTTTCCTCCGAGTCGGTTGGCGAAGGCCACCCCGACAAGGTATGCGACACCATTTCGGATGCCGTCCTCGACTCATGCCTGCGCCAAGACCCCGCCAGCCGAGTTGCCTGCGAAACTCTCGTAAAATCCAATCTCGTGGTCGTCGCGGGGGAAATCACAACCCGAGCCAAGTTTGACTACGACAAGGTCATCCGATCGGCCATCCGTGAAATCGGTTACACCCATGACGATGACGTCTTTCACGCCGATCGGGTCCACATTATGAACGCTCTCACCGGCCAAAGCCCCGATATTGCCCAAGGGGTCGATGCCCGCCGTGTCTCAGGCAAAAAAACCGCTGAGCAAGGGGCCGGCGATCAAGGACTCATGTTCGGCTACGCCTGCCGGGAAACTCCCGAACTCATGCCCGCCCCTATCATGTTCTCCCACCGCCTCGGACGAGAACTCAGTCGAATCCGCAAATCCGGCCAAGCCCCTTGGCTCCGACCCGATGCCAAAACCCAGGTCTCCGTTGAATACCGCCACGCCAAACCCGTCCGGATCACCGCCGTGGTCGTCTCCACCCAGCACGCAGCCAAAATTTCTCATCGTCAGATTGAAAAGTTCATCGTGGAAAAGCTGATCCGCCGTGTCCTCCCCTCTTCGATGCTGGATCGAAAAACCGAATTCCTGGTCAACCCGACTGGACGATTTGTCGTTGGCGGCCCCGAGGGTGATAGCGGGCTCACGGGTCGCAAAATCATTGTCGACACCTACGGAGGTGCTGGTCGTCACGGAGGCGGGGCTTTCAGCGGAAAAGATCCGACCAAGGTGGACCGGAGCGCCGCCTATATGGGCCGCTACGTGGCCAAGAATATTGTCGCAGCGGGCTTAGCCGATAAGGTTGAGATCCAGTTCGCCTACGCCATCGGACATCCCCACCCTGTCTCGGTTTGTCTGGACACCTTTGGCACCGAAAAGATTCCCTTCCGTAAAATCGAAAAAGCCGTCCACGAAACTTTCGACTTTCGACCTGCCGAAATCATTCGCCAACTGCGTCTCCGTCGGCCCATTTACTCGAAAACAACCAACTACGGCCACTTCGGCCACCGGGGTCAACCGGCCTACGCCCCGTGGGAGCATACGGACCGTGTCCGTGAACTCCGTCGTCACGCCGGAATCAATTAACCCCAACTAGGAGAACCCCACCATGACCACTGCCACCCTCGAACCTAAATCTAAACCATCCAAAGCAACCAAAACCGCCCCCGAATACAAAGTGAAGGATATCTCGCTGGCGGAATTCGGACGGAAAGAAATTCAAATCGCGGAAAAGGAAATGCCCGGTCTCATGTCCATCCGCGAAAAGTATGCCAAGGGCAAACCCCTCGCCGGTGTTCGCGTCACGGGCTCCCTTCACATGACGATTCAAACTGCCGTTTTAATCGAAACATTTGTCGAGCTCGGGGCCGACGTCCGCTGGGCGAGCTGCAATATCTTCTCCACCCAAGACCAAGCGGCCGCCGCCATCGCCGCCACGGGTATTCCCGTATTCGCTTGGAAAGGGGAAACGCTCGAGGAGTACTGGGACTGCACTTGGAAAGCGATCCTCAACCCCCAAGGTCTTGGACCCCAACTCGTCATCGATGACGGGGGCGATGTCACCCTTTTCCTGCACAAAGGTTATGAACTGGAAAACGGCGATGGTTGGGTCAATACCCCCAGCTCGAGCGAAGAAGAAAAGGTCATCAAAAATCTTCTGAAGAAGGTTCATGCGGAACATCCCAATATTTTCCATGCCCTCGTCCAAGAGTGGAAAGGCGTCGCCGAGGAAACCACCACGGGTGTTCACCGCCTCTATAAACTACAAGAGATCGGGAAACTTCTCGTTCCCGCCTTCAATGTGAATGACTCGGTCACCAAAACTAAGTTCGACAATCTCTACGGTTGCCGCCACTCCCTCGTCGACGGATTGAATCGTGCTCTCGACGTCATGATCTCAGGCAAAGTCGCCGTTGTCTGTGGCTACGGAGACGTCGGCAAAGGTTCCGCCCAGTCACTTCGCGGCCAAGGCGCTCGCGTTATCGTCACTGAGATTGATCCCATCAATGCCCTCCAGGCCGCCATGGAAGGCTTTGAAGTCACCACCCTGGAAGATACCCTCGGTCGCGCTGACATCTATATCACCACGACCGGAAACAAGGATGTCATCACCTTGGAGCACATGACCCAAATGAAAGACCAAGCCGTCGTGGCCAACATCGGCCACTTCGACAACGAAATCCAAGTCGACAAGCTGAACACCCACGCCGGAGTTCGCCGGGTCAACATCAAGCCCCAGCTCGACAAATACGTCTTCGCCAATGGGCGCGAGCTCTATCTCTTGGCCGAAGGTCGCCTCGTCAATCTGGGATGCGCCACCGGCCATCCCAGCTTTGTCATGAGCGCGAGCTTCTCCAACCAAACCCTCGCTGCCCTCGACCTGTGGAAAAATCGCACCCTCTACAAGCCCGCCGTCTACGTCCTGCCGAAAAATCTGGACGAGGAGGTCGCCCGACTTCACCTCGAGAAAATCGGCGTGAAATTAACCAAGCTGACCAAGGATCAATCCGATTACCTCGGAGTTCCCGTCGGCGGACCCTACAAGCCCTCCCACTACCGGTACTAAAACCGAGGCGGAGTCCGCGGATTGGGGACGTTAAACAAGTTGTCGTATGGGGAGTATCCCGCCGGGGGTACTGCCCCAACGTCCTTTTTGATCTCGGGCTGATTGGTGAGAGAATTCGGCTTCGCCTGCGCGGTCACCTTCTTTTCGCTGCCCGGAGGAACAGAGTAAGGATCTTGTGAAATCCTTTTGTAAGCTCCCGAGGGAGCTTCGGGCGCCTGACCCGCCGCACTCAATCTCGCATCATAGGCACCACCCGGAGGCATGATCGGCCGAGCCCCAGATTGATAATCTTTTCCCAACGGGCCGCTGTCTTTGGGACCTGTAAAAGAATTGAAAGCAGGCTCCACTCGTCCGTCTCCGGAACTCATCGAACGCGGCTTCACCCCATCCAAGCCTGTCACCGGCGGCAACTGCTTGCCACTGACCTCATTCACCCCCGGCAAACTACTTTGCGTCACCGCGGGATTTTGCATCAAATCACCCTCTTTTTTCTGGTTGGCTTTTTCTTTTTTCTCCAACGCTAGCTTTTCTTTCTCCTCTTTCACTTTTTGCTCCTCTAAGGCAGCGGCCTCCTCCTGCTTCTTTTTGGCCGCCTCTTGCAACTTTTTCATATCCTCACCCCAATCCTTCGAGTCCGTCTTTGCCGGATCCGCCATGGGAGGACGCGGTTGAGGAATCGAGCTTGTCGGACTTGGCTCCATTCCCGAAAGATCCGCCTTAGGATTCTCCCCCTCCAGACCGGGGACTTGCACCGCGGCCTTCGCGTTCGGCAAATCTTGGACCGACGCGGGAGTCTCCCCCTCAAATTGCTGCGCCCACCCCAACCCAGCTAGGGCAAAAGCAAACAAGGCGCTCCACTTCATTCGCACACGCCCAAAGTAATTCCCATCGCACACTCGTCAATCTCGCTCCTTCAAATACTCCCTACTATCCTCCCATCGTGCCTCACCCCATGACCGCACTTATCTCCAAAAAAATCCATCTCAGTGGACCTATGCGATTTGATGAGTTTATGCAAATATCTCTTTATCAGCCAGACATAGGCTACTACGCCTCAGGCCAAACCCGCCCGGGAGCTCAAGGAGATTTCCTGACCCCCGTTTCCCCTGGTCATGTTCTCGGCCAACTCCTCGCCCTTCAAATTACCGAACTTCACTCCTCTCTTAACTCCCCCCCCACTCTTCATCTCGTCGAACAAGGAGCTGACCGCGGACACCTCGCCCTCGATATCCTCTCCGCTCTCTCGCAAAGCCACCCTCATCTCCTCTCCTCCCTTCACCTTCACCTGATCGAACCCTCTCCCGCACTTGCCCAAAAACAAAAAGTCACCCTCGACCCTCTCCTCCCCAAACTCTCCATCCACTGGCATCCCAACCTCGCCTCTCTCCCCCCTCTCTCTGAACCCGCCTACTTTTTCTCCTGTGAATTGATCGATAGCTTCCCCGTTCGCCTCATCCGCTTCAACTCCGGCCAGTGGCACGAACGTTGGGTCACCCTCAAGCAAGACCACCTCGATTGGCTCGATCAGCCCGCCTCACCCGAACTTCTCCAACAAATCCATCACTGGTCCATTCCCACCATCGAAAACTTCTGCGCCGAAATCCGACCCGCCGTTTCCCCATGGATGCAACTTCTCTCCCAAAAAATCCAACAAGGCCTCCTCCTCACCCTCGATTACGGTTTTCTTGCCCCCGATCTTTATTCCCCCTCACGATCCGCGGGCACTCTCGTCGCCCTCCGCCAACACACTCCCTCGTCCGACCCCCTCGCTCACCCCGGCGACCAAGATCTGACCGCCCACGTCAACTTCACCGAGTTAATCGAGGAGGGAAAATCAAGCGACTGGCAAAGCTACGGCCCACTACCTTTCCTGTCCGCCCTCACCCACCAAGCAACCCCCCTTCTCCGCCACGAGCCCACTCTTTCCGAAAAGTGGACTCGCAATTTTCAACATCTCACGCATCCCTCTTTTTTCGGCCAAACCCACTCCGCCCTCCTCCAATCAAAAAATCTCCCGCCCTCCTATCGCCCCTCCATGTTTACTTTCTAAGCGGTCTTCAATTTTGAGGGCAGCTTGCCTCGCTCCATCAGCTCCCTCGCCATCGCCCGAGCCGCTTTCCCCTCCCCACCCAGCATCCGACTCAACTCCTTCTCCCGACTCTCCCCCTCCACCCGTTCCAGCCTCGCAAAAGTCCGGCCCTTCTCCACCGTCTTCGTCACGCAAAAGTGCGCATCCGCCGCCCCCGCCACCGCCGGCAAATGAGTCAAACACAGCACCTGATGCGTCTTTCCTAATCCCGCTAATCGCATCGCCACCGCTTTGGCCGTCTCCCCACCCACGTTCGCGTCCACTTCGTCAAAAATCAAAATCGGCACCTCATCCCGCTCCGCCAGAACCGTCTTAATACCCAACATCACCCGCGCGAGCTCCCCGCTCGAGGCAATCGCCCGCAAAGGTCTCGGCGGCTCCCCTGGATTCGGCGCAAACATCATCTCCACCGTCTCCCCACCCTCCGCTCCAGCACTTTCCGCCTTCTCCAACACCACCTCCAACCGACTCTGCTGAAATCCCAGACCCCGCAGCTGAGCCGTCACCTCTTTGGCAAACAGCGGCGCGGCTTTTCTCCTCTCCCTCCCCAACTTCCCCACCAGCACTTGATACATCTCCGTCGCTTTTTTCACCCCGGCCACCAGCTCCGCCACTGTGCCCTCCGCCTGAGCTAACTCCCCCTGCCGTTTTTTTAGCTCCGCCAACTTTGCTAAAGCCGACTCAACACTTCCCCCATATTTTTTTCGCACACTCAAAACACAATTCAGTCGTGCCTCCAAAGCGGCCAATCGCTCCCCATCCAAACCCACCTCCTCTGCCCTTCGCTCCCCCTCCCGCACCAACTCCCGCAAGGTCTCCACCACCATCTCATTCTTCTCCCGCAATCCCACCGCCGCCTCATCCAGCCGTTCCCACTCCACTAACCCTCGCTGCACTTTCCCCAACTTCTCCAGCACATTCTCATCTCCGCTTTCCAAAAGGCCACTCACCTCCCCCGCTAACTCCAGAATCCTTCGCCCATGCCCCGCCGCCGCGTGATCTCGCTCCAACTGCTCATCCTCTCCCACGACTAACTTCGCCTCCTCCAACTCCTTCACCTGATGATCAATCAACTCCCGCGTCGCCCCATCCGCCCCCGCTACCTTCGCCCGAAAAACCTCCAGCGCCTCCTCCGCCTCCTTTCGCTGACGCCACCCCCGCCGCACTTCCCCCACTAATTTCTCCAAACCCGCAAAACCGTCCAGCGCCCCACGCTGCGCCGCCGGAGAAAGCAACGTCTGGTGATCGTGCGGACCGTGTAGGTCCACCAAGCGATCCCCCAACTCTTTTAACACCCCCAACGTCACCGCCGATCCATTCAGAAATTGCCGACCCGATCCCGTAATCCCAACCTGCCGCTTGATAATCAAAGTCCCCTCCCCATCCGCCTCAATTCCCTTCTCCTCTAACCACCCTCGAAATCTCTCCGCTCCCCCCAACTCCCCCTCGACCACACACCCCTCTGCC
>CAMCFB010000002.1 GCA_945874125.1 Verrucomicrobia subdivision 6 bacterium | reverse complement strand
TGGGCTTTTTTGGCCTGGGTGGCGCCACCCCAAGGGGCGCCGATGCCCCGGTGGATCGGGGAACCTGAGGTTTTGCGGCAGCTGGGTATTCTTTTGGTGGGCTGGATCGCGGTGGGGGTACTGCTGAAAGAGTGGCCGAAGCGGGAGCGCCGCATTCACTACTCTTGGCATCTTTTTTTCTGGTTTCTACCTGTCATCCTCATTCAGTGGATCGTAGCGGGCCCGATGCTTTGGGCGTACTCTTGGCACGTTTTAGGGCCAACTTTGGCCGTAGGCACCTATCTTTGCCTAGCCGATTGGTACGCAATTGGAAAAGGGATCTGGTTTTTCGACGAGAAGCAGATCACGGGTTGGAAAATTGGTGGGGTCATGCCTTGGGAAGAGGCGGCCTTCTTTTACATCACCAGTTTTCTCGTCGCCCAAACTTTCCTGATTTTACTACCCGCTCACTTGAGATAACAGGCCTTAGCCTTGCCTGAGGTTCGGATCTACTGCTTCGGCTCGTTGCCGGGCTTCCACTTGATGTTGCAACCGAGGCTGGGGATTTGGGGGGTAGGAATGGGTTGGTGAGTGACCATGGCTTGCAGGACGGCACGCAGGTCGTCGCCAGTGGCGACGGCATCACTTTTGGGGCGAGTGGAGTCAAATTGACCCGCGTAGAGGAGCTTTCCGTCCTGATGGATGACGAAGATGTCGGGGGTACAAGCAGCATGCCAGGCGTTGGCCACGGCTTGCGAGGCATCGATCAGGTAAGGGAACTTCCAGCCACCCGCTTGAGCAAAGGCAGGCATTTTTTCAGGCGCGTCATCTGGGTACTGGGCGGCATCATTCGCATTGATCGCGACAAAGGAAATTCCTTTGGCCATATACTCCGAGGCAAGTCGGCCGAACGAATCCCGAATATGGACGACGTAGGGACAGTGATTGCAGGCAAAAACAACCACCAGCGGCTTTCCATTGGCGCAATCGGCCTTCGACCAAGTTTTCCCATGGGCGTCTGGCAGAGAAAAATCAGGGGTGAAGCCGCCTAACGGCAATCTTTGGGTGGAAGCGGTACGAGCCATGGTTATTTGATGGTGGTGGTGGTTGTGGTGTCGCGATCCTTGGCGACAGTAGTTTTTTGGTGGGTGGATTGAAAATTCAGCCAGTCCCGCATGATATTGAGGGATTCACCGAGCTCATAGGCTTCGGCCAGGTCGACGGCGTCGGTTATCCCCTCGGCATCCCCATCGGCTGACTCCTCCAGTGTCGGTTTCTTCTTTTTAGGATCTTTGTCGGAAAGAATGACGCCTTTCTTGTCGTCGATGACGAGGCGGGCTTTGGGCTCGGACAGCTTCTGCAGTCGTTCCTCGATCTTTTTTCGCTGTTCATTGCGCTCGTCTTCCACCTTCTTTTCCTGCAGGCGATTGGTCTCGTTCAAGGAAATCTTGCCTGATTCAATTCGGGAACGGACTTTTTCGATATCGGCCTTGAGAAATTCCATATCCCGATCGGAAGCGATCCGATCCTTCGATTTTTCCTCTAAAATACTTTTCAAGGTTGGATCCATTTTGGTCTTCATAAAGCGGCTCGGACCAATCTCATCCCACGGCAGGGCATTCGGTAGGTCCGCCTCGCCGATCTTCATATAGTCCAGCGGGGAGGGGATCGAAATATCGGGAATGACCCCTCGGTTTTGCGTGGAGTGTCCATTGGGCAGATAGAACTTTTGGATGGTGAGCTTGACCGCGCCGGCCTGAGGTTGCGCTTTTTCATTGCTTTGTTTCAGGAAGCGGCCGAGTTCCACGACGGCTTGGACGGTGCCTTTGCCGTGGGTACTTTTTTCCCCGACCACGAGGGCTCGACCGTAGTTTTGTAGCGCACCGGCGGCGATTTCAGAGGCGGAGGCACTTCGCCGACCGGTGAGGACCAGAAGCGGCCCTTGGTAAATGGATCCGGGATTGTCATCGGTTCTTTGAATGACCGTGCCCTTGTTATCCCGAACTTGCACCACCGGGCCTTGATCAATGAAAAGACCCGTCAAGGTGACGGCCTCATCCAAAAGACCGCCCCCATTTTTACGCAGATCTAAAATGACGCCATCGACGTTCGCCTGATTGAGCTTTTTTAAAAGAACCTCGACATCCTCAGAGGTGGAGCGGGGTTTGGCGCCATTTCCGCTCGAGGCCGCCACGGCACCGCCCACTTCGCCGTAGAAACTGGGCAAGTCGATCACCCCAATTCGCCAAGTGTCTGGCTGGGCGGGTGGAATCTGCGTGGCGAGGGAAGTGGACGGGGAAGGTTCTTTCGCATCCTTACTTTTGAGGGTACCCAACACCTTGCCCCACCATGGCTCGGAATCTTGGTCGGATGAGAGGGTTTCTTTGGGAGGCGCAGGCGGAATGGGGGTTGCGAGGGTGGGTCTGGGAATATCGTAGACGTTGGCGGTAGCTTGTTGGGCGGCCAATTTGACTTCATCTCGGGTAATTTGAACTTCCCTTTGCTCGCCGGCATTGCTGCCCGCGGGAATGACCTGCAAACGAACCAAGGTGTTTTTCGGTCCGCGAATCTTTTTCACTGCGTTCCGTAGCTTCATATCCACGATATCATCGAAAGCGTTTTCCCCTTGGGCCACGCCAATGATCTTGTCGCCTACTTTGAGCCGACCATCCAGATCGGCCGGCCCTCCTGGAACCAGCTCCTTGATCACGCAGTATCCGTCTTCGGAGGAGAGAACCGCCCCGATTCCACAGAGCGCAAGCTTAATGCCGATGGAAAAGTCGGCCAACGTATCGGCACTCATGTAGGTGGAGTGTGGGTCGTATAAGCTGGCTAGGGCGGTGAGATAGAGTTGCAGGATCTCCTCGTTATCGTAATCCTCCAGATTTTTGATGAGCCGATCGTACCGCTTGGTCACGGTGGTGACGGGGTCTTCATCGGGTTTCTTCTTTTCTTTGGTTGTTTTTGAATTCGGGGCGAGTTTTTCGCGAAGCATGTCAAACTTGAGCCTTCGCTCCCATAACTCATCGGCGGCGGCGGAATCTTTGGGCCAACCCACCTTGGTTCGATCGATTTCGTAACTTTGATCGGAGGAAAAATCGAATGGCAGCAAAAGTCTTTTCTTAATCGTGGCTAACCGATCCCGAACCCGATCACTAAATCCGGCAAAGATCTCGAAAGCTGGCATCGTATTGCCCTGTTGGGTGAGCTGAGCCAGTTGCGGAGCGTACGTGTTTTGGTAGGCGACCAGGTCACTTTCCAGAAAAAAGGCGTGATTGTAGTCGAGAGCCTCCATGTAGGCCTTGATCCAATCTTTCGCGTTCTCCTCAGTCAACGGCTTGCCGGCGAAGTGGTGATCCTGCAGAAGTTTCTGCACCAGAATGGCCGTCGCTTGGGAGCCAGCCCCCGGTCGCATGCTCTCCGCTTGGAGAGCGGAGGCCGCCACCACAAAGAGCAGGATAAATCCAATAAAACGTGTCATGCGAAACAGCACCATCCCCAAAGGATAGCTTGATCGGTGAGATTTGCACCTCTGCGCCAATTCTTTTTTTGAGGGCATTGTTAGGATTTACGGATAAGGAGCCGTCCTATGTCGCAAGCTATTATCTATTAGAAGCTTACATGCTTATTTGTCATTTGCCTAACCGAGTGAATCACCTCAGCGTTATGGCGACGGGATACAGGTAAAACTGATTGATCCCTCAGAAAAACCTGCAAAGCGCCGTTTATTTTTCGCCCCCAGCCCGCGATGTGCTCACGCGCAACCCAACATCCCCTCGACAAACAAATGAGGGCATTAGGAGGGAACTGGAGAAGGATCCTTCGCAAAGAGGAGCGAACCACCCCGTTGCCAAGGGAGGTGTGGAGAACAACATAGTTGCCCATCGACTGGATTCGAAAATGTCGTCCATGTCGAGGAGAACCTGCTATCCTGAAATTTCGGCCAGGATTTTGCAGAGGGTCGTCCGGCTTCGCCGACGATGCGTACTACCGTAAAGTGAGAAATAAGGTCGCGGAGATCTTGGAGACAGAGGGGTTCGTCATCGATTAAGAGAGTTTGGAGAGGCTTTATCTGATCCGCCATCCGGTAGCGATCTCGACTGTGGCGGCAACTCTTCTGGCGGATGCTTGCCGCAGATGAAGAACTGCAGCAAGGACAGCGTCCGATGCTAGCCGAAATGGGACAGACCACAGGGATCATAGTTCGAAATATAGAGATTGGCGTAAGCGAGGAAGATTTGGCTGTCGACGGTAGAAAAGATTCCGGCGAAAAAGAAAGACCGATTTACGTGGCTACTTCCGCAGATGCTTGTTTCAGCTTCTTTAGGATTAAGTGAAAGGCGATTAGAAATGCCATTGTTCACGGAAAGTCGCCTCTAATCACTCATTTCTTGATTCAAGCGTGCTCTTCGCTCACTTTCTTATTCATGAAATCCACTGGTTCCCCGATGCCCGGTAACGATGCAGCTCGACCCCCGATCACCTGCGTAATTTGTGAGTATCGGAATTTAATAAGGACCCTCTTGAGTCGCTGGATGGAGCAATCCTTTCCATTTCGTTTACTCCATGTTCACCACTCGGAGGAGATCGAAAAGGAGCACTTTCAAGCTCAACTCTTTCTCCTGTCGGCTCGTAGCACCCAGTTTGATGAAGAATTAGTCCCCAAAAGATCTGCTTCGATCCCTGTCGTCTTTGATGATGGCTTTAGCAGCCAGAATGCTCGCTGGTGGAAAGCTCGCGGCGCCAAGGGGCTACTCGATTTGCGGGACTCGACCGAATGCTGGGCTCACTGTCTGTCAGCGGTGCTGGCGGGAGGCGAGGCGGCCACACCGGCGGCCAATTCCGCCCTGGAGGAGTCCAATGAAAAGCATGGGCTGCATCTTCTTTCCAAACGAGAAATGCAAGTCGCCCAACATCTGGTGCGAGGACTTTCGGCCGAACAGGTGGCAAAGAAGTTGGGCACCACGGTGGGCACAATTAAAAATCAGAGAAAAGCGGTTTACGGAAAACTTAAAATCCAGCGGGCCACCCAACTTCCCTGGGCCATGGGAAATGGGGTTGGGGTAGGGCGGTAAGAGAGGAATCTAAAGTTAGATTTGGGAAATCAGATTTTGGCAGACTTTTTTGGAATCGAAAAACTCAAGAGCAATTTCCCGAGCGGCTTTGGAGTGCTCTGAGTAGTTACGGGTGACTTGTGCGATGCCCTCCGCCGCCTCCTCCACATTCGTAAATGGCAAGACCCCTCGGCCGTGGGGGAGATGTTGGCTCCATCCGGTATCTTGCACGACCGCTGGTCTCCCGGCCGCTAAGTAGCAGGCGGTCCGGCAGCTAAACCAACCGGTTTTTCCTTCCACATAGCCGTGCTTGGCGATACTCCACTCGCCCCGGGAGGAGGTGAGAAAGGATCGGTAGGATGAGTGATCCGGGACGACCTCCTGCGGTTCGACCAGATCCCAGCCTAATTTTCGGAGCTCGGCCGCGGGACGCTGGCCATCCACGCCCATGCCCATCGCTAAGCGCAGAGGGGTAGCGGTTTTTCGGGGAAGGTCCTTGTATTTGATAAATTCTAGATCTTTTTGGCCATACTCCTTTCCTTGCCAAACTTTGGGCCGGTAACTGGCCCAATTCATCACCGTAGTCCAGGGCGCCTCGGCTCGAACGGGTACCACCGGCCACTGCTCCAACGCGACGGGTTGAACCGTGGGCCGCCAGGTAATTCCGTCCACCGGAACGGGGCAGTCGGGTTGCCCGACCGACAGCCCAAAGGTGAAGTGACTGTCGTGATCGCGTAATCTTCCCGCGTATTGGGGATTGGAACCATCGAGAAGTCCGATTTGGCAGAACATGGGATCCCCATCGATAAACATTTTGTGGCCGACCCGAAGGTCGTAGTCCCGCAGCCAACCGGCACTGGAGACGTTGACGAGAAGGTCTCCCTGGCGAAGCCACTCGCGCGCCACTTTCTCGCCCGCTCCGTGAAACTTTCCGTCGGCGCCATTGCGGTAGACCCATGAATCGGCCAGGTCGAAATCAGTAAATATTTTCTGCAAGGATTGCAGGGCGAACGAGCAGTCGTCGGTAATCGTCCCCGCGGCGGGGTCATAAGGCCAAGCCCCCGAATCTTCCAAATAGAGAACCTCGTGTCCAAGAGATCGAAAACCGAGGAGGTAGTGAAGATAGTCCCAGATGACTCCCCCAAAAGGGTATTGGCCAACGAGGCCGGTGATAATGACGCGCACGGCGCTACTCTAAGAGTTTTTAAGACTATGCACAGCCCGCATCGATGCGGATTGAGCTGGGTGAGAGAGTAAGGGAAAAAGGAAGTATGGCGGATGGTTCGACTCCCATGATGAAGCAGTACCAAGGGCTACGGGCGCAGGTGCCCAAGGATGCCCTGCTTTTTTTTCGGTTAGGGGATTTTTATGAGCTTTTTTTCCAAGATGCCGTCGAGGGAGCTCGCCTCCTCAATCTGACTTTAACCAAACGCAACAGCGTGCCCATGTGCGGCTTGCCGTACCATGCGGCGGAGGGCTATATCGCCAAAGTCCTCGCTTCGGGACGAAGGGTGGCCCTGTGCGATCAAGTGGGGGAGGTGAGGAGTGGGCAGATGGTCGAGCGGGCGATTACCCGAATTTTGAGTCCAGGGTGTGCCCAGGGGATGGAGGTGACGGAGCCCAAGTTGCCCCGCTGGTTGGCCTCGGTTCGGCGGGGGGAGGGAAAAAGCGGAAGGTGGGGGTTTGCTCTCATGGATGCGAGCAGCGGGGATTTTCGGGTTTCCGAGCCGGCGGATGAAATCGCCTGTCGGGAGGAGGTGTGCCGAACAAACCCAGCCGAGATTCTGGTGGCGGAGGAGGAGAAAGAGATTCCCAGCTGGGTGGATTCCTCGACCAGCGTCACGCGAATTGCTGAATGGACGTTGGAGGTGGATGCCGGTCGCACTGTGCTGTGTGAACACTATCAGGTGCAAAGTCTGGATGGGTTCGGGTGTCAGGGCATGGGGCCGGCCTTGGGGGCTGCGGGTGCGCTCCTGCGCTACATCCAGGAGACTCTCAAAGGGGAGATTCGTCACTGCCAGGCGCCGAAGCCTTTTCGATCGGAGGAGATTCTCCAATTGGATTTTGCCACGCAGCGAAATTTGGAAATTCTGGAGTCCGCTTCGTCTGGCGTGAACACCAGTTTATTACGTGCGCTGGATCAAACCTGCACGCCGATGGGAGGACGGGAGTTGCGCACGTGGCTGCTCCGACCCTTACGAAAAAGAGAGGAGGTGGTGGCACGGCATGAGGCGGTGGCAGGATTCTTAGAGGATGTGGGTGGGATGGATGATGTTCGGGAATCGCTACAAGAGGTGAGAGATATTGCGCGACTGGTCGGGCGATTGTCTGGGGGATCCGGTAATGCCCGAGATCTGGTGGCTTTGCGGGCCACCCTACAGGTGCTGCCAGAGTTGCAAAAACGAGCACTCCAAGTCCCCGGCGGCCTGAATCAGCACTTTTGCGGACAGATGCAACTGGAGAGTGAGTTGGTGGCCGAGTTAGAGCGGGGGATCGCCGATGACCCGCCGGCCACTACCAGGGAGGGCGGAATGATTCGGGACGGTTATGATCGCGCGTTGGATGATTTTCGGTCGGCCATGCGGGAAGGGCGATCATGGATTGCCGATTTACAAGCGCGGGAGGCGGAGAGGACGGGAATTAAAAGCCTGAAGATCCGCTACCAGCAGATTTCGGGCTACGGAATTGAGGTGACGAAGGCAAACCTAGATCAAGTACCGAAGGAGTATGAGCGGAAGCAAACTTTGGCGCAGGTCGAGCGGTATGTGACCCCAGAATTAAAGGAGATGGAGGCAAAGATTTTGGGAGCAGAGGAGAAGGCGGTGCAGCGGGAGGGGCAACTTTTTCTCCAGATTCGGGATCGGGTCTTGGCGCGGACTCGGTCCCTCCAGCAGACGGCGGCGGCGATCGGGTCATTGGATGTGGTGGCCGGCTTGGCGGTGGCCGCGCGGCGGTGGCGTTACGTCCGGCCGGTCATGACGGCGGAGCGGGGGATTCGGATTCGGGCGGGTCGACATCCGGTGGTCGAACAGATTTTGGCGGGAAGTGCTGAGCCTTTTGTCGCAAACGATTTAAGGATTGGGGGGAAAGAGGGAACGTTGATAGTGCTGACGGGGCCCAACATGGCCGGAAAGAGCACGTACCTACGACAGGCCGCGCTGATTTGCCTGATGGCGCAAGTGGGCTCATTTGTCCCGGCGGAGGCGGCGGAGTTGCCTTTGCTGGACCGAATCTTTACTCGAATTGGTGCCGGGGACGACTTAGCCCGCGGACAGAGCACCTTCTTGGTCGAGATGAATGAGACGGCCTTGATTCTGCACCACGCGACAAAGGATAGCTTGGTCATTCTGGATGAGATTGGTCGAGGGACAAGCACCTTGGATGGGCTGAGTATTGCCTGGGCGGTGGGGGAGCATCTCCATGATGAGGTTCAGGCCAAAACCTTGTTCGCCACGCATTACCACGAGTTAGCCGAGCTAGCTTTGACACGATCGGGAGTGATGAACTTTCGGGTGGATGTGCGGGAGGAGAAGGACCGGGTGGTGTTCTTGCGCAGAATTGTGGAGGGGGAGGCGGATCGTAGCTATGGGATTCAGGTGGCGCGGTTGGCGGGGTTGCCCCCCACCGTTCTGCGTCGAGCCGGAGAAATTCTCCAAGGATTAGAGGAGCGGGAAACGGATGCTTCCGGAAAGCCGGCCAGGATTCAGCCGAAAGGGTCGGGATCCAAATCGAAGAGGGAGAGAAATCAGTTGGATCTTTTCCAGGGCTAAGGCGAGGGGTTTTAGGGGTTTCTCCGTTTGGTTGATCAGGTACAATTTGCAGCTGTGAAGAAGGGTAAAAAGGTTCTCATTCTTTCGGCCAGTGCGGGAACAGGGCATGTGCGGGCGGCCTCGGCCCTGGAAACGGTGTGTCGCAGCACCCCGGGAGTGGATGAGGTGGTCAATGTGGATGCGCTGGCGTTTACCAATAAGCTGTTTCGGGATTTTTATTCGAAGCTGTATCTGACCTTGGTGCAAGATGCGCCTACTTTGCTGGGGTGGTGGTACGAGACTAGTGACGAGCCCTGGAAGACCGACAAGATGCGACTGCTGCTGGATCGCTTAAATACGAGACCGCTCGTTCGTTTGATTTCAAGTTTTCAGCCTGACATCACGGTGTGCACTCATTTTATGCCCGCGGAAATTATTTCCCACTTGATTACCAAGCAGATCATTCAGGCCAAGCTGTCGATTGTGGTAACCGACTATGACTTTCACGCGATGTGGCTTTCCCGAGCTTTTCATCGTTACTTTGTCGCGCTGGATGAGACGAAGGCTTATCTGACCTTGCTGGGGCTTCCGGCAGAGCGGATCACGGTGAGCGGGATTCCGGTCGACCCTCATTTTGGGCGTCAAGGAGATCGGCCCTCTTTGCGAAAAAAGCTGGGACTGCATCCGGATCGGTTGGTGATTTTAGTCACGGCGGGAGCACTGGGAGTCAATCCAGCCGAACAGGTGGTGAAGTCACTCCGTCAGATGCCCCAAAAGGTTCAGGTGGTGGTGATTTGTGGCAAGAACCCCGAGGCCAAGGCCAGGGTGGAGGCGGAGGTAGCGCGTGTTCCCACCCGTGGGGTGGAGTTTCTGGTGCAGGGGTATGTCGAAGATATGCCGGAATGGATGGCGGCGGCGGATCTACTCATCAGCAAGCCAGGGGGAATGACCTCGGCGGAGGCGATGGCGTCTCACTTGCCCATGGCGATTTACGACCCAATTCCTGGACAGGAGGAGAGGAATAGTGACCAGCTTTTGGAAAAAGGGGTGGCGATCAAGTGCAACGAAATCACGACTTTGGGGTACAAAGTGGGGCGGCTTTTTTCGGAACCGGAGCGACTGGCCCGGATGAAGCAGGCGGCCCGTCAGATGGGGCGCCCCCAAGCGGCCCAAACGGTCGTGAAGACACTTCTGGCGGAGTCGGACAGTGCGCCCGTGCAGGTGGACATGGGGCAACAGGAGGAGATGGCGGAACAGGCGCGAAAGCGATGAAAGTCGGGAGCAAGGGGGCGAGGTTTTTATGGGGGGTTTCTTCCTCCGCCTATCAACACGAAGGGGGATACAACGGGGAAGGGCAACCCCAGAACAATTGGGCAGCTTGGGAGAATTCGGGCAAAGTGGCCCGTTCCGGACGTTCGGTGGATTTCTGGAACCGATATGAGGAGGATTTCGATCGAGCGGAAATGATGGGGCTCACGGGATTTCGGCTCGGGGTGGATTGGACCCGAATTCAACCCGAGGGATCGACCGGGGAATTCCAGAAGGATGCGGTGAATCGCTACGCGGATATGATCGCTGCGCTGCGGGCGCGACACCTCGAACCGCTCGTCACCCTTTGTCACTTTACCACCCCCCACTGGCTGGGAACAGACCCTTGGCTGGATGAGAAAACCCCGCATCTCTTGGCCGCTTTCCAAAGAAAGCTGTGGGCTTTGCTCAATCGAAAGCTGACGGAGCGGGGGGTGGCCCCACCGACCTGGTTCATCACGATCAACGAGCCGAACATGCTGGCGGCTTGCACCTACAATGTAGGATCGTTTCCGGCAGGGCGACGCGTGTGGTGGTCGGCGGCTCTTTGCGCCCTGCAGACCATGTTGGAGGCGCACGTGCGTGTTCGCCGGGAAATCCATGCTCTTTACGCGGAGCATCCCGATTGGGGGCGTCCCCAACTGAGTTTTAATAACTTCGCCAGCGACTTGTACTGGATGGACAAAATGCTTCTCGATGTCTTAGAGGGGGCGCGGCAAACGCATGGCAACGAGCCGATCCTCTCTTTTTTAACCGATCGGTATCGAGAGTTTACGCGGGCCTATCGAGCGATGGACTTTCCCCACCACGGTCTTTTTTCGGAAGCGGTGGGGGAGTTGATTAAGCAGATTCAGCATGGGTTGAGCCGAAAGTTTTTGCACGAGAGCACCTTTTCGCGTCTGGTGCCTCTGGTTCGGGAGAGGAGGGAGGAGGAGGTGGTGGATTACATCTCGTTCGATTACTACGATCCATTTGTTGGAAATATTGTCCGGCTACCGGCTTTGGCGGACTTGCGTTTGGGACGTGTCGGGTTGCGGGAGTGGATTACGCAAAGTCTGACAACCAAGTGGTGGGACTGGAAAGCTTTGCCCCGTGGTTTGCGGTTTTTTGTGGAGAGGTATGCGCAGGAGTACCCCCAGATGCCGATTCTCATCGCGGAGAACGGGATGGCCGAGCGTCGCTGTCATCCAGGTGAACAGTGTACCTTACGAACTGATCAGCAAAGTCGTAGTTATTTTATTCGGCAGCATGTGGGGGAGGTTCAGAAGTTGAAAGCCGAGGGCTATCCCTTGGTGGGATACTTTCACTGGTCTTTGACTGATAACTACGAGTGGGGAACCTATGATCCGCGTTTTGGTTTGTTTGGCATCCATTTCGATTCATCCGATTTGGCGAGGATTCCGAGGGATGACGGTGGGGATGTCCCCTGGGAGGCGTACGCGGAGATGATTGCCAAAGATAAGGCGGCTTAAAGAGGGACGGGGGCGACGGGTTGCCCATCGGCGGAGGGGGGCGGGATCCGGTAGGTGATTCTGCCTTTGCTGAGGTCGTAGGGGGACATTTCCATCTTCACCTTGTTGCCAATATTCAGGCGGATGTAGTTCTTGCGCATTTTGCCAGAGATATGAGCGAGGACCGTGTGGCCATTGACCAGTTCGACCCGGAAGAGGGTGCCTTTGAGGACCGACTTCACGACTCCTTCTACTTCAACAACTTCACCTGCCATAGTTTGAAAGCGTAGGGGGAAGAGCGTTCGAGCGAAACCTTTTTTCCGACCGACTCAGACTTTTTCGTGAATACCGCACTCTCGTTTCCAGCCAAAGTGCCTCAACTCGGAAGGATCGGTCACTTCGTCGAGTCGTTTCGTGGTGATGCGGTCTCCGATCGAGACGTATCCTTTCGACCAGAGGGGATGATAGGGAAGAGAGTGTTCCTGGAGGTATTGACCCACATCTCGATCCGACCAGTCGAGGATCGGCAGCATCTTGATTCTGGATTCGGATTGGGATAGGACCGATAGCTCTTTGCGAGAATCGGCGGTCGCCCGACGTAACCCCGCCAACCAAAGTGCCGGTTGAAGTTCCTGCATGGCCCGACGAAGTGGCTCGACCCGCACGATTTCATGAAACTGCTCCAAGCCCAGTGGGCCTAACTCCCACAGCTTTCCGTGTTTTTGCTCAAGCTCGGCCGGGGCGAGTCGGGGGGAGTAGGTTTTGAGATTAAGGCGCAATTTTTTGGTGAGCTCTTGGGCAAAGGCGAGGGTTTCGGGAAAATGGTATCCGGTATCAATAAAAATGATGGGCAGATCCTTTTTCTGCTGGGTGGCGAGATGGAGGAAGGCAGCGGATTGCGCGCCAAAGGAGGTCGTGAGGAGTAGCTGATCTGGGTACGCTTCCATGGCCCAAGCGATCCGCTCCTTCGGAGATTTCGACTCCAGATCGGGTAGCTCCGCTGGGCATGTCCCTTTTTTCTTTGAATCAGCCACAATCATGCTTGCATTATGCACCTAAACCATACAAAGTCTATGGTTTATGTCGTATTTGCAAAACCTTGAGGATCAGAGCATTTATATCTTTCGCGAGGCTTTCGCGAATTTTAAGAATATGGCTATGCCTTGGTCGATGGGCAAGGATTCAAATACCCTGATCTGGCTGGCCAAGAAGGCATTTGCCGGAAAAATTCCATTCCCGCTGGTTCATATCGACACCACGTATGAATTTCCTGAGATGTTGGCGTTTCGGGAGTGGGCGCGAAAGCATTATGAGATCGACCTCATTGTCATGGTCAATGAGGAGGCGAGAAAAAGGGGGATCGGTTATGAAACCCACGATCCCGTCACAGTCACGCATGAGTTGAAGTCGGCTGCCTTGCAGCAGGCGCTAGCGAAGTACAAGTGGGATGCCTTGGTCACTGGAATCCGCCGAGATGAGGATTCAACCCGCGCCAAGGAAAGATATTTTTCTCCTCGAACCGCCGATAACGAGTGGGAGTATCGGGATCAGCCCCCCGAGTTTTGGGGGCAGTTCACCACCGCGGTGAAGCCGGGAGAGCACGTGCGGGTTCAACCACTCCTCGACTGGACGGAGCTGGATATTTGGGAGTATGTCCGCCGGGAGGGAATCCCAATTCCGAAGATGTACTTCTCCCAAAACGGTCGTCGCTATCGCTCCTTGGGGTGCTGGCCGATCACGAAGTCGATTGAAAGCTCGGTCAATACTATCGAGGGGATTGTCGAGGAGCTCAAGGTCACCAAGACATCGGAAAGAGCCGGGCGGGCCCAAGATCATCACGAGCGAAATGCCATGCAGAAATTGCGGGCGAAAGGATTCATGTGAGCCAGGGAGTGGTCATGCCTCCGGCACCGAAGCCTGTGCCTAAAGATTATGTCGCGGCCTTTTTTCCAAAAAGGCAGGGAGGAGCTGGGGCGTCGGGAGGTGCGGAAGAGCCACGGACGAGTATTGTCGTCGTCGGTCACGTGGATCACGGGAAGTCCACGCTGATTGGCAGACTTTTAGCGGATACGGGATCTTTGCCGGAAGGGAAGCTAGAGGCGGCGGAGAAAGCGTCTCGCGAGGAGGGAATGCCGCTGGAGTATGCCTTCCTTCTCGATGCTTTTCTGGAGGAGCAGGCGCAAAATATCACCATCGACACGACGAGGATTGGCTTTCGTTATCAGGGGCAATCTTTTGAAATTATCGACGCACCCGGCCATCGGGAGTTTATCAAGAACATGGTCACAGGGGCCGCCGCGGCGGAGGAGGCGATTTTACTGATCGATGCGGCCGAGGGTTTGAAAGAGCAGACCCGGAAGCATGGCCTTCTCTTATCGCTCCTCGGAGTCTCCAAGGTCATTGTCGCGGTGAACAAGATGGATTTGGTGGGGTGGAAAGAGGATCGCTTTCGTCTACTCGAAAAAGAGATTCGAGAGTATCTGGCGGGGCTGAAAATTGTGCCCCGAGAGGTCATCCCGATCTCTGCCCGCGAGGGGGCGACGGTGATGCGCCGGGATGAGTCGCATCTGCCCTGGTGGAAGGGGCCGACCTTACTGGAGGCTCTTTTGGTGGGAGCAGGAAAGAGTCAACCATCCCTGGATGGACCTCTGCGTTTCAGTATTCAGGATGTTTATCGCTTTGATGCCAGGCGAGTCATCGCGGGCAAATTGGAAAGCGGACGGATTCGAGTGGGGGACCCAGTCGTCTTTTTTCCCGACCGAAAAGCCAGTCGGATTAGAAGCATCGAATCGTGGGGCGAAGAAACACCTGTCTTGGAGGTGGGATCGGGGCAAAGCGTGGGGGTCACGCTGGAGGAGCAGATCTTTGTCGAGCGCGGGCATGTCGGAGCCTCGCTTGACCAGCCTCCCGTCGAATCCCGAGAGCTTCGCGCGCGAATCTTTTGGCTGGATACGGAACCGTTGCGTTTACAAGCCCCGGTTACCCTTCGTTTAGGCACCCAATCGGTCGAGGCGCGTCTGGTGGCGATCGATCGAGTGGTCGATGCGGAAAAGCTGGAGGCGGCGAGTGATCTGCGGGAAGAGGTGGGGAGATTCGAAGTGGCGGAGGTGAGAATCCGGTGCCGACGCCCACTGGTCTATGACGCTCACGAAAAGGTTTCTGCCACTGGGCGCTTTGCCCTGCAGCGTGGGGCACGCATTGGTGGAGGGGGAATCATTACCGTGGCGGAGTACCCGACTTCGTTGGCCAAGGCGGTCACGGGGGAGCATTTAACGTGGACGGAGGGTCGGGTATCCCAAGAGGCACGGGCGAGTCATTTTGGACATGAGGGAGCCGTGATATGGTTGACGGGTTTGTCGGGATCCGGGAAGTCGACCCTGGCGGTGGCGCTGGAGAGTTTATTATTTAGAAGGGGGATTGGGACAATGATCTTGGACGGGGATAACTTGCGACATGGGCTGTGCGCCGATTTAGGATTCAGCCTGACCGATCGGGCCGAGAATATTCGTCGGGCAGGAGAAGTTGCGAAACTCATGGCAGAATCCGGACTGGTTGTGATTAGTTCGCTGATCTCGCCGTTAAGAAAAGAGCGTGATGCGGTGCGCGCCTCCTGTCATACAGCAGGCCTGAACTTTTCTGAGATTTATATCAGTGCATCGATTGCCGATTGCGAGAAGCGTGATCCCCGAGGGTTATATCGAAAAGCTCGGAAAGGGGAGATTAAAGGATTTACGGGGATTGATTCTCCTTATGAGATTCCCGAAAAGGCGGATCTGATTCTAGACACGGCCAAGGAGAGTGTGGAGGAGTCGGTCGGACGACTGCTGAGTCACGTCTTGAGCTTGGTCGGATTGAAAGACAAGGATCAGGAAGGTGCGACGGGTCCAGGCGGGCAGATTTAGGTAGTTTCGCGCGGCCGTAAATTCCACTGGCCATTCGCCCAATTTGCGGTGCCCGCGCTGGCACGATGGAGACGGTCTCGTAGGGCGGGAGCCCAAGGAGAGTCTGGGATGGGATCGATGAAGATAGCTTGGGAACCCACCTGATCTGCCTCTCGCAGAATTCGGTAGAGATTTTGGGCGGCCGTCGAAGGATTTCCGTCCGGACAAAGAAGATAGGTCTGGGCTTGAGGGGAGGCAGCGCGACGATGGTAGAGAATGAACTGGTAGGAAGATGGGAAGGATTCGATGGGGGCTGAGCATAGGTAAAGTGGCGTTTGGGGGGCGTAGTGGTTTTCCAGCATTCCGGGTGAGGGTAAGGCGCTTTTCGAATCCCTGGGTTGGGAACGAAGCAGGACTTCCGTTTGAATTATTTGAGAAATCATCTCGGCCGTGATCGAGCCAGGGCGGAGGATGGTGGGCGGATCCGAAAGAAGCGAAAGCACGGTTGATTCGATCCCATGCGGGCAAGGGCCGCCATCCAGAATCAGGGGAATTTTACCCTCGAGCTCCTGGAGAACAGCGGAGGCATCGGTTGGGCTAATTCGACCAAAGCGGTTTGCGCTGGGGGCGGCGAGGGGTTCGCCTAACACCTGCAGAAGTTTTTCGGCGACAGGATGGGCGGGGACACGCAGGGCGACCGTCCCAAGCCCAGCGGTCACCTCAAGTGGAACCTTGGCTCCCTTAGGCACGACCATGGTGAGCGGACCAGGCCAGAATTTCTTAGCTAATTCGTTTGCGAAGGGGGGAATTGGAGCCGCCATCCAGTGATGAGTAACGGCCTGATTTAGGTCGGGTGAGGGTAGGTGAAGGATCAAAGGATCGGTGGAGGGTCGCCCTTTGGCGTGAAAGATTTTCTGCACAGCGTCCGAGCGGAGTCCGAGGGCGCCCAATCCATAGACAGTTTCGGTGGGAAAGGCGACGAGGTCACCTCCTTGGAGGATTTGGCACGCCTCACGGAGAGAGCTGGCTGATATTGGAACGATCCGTGTTTTCACTAGAAAAGGATAGAAGAAAGGTTGGCCGGTGAAAAGAGGGGGTAGTTTTCCTCGACTTCTGCCTAGGGGAGATTGCACGCTGACAAGATGGATCTCTCCCAAAAGGATTGGCAGGCGGTCGTGCGAGAAGCGGCGTCGCGGGCGGTTGGGGAGGATGTAGGGCCAGTGGATCTAACCAGTCGGGTGGCCGTACCCATCGAGGCGCGGGCAGTCGCCACCTTGGTCGCGAGGGAGTCTGGTGTGGTGGCGGGGATGGAGTTGGCCGAGGCAGTTTTCCGTGAAGTGGACGGTTCTCTGCAGTGGAAGTCACTGGTGAAAGATGGAGATCGGGTGGTGGCAGGTTGTGTCGTGGCAGAGGTGAGCGGGTCGGCCCGATCGATTCTTTCCGGAGAACGCTCTGCGTTAAACTTTCTGCAGAGGCTTTCTGGAGTGGCCACTCGGACGGCGGATTTTGTGCGGGCCGTTCAAGGAACCAAGGCGAAGATCCTGGATACACGAAAGACAACCCCGGGTTTGAGAGCTTTAGAGCGCAAGGCCGTGTTAGCAGGGGGCGGGGTGAATCACCGGTCTGGCTTATACGATGCGATTTTAATGAAAGAGAACCATCAAGTTTTCCTGCCTCAGGAAAAGATGGGCGAAGTGATTCAAAAGTGCCGCCAGGAGTTTCCGGAATTCCCTTTGGTGGTTGAGGCGGATTCGGTTGATTTGGCCATCCAGCTTTTGGGTCAACCGGTCGACCGAATTCTGCTCGATAACATGTCGCCGGAGCAGGTGGCCAGGGTGATCCAGAAAAGAGCGGAGATGGGCTCTGGCGTGGGTCTTGAGGCTTCGGGCGGAGTGACCTTGGAGCGGGCTCGGGCCTTGGCCGAGACGGGGGTGGAGTGGATCAGCGTAGGGTCACTGACCCACAGTGCGCGCGCGATCGATATGAGTCTCGATATCGAAAAAGCCCCTTAATCGGGAGAAGAGCTATTTCTTTGTAGCGGTAGGCGCCCCGGCAGTGGGCTGATTCATCTGAATATTGAACTGAGTGACAATCTCTTTGGCCTCGGTATTGGTCAGGCTGAGACGCATGAGATCTTTGGCCAGCTCTTCCAGCTTGGTCGAGACGGTTTTGTATCGGCCGATCGCTTGGGCGGCGGCGGTCGTGGTCTGGGTCACGGCTTGGCGTTCTTTTACGATCGAGACCAGTTGAACCAAGTTAACCAAAAGGAAAGCGCCAAGGACGGTAACCAGAGGCCAAACACAGGAAACAGGGGATTCGTAAGATTGATTATCGTCGTTCATGGATTGGCTTTCTCATCGAGCTTCACATTGAGCTCATGTTTTTTGAGGATTTCTTTGAAGGCAGGATCTTTTTCACCCGCCATGGCGATCCGAATGCTTAGATTACGCAAAACCGTTTCCATTTGCGGACCATTGGCCACTTGCGCTTGCACTGCTTGAATTTGGGAGATCGCCCCACGTGTACTCAATCCAAGAGCAAGGTTCACCAGCAAGAGTACACTGACCAACCCACTGAGAGCCCAAAGGATGATTTTCTGCATCTGTTAATCATCCTAAGTAGGGAGGGATGGGTCAAAGAATGAATTCGGATGTTTGTCAATAACTCAACGATTACTTGGAGAGGGTTGGCCCTTTTTTGGGGGGTTTGGATGTTGGGGCGGGCTTTTTTGCAGAAGAAAAAAAACAGGACTCGGACGATTGGGAGCCTGCCCAGCTCTTTTTCCGGGCAAAGTAACGCTTGGATTGGGCAGAAGATACGGCGCGATAGGCCTTGGAGTTCACTCAGGTAACTTGACCAAGCGGTAGCCAAGGGAAAGAAAATAAGGCGTAAATAAACCGGTGCGGGGGGGATTCGAACCCCCGGTACGGTTTTACCCGTACAACGGTTTAGCAAACCGCCGCATTCGACCGCTCTGCCACCGCACCCGGAATGAGGAACATACGAGAAAGGGACTCCAAGAGCCAACCCGGTTTTTGAAGGTGGCGGGGGGCGGGCCGTTCGTCGAAACGAATCAGTAGGATCCGGCCGATGGACTGGCCTGGCTCGTGCCCGAGGGTGCAGGAGTTTCCGTTGCCACGATCTTGGCTTTGGTGGTGGGGAGTGGATCCTCCCCATGGGTCACCGGCTGGTCGAGGCGCAGTAGTTTGATCACATCTTCGAAAGGATTTTGGTTTGAGCCGGTCTTGGCTCGGGCACCGATGCCTGCCTGCGTAACGGAGTAGGCGTGGGCGGGTCCATCTGTCTTCACATTGGTCACGGTGGGCATCGGGTTGAGTAAGTTCGGGCGTTGCGGGGTTTCTGCCATCGCATCCTGTGTTTGGCTGGCGTACAGCTCGTATTCACTTTCCGACATGGAGGAAAGGTTGAGCTCTTTGGCAACTTTACCCCGCGCCAAAAGATCGATTCGACCTTTCGTATCCTCACCAGACCGCTGGGCCGTGACGCGATCGGTCAGCTCTCGTGGCGTCGGGAGTGGCGCGGGTTCCTGCTTCAGGGGGATACTTTCCATCTCGGGAAAGAGTCCAGCGGCTTGTTTGGATATATCAGATTTGCCTCCCTTGGGGCCGGCCAGGAGATTGTCTTGCAGATCCCGTCCCTCAGCGGCGTACGAGGCTTTGCGCTTCGCCTCGATCGGATTTCGCCGATGAGTATCGAAATCGAAGGGCTGGGAGGGGGTTTCCATGGTCGGGGCGGAGTGGGCGAGCAGAGGCCAAAGACAAACCAGAGGAAAGGAAACGAGGGAGGCGCGCATCACTTTCTTATGAAGGAACGCTGGAACGAGGCCAACGAAACTCGCCTTTCGGTTGAGATTAAGATGTGGATAAGAAAAAGGAACTTGTGGGTGAACCAAAACGTTTCAATGATGGGATATGTACTCCATCGTTGGCGGAGACGGCAAAACGTACGGGCCTGTTTCAGTGGATGAGGTTCATCGCTGGATTCGAGAGGGTCGTGCGGATGAGCGAACCCAAGTGAAGAGGGAGGGCGCGCAAAACTGGGAGGAGCTAGGGTCCCTTGCCGAATTCTATCCTGCCAAGGCCACGATTCCTCCCAGAATTTCACAACGGCCATCCTTAGGAACTCCGCTCGCGGCAGGTACGGTTCGGATTGGGGATTGCTTGGGCCAAGCTTGGAGGGCGTATCGCCAAGACCCGTGGAGGATTACGGGCATCATTGTCCTAGTTTTTCTTGCCCAGTTTTTGCTCAACAGCATCCCTTTAGCGGGCGCTCTTTTTGCCTTTTTGCTGAATGGCCCAATTTTGGGCGGGGTTTACCACTTTTGTCTTCAAGTTCTGCATGGCGAGACTCGTGGCATTGCTGATGTGACCGAAATTGTAAAGGAGCGGTTTCTGCCCTGTTTTTTGGCCACGACCGTTTCCAGCCTCTTAGCTTTTGCGCCGCTCCTTTTAGCTCTAATTCCGGCGGTGGCGTTGTTTGGCGCATCGGGAGTTGTTATGGAGGAGATTGCGGCGCATCCCAAGTTACTCTGGGGGATGGGTCTTCCTCTGCTATCCGGATTTCTCGCTATGATGTACCTGCTGATTTGCTGGTCCATGGCTGTGCCCATTGCGGCCTGTAGCTCGACTGACTTTTGGAGTGCGATGTCTCTGAGCTGGAAAGGGGTACGGAATAACTTTTGGTCTTACCTGATCCTTCTTCTCGTTCTGGGTGGGATCAATATTCTGGGCGCTCTTTGTTTGGTGGTGGGGCTATTTGTCACGATTCCTCTCACTTTAATTGCGACCATGGTGGCCTATGAGCAGATCTTCCGAGCCCCCCATTCTCGCTGAATCGGAAGCGGCCCGGAACTGCCTGGGATTGAATGCCACCGTTCTGCCTGGACTGGGAACCTTTCGCATCGGGAATCGTTTTCGCGGACTGGTCGAGATGGGAATGGCGCTCGGTGGTACACTCTTTTTCTGTTTGACCCTTTTTCGTGCGATGGGGGAGAGGGATGAGTCGATGACATTACCCCAAGCCTTTGCCCCACACACCTTCCACCTTCTTTTCGGTGTAATCTTGGTCTTAGGAAGTTGGCTGTCGGGCGTTCTTTTCGCCCGCGGACTCTTGCAAAAATGAGCTCGAATCTGATCGGCCATGCTCTCGCCGCGGCGATTGGCGGAGGTTTGGGATCTCTGGTGAGGTTCGGGGTGGCGGCCTGGACTTTGCACCACTATCCGAATCTTAAACTACCTTGGGCGACTTTAAGTGTGAACCTGGTAGGCTGTTTCATTATTGGACTCATTTTTGGCTGGATTCCCGATCGTGCACTCTTTGGTCTTCACCTGCGCTACTTCATCATCACGGGACTTCTCGGAGGATTGACGACTTTCTCGGCCTTTAGCATCGAGACGCTCCTTCTCTTTCGACGAGGGGAGGATTGGTCTGCGTGGCTCTATCTATTGGCCAGCGTGGCGGGCGGATTACTTCTGGCTTGGTTGGGAATGAAGATCTCCCTGGCTCTCTCCAGCTGACCGTTTCTTCTGCAACCACAAATCGTGGCCACGAAGGATGGCCTGGCTCCCGAAGCGGCGGCGGACTTGATCGGTGGCATCGGCTAGCTGGAGTCTCTCCGTCGTGCTCTTTTGGGGTAAACCAGTCAGCGGCAGCTCGGGTTCAGGCAGAGCGGTATGAAAATTGGTCAGTCGAACACCGACCAAGCGAAGAGGCGAGGAGCGCGTCCAGCATCTACGCAGCAGGGGTTGGAGAATGGGGTAAAAGTCACTTTCGAGAGGGGATGGTTCGGATAGAGAGTCTGCCCGCATGGTATCTTCCATGTCGCGGTAACGCACACGGACGGTGATCGTTCGTGCGGCCAATCCCGTGGCACGCAACTTGCGACAAAGCCGATCGACCATAGCGCGCAGAACAGCCAAGCAGTAAGTCTCGTCGGTTTGATCGACCCCAAAGGTTTCCTGTTCACCGAACGATTTTGGATCCGGTGAAGTAGGGATGACGGGCCGAGGATCGATGCCTTGGGCCAATTGCTGGAGCGAACCGGCGGAAGAGCCGGCAATCTTTTCTAATTCTGATAACGACAGGGTGGCAACCTGTTGAATATGCAAAAGCCCAGCGTGGAGATAACGGGGCTCGGTCTTGGTGCCCACCCCCGGCAACCAGCGCACCGGCAGGGGACCGAGAAATGCTTGTTCCTCGCCCGCTGGCACCTCGATTTGGTTGGCCGGCTTTTTGAGTTTTGAAGCCACCGCAGAGCAGAACTTATTCGTGGCCAGGCCTTGGGAGATGGTGATCTTGAGCTCCGATTCGATTTGCTGCGAGAGCCAACGCATAGAATCTCGGGGGGATTGACGCTGATGGGTCAGGTCAAGGTAGCCCTCATCGATCGAGCAAACTTCGACTTCAGGCGTCAGGTCATAGGCGTAAGCAAACAGGAGCTGGGAGAAGCGCTCATACTTGGCAAAGTCGCCTGGGAGAATGATTAATTCTGGGCAGAGGCGAAGAGCTTGGGACGTGGGCATGGGGGTGCGAACTCCTCTGGCGCGGGCGGGGTAGCTGGCGGAGGCGATAATTCCCCGCGAGGTTCCACCGACGGCAATGGCCTTCCCGCGAAGGCGAGAATCGGCCGCTTGCTCGACCGAGGCGTAGAAGGCGTCGGCATCGAGATGAAGAATGGAGCGAGTTGAGCCGTTCACATCGTGCGGACCAGACAGGTGACGACCCCCTGAAGAACCGCATCATCCTTTGGGATTGGTTCGAGTGGCGCTGGTGGAGTGAAGGTGGCCTGAGGAAGGTGGCGGTAGCGGGTGAGGATTGCTTGGCCGTGGTGAAGGATGAGGGCTAGGTCTCCCTCTTTCAGAGGTCGAAACTCGATCAGGAGTTGGTCCTGCTTTCTCACGCCCAAATCTTTCCACTGGTCGGATTCGATTTGATGTACAAAGGAGCGCCCTGACTGATAAGGAATCTGATCAAGAATGGGCTGAAGGGGGTGAGATGGGGACGGTTCCATGTGGTTAACCCATGGAAGCAAAAAAGGGAAAGGTCAACATCCCAATCCCAATACTATTCCCGAGCCGCCCATACTCCTACTTTCCCGAGAAAGTGGGATGATTAGTTGGAACGGTCGTGTCCAGGGAAGCGCCTTTTGTTTTGGTAACTTCGGCGGAGCCGCCAAGGCATGGTGTCGCGACGGGGGCGGTATGGCGCGGGAGGTGGAGCCGAAGGATCCCTTGGCCCGGATGGGCGATTGGGAGCGGCCGTGTTCGCCGGCTCGGAAAAGCCTTCAACCTTCCTACGGAGGATCCCACGACCCAGAAACCGCTCTAATGTCTTTAAGTGGGCGAAATCATCATGGGCAAGGAAGCTGATCGCTTCTCCGACTGCTTGGGCGCGGCCAGTACGGCCGATCCGGTGCACATAATCCTCGGGATGACGGGGAAAGTCGTAATTGATCACGTGGGAGATGCCTTCGACATCGATTCCGCGTGCGGCAATGTCGGTGGCAACCAGAACACGGACCCGTCCAGTTTTAAAATCCTGGAGCGCACGAAGTCTCTGATTTTGGGAGCGGTTGGCGTGCAGAGTCGCGCAGGGGATTCGAAGGGACTCTAAACGACGGGCAATACGGTCGGCTCCGTGTTTCGTACGGGAAAAGACGAGAACGGTCTTCATGGCTTCATTCTTTAGGAGATGAGAAAGGAGAGCTGATTTGGCGTGATGGGATACCTCGAATAAGTATTGGGTCACCGTTTCCGCTGGATTTGAGCGGCGACCGATCTCGATCAGTTTCGGGTTGTGCATGAACTCTCGGGTCAATCGCTCGATTTCTCGGGAAAGGGTTGCGGAAAAGAGTAGCGTCTGCCTTTGGCGGGGAAGAAGGCGTACGATTTGTCGAATGGCTGGGACGAATCCCATATCGAGCATTCGGTCGGCCTCATCCAGAACTAGGAATTCTAGCGTTCGAAGGCTTTGTTCCCGTCCACGAATCAGATCGAGAAGTCTTCCTGGGGTGGCCACAACCAGATCAACGCCCTGTTGCAGAGCCCGAATTTGCGGACGTTCACTGACTCCGCCAAAGATGGTGGCAATGCGAAGTTGGAGGTGGCGAGCGTAGGTGTGAACATTTTCCTCCACTTGCACGACCAACTCCCTGGTTGGGACCATGATTAAAGCCCGGATCCCGCGATGTTGCGGGGGTTGCGTGGCCATCAGGGAGAGGAGGGGAAGAACAAAAGCGGCGGTCTTTCCGGTACCGGTTTGAGCGATACCCATCAAGTCGCTTCGCTGAAGTATGACGGGAATGGCGGCAGTCTGAATCGGCGTGGGCTCCGTATAACCTGCATCCTTCACCGCGTGTTGTATCGGTTCGGCTAAACCAAGCTGTTGAAAGGGCATCCGACACTCTGCCCAAAGAATTCCCCAAAAGCACGAGGGGAATTATCCCTTGGATCGTTCAGAATTCAGGGCTCAAGAAAATCCTCTGGTATCACCAACGGTCGAGCTCGTCTTACCGAAAAAAAAGCAATGACACGGGTCAATCTGCCGATTGGAAAATATCATTACTTATCAAAGGTGGTGGGAGCATCCGCCACAACGGCAGCATCATAGTTGGCTTGGGCACGAAAGTAGTCGGCTTGGGCCTCAACGCACATTACTTCTGCATCAAAAGCAAATTGCTCCCGAATCTGCAGATTTAGCATGTCGGTGGCGCCCAGTTTCATCCGCTCTTGCTCGGCAGACTCCAGCTGACGGGCCAGATCGATATTGCGACGAGTCTTCATTAGAGCCTGATAGGCGGCGTCCACGGAAATAAAGGCATCCCGGACATCCGCAACAATCCGATCTCGGGTAAACTGTTTTTCTAGATTCAAGCGGGAAATCGCCGAATCGGCCACCAAGACCCGACCTTCGGCTTCCCGTTGTTGTAAGGGCATTTTCAGCTGTACCAAACCTTCGAGTTCCGTATCTCCATAAAAAGCGGGTTGGGCTGCAAGTAGGCCAATATCAAGATTGGGTAGAAGGGTGTTTTTCGCGAGCTTTTGATCGATGTCAGCTTTTTTCAGGATCAGATCGATTCGTCGCATTTCTGGTCGCTGAAACACGGCTTTGGCAAGGTCGGAGGTCATTCGGTTTTTGTCTATTGGGTGTTGCGGAGGAAACACTTTTGGCAGTCGTTTTCGCTGAGCAATGATGGGCTGAGAGTTTTCAAGCGTGCGATAAAAAAGCGAAAGCTCAATTGCACTGGCTTGAAATTTGCGTTCCGCCAAGACCAAGGCAATCTCTCGGCTGACCACCAGCTGTTGGTTATTCACCTGAACAATAGGGGCGGCTGCCCCGAACTTTACCTGCTCCGCGATGGCGCTATCGCGATCCTGAGCGATCCGTAGCAATTCCTCTGTCAAAGCGAGTCGTTGACCGCTGGCAACCCAAGTATAATAGCTGATCGTCGCGGCACGGACGAAATCAAGATATTGGCGTAATATAACTGGATCTGCCAATTCTTGGTCGATCTTAGCTTGCCAAAGCTTGGCACGGCGCTCGTCGATGACACCGTCGCGGAGAAGAGGAATGCGCATTCCAACCACCCCCACTCCCTCACTATTGCCGAGGGAATTATTTTTTCTGTAGTTGGGTAGGTAGCCACTGCTCAACAGATAATAATCCGCATAGCTTGTGTAGCCCCCGTATACACTCCCCCCCCAAAAAGGTAAGGGTTGGTCGAGAAGAGCGTAGCCGGCGGCTCCATCGTTGGGCCCAGCCAGACTTTGGGCTCCTCCGGAATTCAGATTTAAGTCAAAGGATCCCAAGGCCTGGCGAATTCTTCCTTTTGCGATGTCTTGATCGATCAATGCGGCAAGAAAGGGTGGATACATCTTTTTAACGCTCGCAAGGACTTCCGGGAGAAGTAGGGGTTTTTCGGATCCCCATGAGGTGATGGGAAACCAGAGCCAAGCCGCTACCCACGCCGTCCGTACCACCAACACTATCCTGGAGTTATGGAGTGCCATATTTGTCATTCTTTTTGGTAGGATCAAGTTTCCCATCCTGATTGCTCACCACCGGAGGGAAGCCGTTCAGTTGGCGCCAAACTTCAAACCAAAGTGGGACCTGTTTGAGCAATATCCACGCATTGACCCGGGTGCCTTGACGAAGCCACCGATCTTTTTCAGGCCAACCGACAGTGACGGGACCCTTTCCATCCAGTCGATTCACTGTGTCATCCGCTGGTCCAACCACGACACGAAATTTACCTGCTCCGTTGTCTGTGGCATCGACAAAAACGACTTCACCTCCAAAGGTTCCGATGGCGAGTTGTGGCCAACCGATCATCTGCACGGCGGGCCATCCTTCAAAAGCCAGACGGACTGGGCTCCCAGGTTGGCCATCTTTGCGCGAGTGAATGAGAGGCATATCATTTCCATCGATCAAAATCTCCGCGAAGCGACTGTCGGTCTCAGGTATAATAACACAGATGAGTGTGCCGGGGCGTAGGTAGGTGCCATCCGTGGTGGCGACATTCAGGACGATACCGTCTCGAGGAGAAAGAACGATCTGCCGTTCGTTCTGGCTAATCTGAATATCGAGCACTGAGAGATCCCGCTCGGCTGTAGCCATCTCACTCAAAGCAGTGCCTTTGGCTGCATGAGTAGCGGAAATAGAAGCGTCCATATCATTCTCAGTTCGTTTCAGTGCTGCGGCAGCAGATTTCCATTCGGCACTGGTCGAATCACGCGAAAGCGTGGCGAGTTCCAAATTGCGCTGAGATTCCAACTGTTTGGTATAAAGCTCCTGTGTACGGGTAAAATTCAGCAGGGCCGTTTCGAAGGCAATCTTCGCCATAGCAACGCGCTGCTCGGCACCATCGATGGCTTGCCGTTTGGCCATTTCCTGTTGAGTGATCTGGGCAATGAGTGATTCCACGCGACCTAAAGCGAAGTCACGGCGACTCTCGATGGCTTCGCGTTGGGCCTTTAAGTTCGAGACAAGATTTGGATCATTATCCTGAATCTCAATGATCAGGTCGCCCATCTTGACGCGTTGCCCTTCGGTGACGTGCAGGTGCTTTACCCGACCGGAAACCTGGGCCTCAATATTGATCCGGCGTTCCAGAGGATCGAAGGCGATCACCCTGCCGTTTCCGGAAATAAATTGTCGCCAAGGCAAAAAGCAGAGCGCAAAGACCAATAACCCAAACCCGATAAGCAAAATCCGAGTTACAAACAGGATAAAACGAGCGGATGCAGCAAGAGCAAGAGCCGGAAGCGCTGAATTTGTTGTGGGAGAAGTCATTTTTTTGAGGAGGAAGTGCTGCTTAGATGGCGGTTTGCGAGCCGGATGATTTGGTCGCACTTGAGGGTTACATCATGATCCCGAGTAGTAAGAACCACTGTCCACTCTTGCGATTTTCCTAAAATAGAAGCAGAGAGTTGATCCAGCGAGTCGGCGTCCAAGCCATCAAAAAGCTCGTCGACAAGCAACAGTTTCGGTCGCTGAACTAGGGCACGTGCAAGAAGAAGGCGAGTTCTTTGATTTCCGCTGAGGGGAGCGCCAGCAATTTTAAGCTGGAGATTTAACCCTTCTGGTTGATGAAGTAACTCATCGAGCAGGCCTACCTCGGTCAACGCAGTCTGGATTTCATCCATCCCAATTCCCGTGCTGCCAAGTCGAAGGTTCTCGATAATCGTACCGCCGACGATTTCATCTCGCCTCAGTAGCATCACGCCTTCGCGCAGAGATTCTAGATAACAGTTGCGAAGGTCGAGCCCATCGATCCTGACAAATCCTGCGGTAGGCTGGCGAAGGCCGAATAAAATATTCAGCAAAGTGCTTCCTCCTGAACCATGGGGACCGACGATGGCTGTGCGAGAGCCTGGCAGGATGGTGAAGTTGAGGCCTGAAAACAGGGGGGCACGATCATAGCCGAAGGTGAGGCCTTCCGCTTGGATATGGGCGCCAGTTTTTTTATCAACCTGTTTTTCTCCGTCCTCTCGTTCGATATCTAGATCAAAGATATGGCCAAGCTTGTTCATGGCAGCCAAGGCGTCGTACCAGGCCTCAAGTTTCTTCCCCATTTTCGCTAAGGCACCGACGATAGTTGCCATAATTAACTCACTTGCCACCAACTGCCCTAACGTGATCTGCTGGCTGATCACGAGATATCCGCCAACGACGAGGAGGATGGCAGCGGCAAAAACCTGTAGAGTCAACAATCCAGAAATCTGGCGCATTAAGATGCGAAAATGCTTTTCGCGTGCGTGGAGATAGCTTGTCGCAAGCTCATTGGCGCGTTCATAAGCGAGGGCATACCCTCCGGGTCCTTTAAAAAGAAAAGGGAAATGGGCAATTTCCTCAAACCAGTTCACGAGGTCGTATTTCATCATCGATTCACGAATACTGCTTTCAACGGCACCCTGCCCGAATAACCAGATCACGAGTATTATGAGAACGAGAAGTCCGGCAGCAAAAGAGAGAAGGAGGGGGTGGTAAAGGGATAAAAGAATCATCCCTATGACCGTACTAAAGACCAAATTCACCCCATCCAAAAGCAGCAGAGCAGTGCTCTTCTGAACGATTACAATATCGAGAAATCGATTGACCAGTTCTGGTGCATAAACTCCATCGAGTGACTCAGCTTTTACTCGGGGAAGGCGATAAGCCATATCGGAGGCCGCACGCACAAAAACGCGTCGCTGGATGATGTCAGCAATGTAGTACTGAAAAGCCGTAATTACGCCTTGGAGAGCAAGACAGGCAAAAAGCGCGATCGAGAGTATGACCAGTGCTTGCATGTAGGGTTGAGACTGACCGCCAAAGGCCAGATTGCTTACCACCGCATCAACGGCAAGTGGTGCGGCGAGGTACAGAATTCCGGAGAATACTGAAAAAATTAGCAAGGTATGGATGTCTTTCTTTTCTGCTTTGAGTAAGGCAAAAAACCGTCTACCTGGATTCGCTCCCATCGCGCTGTGAGCATGAGAACTCATTCCATGGGCGGGACGTTCCAACTGCACAACAGCTGCGTCGACTTCATCATGAGAATTGGTCAATCCGAGCCAGCGAGTAAAGTTCCAGCGCGCGATTGTTTTATAAGACTTAAGATCAGTTCCATCCAAATACCGAAGAGTGAAAAGACCAGCATAAGTGATCACTACCCAACGGGATTCACTTGGGTGCCAAATTACGACCGGAGTGTGCGTGTTCGCTTGCCAAATTGCATTAGTGAGTGGCATCCGAATGAGCGAAGCAACCATAGAAACTTCAGCACATGCGCCGACCAGCTGTTTCAGGGGATTCTCGGACGCTTGAAGTGAGTTCTGGATTGCAAGCCGAGACCGCTCGAGGTCAAAATATGCCCCAGTAACAGCAGCAAGTTGCTCGAGAATCGCTACGTTAATCGCTGATTTGGTGTTCGGTTCGGTGGTTGTTATATGATCACTATTGGTTAATGACCTGTAAATTCAAACAAAAAAGCTGCTTTAACGTTATAACTATCTGTAAAAAATACTTTTTTTCGATATCGATATAGGCATTTACGTTAAAATAAACGTCGTCTGATGGTGTTAAGTTTCTTAAGTGAGAAAACTGCCTGAAAACTGGGTCAAATTCACTGCTTGGGCCCGAGCATTTCCTCGGGTCGGACAAGTTTGTCAAATTCATCCGCTTTCAGATATCCGAGGGCGAGACAGGCTTCTTTCAGGGTGGAGTTTTCATGATGTGCCTTCTTTGCTACCTCAGCCGCCTTGTCGTAGCCGATCTTAGGGGAGAGGGCGGTCACCAGCATAAGAGAGCGGTTGGTGTAGTCCTTGAGCTTGGCGGCGTCGGCTTTGATTCCATCCACGCAGAACTCACGAAAGCAGCGGCAAGAATCGGCCAAGAGCCGAGCGGAGTGGAGAAAGTTATGAATGATGACCGGCTTGAATACGTTGAGTTCAAAGTTGCCCTGGGAACCAGCAAATCCGATGGCGGAATCGTTTCCATGTACTTGCGCGCAAACCATCGTCATCGCTTCCGATTGGGTCGGGTTCACTTTGCCGGGCATAATGGAGGAGCCCGGCTCGTTTTCGGGGAGTTGAAGTTCGGCGAGGCCAGCCCGAGGCCCTGACCCGAGCCACCGGATATCATTGGCAATTTTCATTAGGGCGACCGAAAGAGAGCGAAGGGCTCCGCTGGCCGCCACCAGAGGATCGTGAGTGGCGAGAGCGTAAAACTTGTTTTTGGCGGAAACAAAGGGAAAACCGGTGGACTTAGCCAAGTGAGCCGCCGCTTTAACGGGGAATTGGACATGAGTATTGAGGCCTGTCCCTACAGCCGTACCACCAAGCGCTAATTCATAAAGTTCGGGAAGAGTTGCCTCGATCCGAGCCATGGCTGCATCCAGTTGAGCGACATAGCCGGAAAACTCCTGTCCTAAAGTCATGGGGACGGCATCCATCAGGTGGGTTCGACCGATTTTGATTAGATCCTTGAACTCCTTCGCCTTTTTGTCGATGGCATCGCGGAGTTGTCGGACAGAAGGAAGAAGGGTCTTTTTGAGTTCGGATACGGCGGCCAGGTGCATGGCGGTGGGAAAAGTGTCATTGGAAGATTGCGACATGTTCACGTCGTCATTTGGGTGGACGGGCTTTTTTGAGCCCAGCACTCCTCCAGCCATTTCAATGGCTCGGTTGGAGATTACCTCGTTTACATTCATGTTGGTCTGGGTGCCGCTACCGGTTTGCCAAATGCGAAGCGGGAAGTGGTCGTCCAGTTTGCCCTCGGCGACCTCAGCGGCGGCTTTGACGATGAGATCTGCCTTTTCCTTTGTGAGGAAGCCGAGCTCCTGATTGGCCAGAGCGCAGGCTCGTTTTAAGTGACCGAAGGCGTGGATGAGCGGGGCGGGCATCGTGTCATGGGCGATGTCGAAGTGGTGGAGGGATCGTGCGGTTTGGGCACCATAATATCGGTCGGCCGGAACATCGACAGATCCCATGGAGTCAGACTCTTTCCGAAAAGCTTTTGGATTTGATCCGGCAGGGGTCATGTAGATTCACTTATGGACGAAATGCGGAGGGTGTAGCAAGAGGGATATTTTCTATATGTAGACACATAACAAAGTATTCACACTAGGGATTGGATTTACTTGCTGTTAAAGGGGCTGTGACTAGGCATAGAAGGGAATGAAGTTAAAACGCCTTGAAATGGAGGGATTCAAATCCTTCTGTGATCGGACAGTTTTAGATTTTCACCAAGGCATCACGGCAATTGTCGGGCCCAATGGCACTGGGAAAAGCAATATTCTTGATTCAATCCGCTGGGTTTTGGGGGAGCAGTCGGCCAAGGCCTTGCGTGGGCAGGAGATGGCGGACTGTATTTTCCACGGAGCAGCAGGTCGTAAGGCCAGTGGCATGGCGGAGGTGACTCTGACTTTCAGTGATTGTGAAACCATTTTAGGGACTGATTACCATGAGGTCCAGATTACTCGCAGAGTATTTCGTGACGGGGTGGGAGAGTACGCGCTCAATGGGGTGGACTGCCGGCTGAAGGATATTCAGAGGCTTTTTCTGGATACTGGCATTGGTCGGGCCGCTTACTCGATCATGGAGCAGGGGAAGATCGACCAGATTCTCTCCTCGAAGCCAGAGGATCGCCGGGCCATTTTTGAAGAAGCCGCAGGAGTGATGCGTTTCAAGGTTCAGAAGAGAGAGGCGGAAAGAAAGCTTGAGGGAACGGAGGCGAACCTTCTTCGGCTGGCTGATATTTTACGAGAAGTTCGTCGCCAGATAGGGTCGTTGCAACGCCAAGCGGGTAAAGCACGTCGGCACCGTGAAATTTTCGATAAACTGAAACGGTTTGATCTGGCTCTTTCGGCCAGGCAGAGAGATCAGCTTCTGCTGAAAATTGACGAACTTTCTAGTGCCCAAGCTGGAACCAAAGCGGATTTCGAGCGCGCCCAATCGGCGGAAGCGAGCTGCGAGCAGGCGGTTCGAGGTCAACGAACGAAGTTGGAAGATGCGGATCGGGCGTGGCGGGAGGCGGAGCGAGAGGTGGTGGCGGCTCAGGCGGAGGAGGTTCGATGCGGGGAGCGGGCGAGTATGCAGGCGCAACGGGCGGAGGAGTTGGGTGCAGCGATTGAGCGTGCTCGTGGGGAGATAGCTTTAGCGGAAAGACAAAATTCCGCCCAGGAGGACCTGATCCGATCCCTGACGGCGGAAATGGAGAAAGTTACTTCGGACTTTCAGCAAGCTGAACAGGCATGCCAAGAGGCGCAGGAGCAGGTGGCAGTCGCGCGGCGCAAAAGGGAAGAGGCGGTGGCGCAGATGGAGCTCATTCGATCGAAGCGCGAGAGTGCCCGACGGGAGGGGGAGGGGGCCCGTGCCCGTGCAAATGCAGAAGAGTTAAACACTCGTCAGCGCAGCGAGACACTTGAAAAGATTCGCCTTGAAATCTCTACCAAAGAAATCGAGGAGCAAAGAGAGAGGGCTGGATTGGAGGAACTTTTCCGCAGGTTGGGGGAGGCGGAGGCCTTATTTCCTGAGGCAAGGGACAGGCTGAAGACTGCCGAGGAGGAGTTACGACGGGCCGAGTCGGATCTGGTTGATGCGGAGAAAAAGCTCTCGGAAGCGGAATCGGAAAGGACAATGGCTCGATCGCGAGAAGAGGCGATTCGGGAGCGATCGACTGGAGAGGCCGAGCTTTGCTTAAAAGTGGGATTGGAAAAAGGGGAAGTAGGTGCTGAAGCGTTGTGGCCTGCTCTCCGGGTACGTCCAGGGTACGAAGTCGCGATTTCGCTAGCTCTCGGACCTGTTTTGGACGGCGTATTGGTCCATGACATTGAGTCGATGGCTCGAGTGCTTGAGGAAGGTGAAGGGGTTGCCTCCGGAATTCTTCTGTCGAAAGATATCTCTCCCTTAGGAATGAGCGATTGGACCGAAGGTGCGTGGAACTTTGTCGAAGGGGCACCCGAGTGGCAGGCCCTACTGAATCGTCTTCTTGCGGGCATCTGTATCGTTGATTCTTGGGAGGAGGCGAAGGCTCTGCAGGCCAGTCGTCCCGAGGCTACGATCATTTGTCGCGATGGGAGGATGATCAGTGCGCGAGGATGGCAACGTCGTGGCAAAGCCCGAAATTCGCGCCCCGGTCGGCAAGAGTGTGAGGCGGCACGAGAACTTGTGCTTCGACTCGATCAGGTCACGGCAGAGGTTGCGACCCTAGTCACATCGATTCGAGATCGCATTCAGAGGGGGAGGGAGAATCTTGAGGCATCCAGGGGTCATGAAAGACAGATCCGTCAATCCTTGGACGAAATTCGGCGGGAGTATGACCGTAAAGAGGCTCAGGTTCGTAGCTTGGCTTCAGAGACGGCTCGTCGAAAAGATGAGGCTACACGACTCGAGCAAGAGATCCTCGTTCATCAAAAAATTGCGCAGGAGAAAAATGCGGAAGCATCAAGGTATTTGGCTGATGAGCAGGCTCTCGATGAAGAGATCAAGGGGTCGGAGCAACGCAGACAAGAGGCCGAATCCGAGGAGTTGAGGTTGAATGATGTTCTCACGGATCGAAGGGTTGAAAGGTCAGCCCAGCAGCAGCGCAGAGACTCCTGTGCCGCTCAATTACATCCGGCGGAGGCTCGCCGAATTGAGTTAGCTGATCTCGTGCTGAAGCGAAGAGAGGAAATAAGTTCTGACACGGCTCGAATGGAGAGTGCCCGATCCGAATCCCAATCCTCAGCTCAAGCTCAGCAAGTCGCCAGCCAGAGAGCCAAGGAGGTCGAGGCTTCCACTTCGGGGCTTAAGCAGGCGAGAGAGAATGAGGTCTCCCTCTTAACCGAGAAAGAGGGCGAAGTGGTACGGTGGAGGCAGGAGGGGGAAAAAGCGAAAGATCGCCTGGCCGAGCTGGCCGTCAAAAGCTCGCAACTCGATTTTCAACGGCAATCGTTAGCCGATCGACTCCAGAGAGAGTATGCAACTCCCTTGATGGAGGCAAAATCGGAGGGGGATGGGCTTCCGCAGACGGAAGAGGAGTGGGGAAAGCTCGAGGATGAGGCCAAGGCTTTACGGGAAAAAATGGATGAGATGGGGCCAGTGAATACGGAAGCCATCTCGGAGTATGAAGAGTTGGAAAATCGTCTTAAGTTTCTTGAGACAGAGGAGAAGGATCTGACCACAGCTAAGGCGCAACTTGAGGAGGCCATCCGAAAAATCAATCAGACAACGCGTCTACTTTTTGAGGAAACGTTTGATAAAGTTCGGGTTAGTTTCGGGACTCTCTTTGGTGAGCTTTTTGGTGGTGGTCGCGCTACCGTCAAGATGACGGAGGGTGAGGATGCCCTGGAGGGAGGTATCGATATCGAGGCGCAACCCCCAGGAAAGCAGCCGAAGAATATATCCCAGCTCTCTGGTGGGGAGAAAGCGATGACCGCTTTAGCGCTACTGCTGGCAATTTACTCGGTTAAGCCTAGTCCGTTTTGCGTTTTGGATGAGATGGATGCGCCACTGGATGAATCCAACACGGTTCGCTTTGTCCAGATTATTGAGCGTTTTGTGGAAAAGTCGCAGTTTCTGGTCATCACTCATAATAAACGGACCATGTCTTCCGCTGATCTTTTGTATGGGGTGACGGCAATCGAGCCAGGGGTTTCCCGCATGATGTCGATCCAACTGACGCGAGAGGATGAGACCCCTCTATTTGCACAAGCGGAAGCTTAGGTGACTTCCGGCCTCGAAGCGCGCCGAGCGGCGGCGAGAAGAGTCGCCAAGAGTGCAGGGATGACCTTGCGGGCGGAGAAAGGCAAAGTTCTGCTGGTGGATTCGTCGGAGCAGCATGATGTGAAGCTCGAATTGGATCGAAGAATTCAGGATCAAATTCGAAAGGAGATTTCTCAGGTTTATCGGGAGGATGGATTTCTGGGAGAGGAGGGGGGGGAGGAGGCCTCGGAGGGGCAACATGAGTGGGTGGTCGATCCGATTGATGGCACGATGAATCTTTTTTATGGCATCCCCCACTATGCGGTTTCGATTGCTTGTCGGCTGGATGGACAAGTTTTAGCGGGGGCGATCTATGATCCAAACCGAGACGAACTATTTTCAACTCATCGAGGTGGGGGCGCTGATTGCAACGGCACCCCCATCAAGGTATCGAATCGCGAACGACTCGATGAGGCCATATTGGCATTGGGTTTCTCCAAGGGGAAAAAGACGATCGAAAAGTGCCTTCAGCTTTATCATTTCTATGGGGACAAGGTCCGAAAACTGCGGGCGATGGGGTCGGCGGCCTTGGATTTAGCCTATGTCGCTTCGGGTCGGCTGGATGCGTATATCGAGCAGGGGGTCAGTATTTGGGATGTGGCTGCGGGGGCCTTGATGGTGACGGAGGCGGGAGGAGTCGTGTCGATTGGCCCATCCGAGCCAAATGGGAAAATTCACCTGGTGGCGAGTAGCGGAAAGATCCCACTCGAGTTGACTTAAACGTATCATTTCGCGGTTTCATGGGAGTGCCCCACCATCCGACATTGATGCGGGGGGCAAAAATGGGCAGAACTAAGGTATGAGTAACGTTCGAGTTCGCTTTGCCCCATCTCCGACTGGACTTCTCCATATCGGAGGAGCTAGAACGGCGCTCTTTAACTGGCTGTACGCGAGACACACGGGCGGGACTTTCGTTTTGCGGGTGGAAGATACGGATCAATCGCGAAACAGTCAGGAGGCAGTGGAGGTGATCTTTCGTGGGCTGCGGTGGTTGGGGTTAGATTGGGATGAGGGACCGGATGGGAAAGGCGGAACCCACGGAGAAAAAGGGCCGTACTTCCAAAGCCAGCGCGGCGCGATTTACGCGAAGTATTTGGAGAAATTGCAGGCCACCGGAAGGACGTATGAGGAGGGTGGGGCGCTCAAATTCAAAATGCCCAGGACCCCCGGGGTGGTGAAAGATATGGTTTGCGGAGATGTGACTTTCGATCGAACGATGGAACCAGATCTGGTGATTCGCCGAAAAGATGGCAGCCCCGTATTCCACCTCGTGAACGTGATTGATGATTTGGAGATGGGAATCACCCATGTCATTCGCGGGGAGGATCACCTCAGCAATACCCATAAGCACATCGCACTTTATGAAGCCCTGGGCGCGCCCGCTCCCCAATTTGCCCATATTCCCCTGATCCTGAACAAGGGGGGATCGAAGATGAGCAAGCGAGATGATGGGGCGGCTTTATCCTTTTATGAGGATGCGGGTTATCTGCCAGAAGCGGTTCGAAACTACTTATGCCTGCTGGGGTGGTCTCCCGGGGCGAATGAGGAAATCCTTCCCTTGGCGGATATTGTGAAGCGATTTGAGCTGAAAGAGCTTAATCGAAGTAACGCCCGCTTTGATGCGGCGAAGTTGTTTTGGATGAACGGGGAGTATTGGAGATCGATGAAAGATCTCGATTTCACCCAATTCGCTGGTTCTTTTTTGGAAAAGAATCGCCCGGCGGCTAGTGCCTTGCCCGATTCGGTTCGGGAGGGACTTCTGCGCGTGATTCGAGAGAAGATCCGCACTGGGAAAGAGATGGCCGAGTGGTTGGATCCATACCTGACGGAGGAATATCCTTACTCTGCCGAGGCGAGAAAAAAACAGTTCTCCAGTCCGGACAGCGGGAGGCTCCTCCAGGCCATCGAGCAAGGATTCCAAAACAGCACCGAGGTCTTGAACGACGCTTCGGCCGAGTTGATCTGCAAGAAAATCGCGGAAGAAAATCAACTACCAAAACCGGCGCGAGTGATTCACCTCCTGCGGTCGGCTGTTTCGGGTCATACCGTGGGTCCCTCTCTTTTCCCTCTGTTGAGTGTTTTGGGTAAGGATCGGGTGGTCGCTCGATTGCACCGCACGCGAACCCTTTGGGAGGCGGGCAAGCTAGGGGAGTCGTCGTGACCTTTGCGACCGTCCTGACCCTCCTGCGTATCCTTCTTGTTCCTCTATTTGCGGCCGCGCTCCTTTACCATCGGGAGTATCACGAGGAGGGTTACTCGGGTTACGCCTGGTACTATGCGGCGGTGGCTCTTTTTGCATTCGCGGCTTTGACGGATGGGGTAGATGGATGGATTGCGCGCCACTTCAATCAACGGAGTCGGCTGGGCCGAATCTTGGACCCGATTGCGGATAAACTTCTGCTGGTTACGGGGATCGTTCTGCTGGGGACGATTGGGGTTGCCGGAAAGGGCAGGTTGCCACTTTGGTTTCCGGTTTTGGTGGTAAGCCGTGATCTGATCCTTGTTTCAGGAACTCTTTTTCTGGGAACGATCTTACACAACTACGATTTTGTGAAACCTCACTGGACGGGCAAAGTGTGCACATTTTTCCAAATCGCGGTGGTTCTGGTGGGTCTCCTTCTACCGGGAAACTCCACCACCTGGCCCATTTTGTGGGCGGCGGGGGCCATGACCTCCTTGTCCTTGGTCATTTATTTAAAGCAAGGGTGGGATCTTTTTCATCAAACAAGTTATGGCGACCCCACCCACTCTTAAAACTCAGCGGCCCGTGGTGGCGATTGTGGGTCGTCCTAACGTCGGAAAAAGCGCGATCTTTAATCGTATCTGCAAGCGCAGGATCGCGCTGGTTTTCGATCGTCCGGGAGTCACGCGGGATCGACTGATTGCCGACGCCGATTGGGAGGGTCGTCCGTTTGTCCTGATCGACACGGGCGGGTTGGGTCACGAGGACGGAACGGGCTTGCAGGACGCGGTCGAGCGGGAGGCCGACTTGGCGATCGCGGCCGCTCAGCGTGTTTTGCTGGTGGTGGACGGAAAAGAGGGGCTGCATGTCTTGGATACGGAGGTGGCCAAACGGTTGCGCCGGGCGGGGCAAAAAGTGACCCTCATTATTAATAAAATGGATCCAGGTTATGGGGGAGGGAAGCAGGGCGAATTTGCCAAGTTGGGCTTTGGCAAGGGAAGAGAAGTTTCCGCGGAGCACGGCTTAGGCTTTGGGAGCTTGATGGCCGAGATTGGAGCGGATTGGCCGGAAGAAGATCGGGTGAAAGATGAGAGAACACGAATTGCGGTGGTGGGGCGGCCCAACGCGGGGAAGTCTTCCCTCGTCAATGCGTGGGTGGGGGCCGATCGCACGATGGTAGCCTCGCTTGCGGGAACGACACGGGATGCGGTGGACGTGCCCGCCGATCTGGACGGGGAGGAGGTTCTGTTTATCGATACGGCCGGATTACGCCAAAAAAGAAGGGTGGAGGACCCGCTGGAGAAGATCATGGGCGGGAGAACGGCGCACGCGATCGATCGCTGCCATTTAGCCATTCTGGCGGTAGATTCTGTTCTGGGGGTTGGTTTGGTGGAAAAGAAGGTGGCGGGCCTCATTCAACGAGCCCAAAGGCCATGTATTGTCGCCATCACCAAGTGGGATCTGACCGCCCAAGGCGGGGAAAAGACAAAGGGGGCTACTTTCCGCAAGGAGTACGAGGCGGCCCTGCGCCAGGCTCTATTTTTTCTTCCCGATGTGCCGATGGTCTTTGTCAGTTCTCTCAAGAAAAGCGGGTTCCGGGAGTTGACCGATGCGGTCGCGACGATGCGGAAAGCCCGTTCGGTTCGAATCGGCACGGGGGAGTTGAATCGGGTTCTTTTACGGGCGACTGAGTCACGAAGCACCCCCGTCAAAGGAGGGAAGAAGCTGCGTCTTTACTACGCCACCCAAGTCGAGGGACCTCTCCCGACGCTGATGGGTTTCGTCAATCACCCTGCGATTATGTCGGAGGCCTACGAGAGATTCTTAAGCAACCGAATCCGGGAGCACTTTAACCTCGGAGGATGTCCTCTGCGGTGGCGCTGGCGGGGGAGAGATAAGAAAAGCGCCAGTTAAATCCAACTGTCACTTCACCAATTCAGCCGAAATGCGATCGATGCCTTCGCGGGCGATCTCGCTATTGGGATAATCCTGCAGCGCTCGCAGGTACCAAGCCAAGCTCGAGCCGATTTGCCATTTGCGCTCCATTTCCTGGGCCGTCCGAACCGCACGCACAAACTCGGCCGCTTGGGTGGTATAATCTGCCCGAGCCTGATTGAGTTTGGGATCATCCGGGTAATCGGAGAAACCACGCTCGACACTTTCCCACGCACCGGCCGGGTCTCCTCGTTTGGCCAGCTCATGGGAACGCATGAGGGAGGCCTCGGCACTTTGCACGCGATCGAGGACTCCTTTCAGCTTTTCCTGCCGATCAGGGAACATGGCGGTAGCGGCAATGAAACGGACCTTATCATCAAAAATCTGGCGATAGTTCTTTTGCGCAATCAGACGATCAAAGTCATTCAAAGCTTGTTGCTGCACATCGGTCTGACTAAAGATTGCCGCCGAAACCTCCGCGAGGGCAGGGTTGCGGGGCCAGATTTCCGTGGCCGCACGTAGTTCCGTTTCCAAAGTAGCCTTATCTCCCGAAGCGGCCGCCGCCTTGGCTTTGGCTAGATGCATGGCACTGACGGTCTTGGCCGTCTCAACCACCGCCAGTGGTTTCGAGGTGTCAAAGTCGCGCGCACCCTTACTTAACTCCAGAATAATGTCCTCCGCCCGGGTCAGATCATTGACTTCCAAGGCAGCGAGCAGCTCGTTGGTTTTTTGGGTGAATTCGAGCGCGCGCCTTTTTTCGTCTCGGGATAATTTGCGAACCGACGGCATATACTCTCCCATCATAAACGTTTCGAACAGCCGCTCCGTGGCACTCTTTAACTCATTTTTTTCGAGAAGAAATTTATAGGCTTCGACCCCTTCATCGACATCACGGATGGCCTCATTGGCCAGGGAATCGAGTTGCCCAAGCGAGTTTATCATTTTTCCCAACGCCTTCAGGCCGCTGGCGCCCGCACTGATGAGACTTTCCACTCCCAAGTTTTCCACCCCCAACTGCATTCCTTCCGCACTAAAGGCACCACCGGACGAGGAGGTATCGCCCCGCGCCGCCACGCCGGTGTTGCGCCGTCCGTCTCCCGTGCCGCTCCCTGCTCCCACATAACCGCCGGATCCTCCTTTGCCGGAAATCTTGGGGTCGAGCTTTGCCTTCACTTTGACTTGGCCCGCATCTTTATCCACGGGCAACTCAGAGGAGATCTGGTCGAGGGCGCTGATGCGGTTATCCCCATCGCCAAAAAGGGCACGATAAAAGCGGGTTCCAATCAGCACGTGGCGGAAGCGTCTCTGGGCAAAGTACTGAATAATCATCGTCTGAAAATCGATTTTGGCCTGAACGATGGAGGCCTCTTTTTTGAGCTTATTATTGACCATGGTGGCCCGCACGTCCGACAAAGCCTCCTTAATGGGTTCAACCCGCGCTTCATCCTCGGGCGAGAGAATGGAACTTTGGCTGGTAGGATTGGTTCCAATTTGGGTCATGCTTTTGGCGCTGGGCCCAAGATTCATTCGGTAATTCCACTCCAAGGTCGATTTCTCTCTTTGCAGGCTTCGATTCGCCATTTCCAACCGCGCCACCTCGTTCTTGGCCAGCCAAACGCTGTAAACCACATCGGCCATCGAGTTGCAGAGATTGGCGTCGCTTCGATATTCGGATGCCTTGGGAAGTAGTTTCCAGGCCGCATCAATGTTTGCGGTGTTCACTTTGCCCGGGCTCAGGAGGGATAAGATCTCAGTGATCGTCTTCTCGTACTCGAGGTCCGCCGCGGAAGTTTCTGCTGGGGCATTGAGATACTTTTCGAAGCGGGAACGGAACAGGCGGTTGTTGGCCAGATTCACGAGCTTACCGTCAAAAGTAGCGTTGTCGGAACCTGGATCCACGACGGGAACATCCCGACCTAAAAAGCCTGGGTTCATTTGGGCCGGACGAGCTCCCCCCGTGGCCGCCTTGGAATCCCCATCACTTTGCGCGAAAAGGGAAAGGCTGCTTGCCAGCCAAAGAAAAGCGACCAGTTCGCGATTGAGCTTCATGACTTTTGGATCTCCTCCGCCACTAGAATCCCAGAATCGTTCACCCGAACTTTAGCCCGATAAGATTGATTCTTTTGCAAATTGATCTGCCGTAATTGCGCCGGAATGAAAATGGGCATCGGCCACTTCCGTGAATCGGTGGTCACACTAATACTAAAGAGCCGCCCTTTTTCCGGGTTCTGGGCGAGGGCATTGAGAATCACCCCTTCGATCTGATAGACATTGCCCCGAAGACTATTGGCGTTTTCAAAATAGTCACTCGGCTGGAGGGGCTCCACCGTACGATAGGGATTGGACCCTTTCTGGAGAAAGAGTGCGCCCCCGGCGGCGATGACGAGAAACACCGCGACCAACCCAAAAAGAAGAGAGGAGGGTGTTTTTTGGTGAGCCCGACGAGACATACCCAAGCTTACTCTGAAGAGCGGGAAAGGAGCAACCTATCGCCACTGACTCCGACGCATGCCAAAGTATGCTAAAACCAAGCCCAAGAGCAGATGAACCAGCAAGATCCATAACGAGACATGCGAAGTGGCGAGGGGAGTTTCGGTAATCGATTTGACGAGATCATAGAAGCGAGTGTCCCGCAGAGTTTGCAGGTAGGCCGACCAGGCCCAATACGCACTAATGAAGGGGCGGGTGATCACTCCCAAAGTTTCCGGTAAAGCCAAAATCGCGCCGGAAAGGGGCAACTGAAACCCGACCAAGTACAGACTGCCAAGAGATGCCTGCTCCGAAGAAGAGGACCAACTGGAGATGGCCAGACAGAGGGAGGTGACTGCCCCCGTGACCAAAAAAAAGGGCAGCCACTGACCTAGGACATCCCCGGGAAATTGGCAAATTGCCCGAACAAATAGAGTCATCCAGCTGGCTTGGGCCAAAACAAGGAAAGAGAGAAAAATGCTCATTCCTAAAAGAGCCGCACCAGGCCGTAACCCCGCGAGTTTCTCTTTTTCCAATATGGGTCGGTCTCCGACAACTTCACGGGCGGAGCTGTTCGAACCCATCAGCGCTAACAGAATGACCTGAAACATGGCCAAGCCGCTCACGAGTGTTCCCACTCGGCTGGATTGAATGGTGAAGGCGAGCGACTCTCGCAACTGCTCGACCACCCCTGTATCGGAGGACATGGCCATATTTCGTACTTCGGGGAGCCCCCGGTACGCGAAAAGAGTGACCACCGCAGGAAAGACGAGGAGGAGAGTGAGTTGGAGGAAAACCTGGGCGGGATCTCGAAAAAAGATCTTCAGGCGTCGGCTCAGCCAAGTCGTGGCCTGAGAGAGCAGACTCGGGAGCTCCAGAGTTTCTTTTTGATCCTCCGTGAGCGAAATCGCCTCGATCTCACCCAAAATATTCTGCGGGGTAAGTCCTTCTGGCTTGGGAACGGCACTCCAATCGGCGGCCCACTCTTGGGGCTCTTGCTTGGCCAGAGTCGGGTAGATGAACTCGGGACTCCGAACCTGAAAGTACTCCGTCAGGTCACGGGGATCGGCTGAGTAGGCAAGGCGTCCGCCGGTTAAAACCGTGATCGAGTCGTAGACCTCGAGTTGCCGAAGACTGTGGGTCACCAGTAAAACAAGGCGACCGTGCTCTTGGGAAAGAGAGGCAAGGAGTGCGATCATTTCCTCTTCGGACTTGGGGTCCAATCCACTGGTAACCTCATCCGCCAGTAAAAGACTCGGCCGTGTGGTTAACTCCATGGCCAAGCCGAGGCGGCGCAGTTGCCCCCCCGACAGCACACCGGCGGAACGATCCTGAAGATCGGCTAAGCCTGTTTCCTCCGAGACCTGATCCACCCGCTCCTCGATCGGTTGACGCGTCCCTTTTTGCCGCAAGCGGGCGCCATAGATTAAGTTTTCGCGGACCGTCAATCGAGGGTGGGTGCAGCTAAATTGCGGAACGTAGCCGAGTTGGTGCGCGGGAAGGTCTTCATCCTCCAGATTTTTTCCCTGCCAAAAAATCGAGCCTGAGGTGTGGGGGAGAATTCCGGCAATCACCTTCAGGAGTGTGCTTTTTCCACAACCGGAAGGTCCCAGAATTGCCCCAAAGTGGCGGGCAGGAAAACACGCGGATATGTCGGAAAGCAGTGGATTCTCGACACCATCCATTTCTAGGTGGATCGAGTGAAGGGCCAGCATTCCAATAGAGAAAGCCCACGGGGCAGGAAAGGCAACGTGGAAAAGCTCTCCCGCCGTAGAAACTTTCTGTTAGTGTTCAAGAATGGCGGTTCGCCCGAATACGAAGAATCAAATCAATCTGAAGTGGATCATCCTCGGTCTCCTGGGTGGGGCGATCATTCTGGCGATCGTGGTGGCGGCCTTTCTTCCCGTTTGGGTCGTGCGATGGTTGGGCGGGAAAGATTTTCAGCGCCTCGCCTCCCAGCAGGCGTCTTCTCTTTTGCAGACGGAAGGGGAGTTTCAATCTTTCGAGTGGTCTTCGTTCTCGGTCTATACCGCTGGTTTTCAAAGTCGTCCAGGAGCCGTGGGTCCGTGGATATGGGATTTGCAAGACATCCGCACCGAAATCTCGCCCCGTCTGCTTCTCGATCGAATTTTGCGTTTCCCCGAAATCTCGATCGGCCGACTCGCCCTCCAAGCTGGAACCAAGGCCGCCATGCCCAAAGAGGCTGTGATTCGAGCTGCCGAGCCCAAAGGTGCCAGCGCAGAGCTTTTTCAAGACGTTCAAGTTGGCCGGATTGAAATTCGGGACTTCGAACTGATCCCCTCGCTCGGAACAAGTGGCTGGGGGGCAAAAGGGGTTGCCGCGCGGATCCAACCCTCCAAGCAACGGGTCGAGTTTTTGCTGCAGCAGGGGAACATCGTAACTCCTTCCAGCTGGATCGGGGAGGTGAATCTGGTCGAAGCCAAGGGGCGTTACTCCGAACCCACACTTTTTCTGACCGACCTGATGCTGAAAGGGAAATCGGGCGGAACCTTAGAGATGTCGGGCGAATTCATCCCAAGTTCCGCGCCCCAAGGAAAAGGGAGGGTGACCTGGGAACGCTGGCCAGTCCCAGGGGGAAAGTTAGGGGTGGGTCTGTTTGAAATCCCAGCCTCGATGTCAGGGGATTTTGTTTTGCAGGAGTTAAGAAATGGGGTTCCCGTGGGCAAAGGAGAAGTTCGTCTGGTTGACGCAAGGTTGGAGCCGGGCAAAGGCTCGGAGACGGTACTTGGGGTTTTGGGCTTACTCACGGGCGAACCCAGGCTGCGGGGCTGTCCGCTGACGACGGCTAAGGCCACCTGGTACATTCAACCGAACTTATACGACGTGAGCGAAATTCTGGCGGAGGCGCCAGGTCTGTTGCGGGCGGTGGGGCAGGTCCAGATTCGCGGGGAAAATCTGAGTGGAACGATCGAGTTGGGTTTAGAAGGGGATTTGGGGCGCAAGGTCAATGCTTTGACGGGGGGCGAGTGCTTTGCGCGGCTTGAAAATGGGTACTCGGTGCAGACGATTCAGCTCTCCGGGACCTTATCCTCCCCCAAAAACGATCTTCAGCCCAAGCTAACTGGCGCGCTTACCCGAACGGCGATTCGGACGGGGGCGCAGATTTTAGAAAAGGCGGCGGGGGCTCAAGGCACGGGGGACGCAGCAGGCGCAGCCGTTCATGTGTTGAAGAGCCTCTTTGGTCCCGCTCCCAAGTAGAACCTTCGGGGAGGGTTTTACCCGTAGCTCTTAAAATATTTCTTTTTCTCCTCCGCTTCGGACGTAACGCTGGGGGAGGAATTGGCTGGGTGAGTCGAGGTTGGGGGAGCCGAAGGGGCGGGCTCGCCCGAATCCATCTCCTCTTCTAAAGCCGACATGTCTACTTGCGGACCTCGGTCCGGCATCATTCCCACCGGGGTACCACCGCTAGCTTCGACAAAAGCCAGTTGAACCTGTTGGAGTGCCTCGGTGATAATCTTGGTCTCTTGCGACGACAGATTGCCTTCCGTTTTGATTTTTATGAGCTCCAGATGATCAATCATCATCTTGGCCGCTGGCAGGTTAGGCGGAATTCGCTCCCCCTCAGGCGTGGGGATACGGCCAAGCACATAGAGAATATTTTGCGCCTGCACCATGACGAACTGAACAAAGCGCTTCGTCATCTCTGAGGTCAGGGCAGGGTTGTTCTTCTGCAGTTCGGCCATATTAACTGTTTTTCGTCGGGCTGTGGGTCTTCTGTTTTCGCTTTCCTCTGGTTCCTGGGGAGGGGGTCACGCGACGCACAATTTTTTTACGGATCGAAGAAAGGTGGGAAGGCTGGAAAGGGAGGACAAAAGCCTCATTGAAGGTCCAGATTTCTTGAAAATCTTCGGGTCGATCGGACTCGCTCTTGCCTAGGATTCCATGTTGGACCAAGTGAAAAACGATTTCCCCGACTTGCGTGCAATTTTGGATTCCCCACTCCTGCAAAACCGTTTTCGCCATCGGGCCGAATTCGCTCAGGGCGAGCAGGCGAAACCCCTCCAAAAGCTCGTGTCCTTGCACGTGGGAAGGGGTCGGCTGCTCCCGCTTGCCGAATTTCCGCAGGGATTGATCCAAAGAGCGACGAACAAAATCGTAAGCGGCGGGAGAAAACCGCGTATCGGTCTGGAGAATCTTTTGAACAGCTTCGGGCAGAGAAAGGTGACTCACATTAAAATTATGATCGAATTGCGCTGGTTTGTCTATGGGTTACGCCCAGTGACGCCAAATGCTGTAAAGAAGAAGAGTGAATCCCGTCAGTAGAATCACTTTTCGCTCACGACGACGCAAGGTCCATCCCATCATGGGCAGATGCAATTCACGATTCTGCCCGGAACGATAATCAGCTTCTGAATCTTTTTGCCTGCTGTCCATTGCGATAGATCGGTATGAGTCCGCACCAGCGCCTCGATTTCCTCTTGGGTTGCCCGAGGGGATACTTGAATTTTCCCCTTTACCCTGCTGTTGACTTGAACGGGAAGTTCCACTTGGTCCTCGATGAGGTCTTCCGGACGAGCCGTGGGCCATTCCGCCAGGCTGACAAACCCTTGGCCACCGAGCCGTTGGTGGACTTCCTCCGCGAGGTGTGGGGCAAAGGGAGCGAGCAGTCGGCTGAGCTGAAGGATGGCAGATTTTGGGCGGTGGGTGAGCCCGGTGAGATGGTTCACGAGAATCATCAGGGCAGAGATGGCCGTATTCATTTGCAAGCCCTCGATATCGGCGGTGACTTTGGCGGTCGCCTTGGCCAAGGCGCGCAAGGTTTCTGGATCCGGCGCATCCTCGGTCAGGGCAGGGGAGAGAATCCAATCCCCCGTCTCAGTCTCTTCACAAATCAGACGCCAAACACGAGCCAGAAAACGGACCGATCCCTCCATTCCCTTTGAGCTCCACGGTTTCATCTGTTCGAGCGGCCCCATGAACATCTCGAAGACCCGCAGCGCATCCGCCCCATGTTCGGCAATGACATCATCCGGATTCACCACATTGCCGACCGACTTAGACATCTTCCGATTGTCTTCACCCAAAATGATGCCCTGATTCACCAAGCGACGGAACGGTTCGGGATGGGAGACAATCTTTAGGTCAAAAAGGACTTTGTGCCAGAACCGTGCGTAAAGCAGGTGAAGAACGGCATGTTCGGCTCCACCGACATACAGATCCACCCCGCCATTTCCCATCCAGTACTTCTCGGCCTCTCGCCCGAAGGGAGCTGCCGTATTTTGGGAGTCGCAAAAGCGCAGGTAGTACCAGCATGATCCCGCCCATTGCGGCATGGTGTTCAGTTCACGAACAGATCCATCGGGCAGATTTTTCCAAGCGACTGCTTTTCCAAGGGGCGGCTCTCCGGAGGGGGAAGGCTGATAATCAGCCATCTCCGGCAAGGCGAGAGGGAGATCTTTTTCAAGAAGGGGATGGGGTTTCCCATCGCGCCAGAGGATCGGAAAAGGTTCTCCCCAGTATCGTTGCCGGGAGAAGAGCCAGTCCCGTAGTTTGTATCGGGTTTGGGCCCGGCCATGCCGGTTGTTTTGCAGCCACTCGACTGCTTGGATTTTGGCCTCCGATGTGGGCAGACCATCTAAGAAACCAGAGGCAAAGTTAATCCCATCGTCGATAAAAGCATCCTCGCTCGCCTTGCCCGAGCTTGATCGAACCACATACCGAATCGGCAGATGATAGGCTTGGGCGAATTCAAAGTCCCGTTTGTCGTGCGCGGGAACCGCCATGACCGCACCCGTCCCGTACGAGGCGAGGACGTAGTCCGCCACCCAGATGGGAATTTTCTCTCCGTTGACCGGATTCATGGCGAAGGAGCCCAAAGGGGCGCCGGTTTTTTTCTTAGCTAGCTCGGTTCGCTCAAGATCCGATTTCGAGGAGCTTTCCTGGCGATAGGCTTCGACTGTCGCTCGATTTTCGAGGGTCGTCAGAGAAGAGAGGAGGGGATGTTCGGGGGCTAGGACCAGATAGGTCGCGCCAAAGAGAGTGTCAGGCCGAGTAGTGTAGACGGTAATTTTTTGGGAGGAGTCAGCGATGGAGAAGTCGACCTCGGCGCCCTCGCTCTTTCCGATCCAGTTTCTTTGCATTTCCTTTAAGGACTCGGGCCACTCGAGCAGGTCGAGATCTTGGAGGAGTCGCTCGGCGTAGGCGGTGATCTTGAGCATCCACTGTCGCATGGGGCGTCGCTCAACGGTATGGTGGCCACGTTCCGAGCGGGGACCTTCGGGTGTCGGTAGAACCTCCTCATTGGCGAGAACTGTGCCGAGAGCAGGGCAGTACCAAACGGGCGCCTCGGCGACATAGGCGAGGCCTTTTTCATAAAGCTTGAGAAAGATCCATTGGGTCCATTGAAAATAGGCCGGATCGGTGGTGTCGATTTCCCGCGACCAGTCGTAGCTGAAGCCCATGGCTTGGATTTGACGGCGAAAGTTCTGAATGTTTTTCGCGGTGGTGACGCGAGGATGAGTGCCTGTCTGCACCGCGTGCTGCTCCGCCGGAAGCCCAAAGGCGTCCCAACCCATCGGATGAAGCACGTTGTGCCCCCGCATCCGCCAGTACCGCGCGACAATATCGGTCGCGGTATAGCCTTCGAGGTGGCCGACATGCAGTCCCGCTCCCGAAGGGTAGGGGAACATGTCTAAAATATACTTCTTTGGTTTTTCAGAGCCTGGTTGCTGGGGTTGCGCGGCCCGAAAGCAGTCAGCCTCTGCCCAGGCTTTTTGCCAGCGAGGTTCGAGGGTGGCGAAAGGATACGGCGCGCGGGTTGGCATAGGAACGTTCATGGGTTATTAAACGCAATCCGACATGCCAAGTCCAACTTCCGCTCCTCGGCCCACGTTATGGGTGGCGACGACCAATCGCGGTAAAACTCGTGAATTCAAACTACTTTTGTCCAAGCGATGGCGAATTCAGGATCTCCACGCTTTACCAAAACTTCCGCCGATCCGTGAAACCGGCGCCACGTTTCTGGCCAACGCTAAGATCAAGGCACTGGCCGTCAGTCGTCGATTGCCGGGCAAGTTGATTCTGTCCGATGATAGCGGTCTGGTCGTCCCGGCTTTGGGGGAACGACCCGGGGTTCGATCCGCTCGTTTTTCCGGCCCGAAGGCAACCAACGAGAGCAACCGGGCGAAACTCTTAAAATTAATGACTCGCTTGCGGGGATCACTCCGCCGGGCCTATTTTCAGGCTGTTTTGGTTCTCGCGCGGGACGGAAGAGTGATTGGGTCGACCAGCGGCCGTGTTTGGGGTCGAATCACGGCAATCGAGCAAGGCATGGGCGGTTTCGGCTATGATCCCATATTCCAGCCGCGGGGTTTCTCGAAGACATTTGGCGAACTGAACTCATTCATCAAAAATCGGATCAGTCACCGTGCCCGAGCCTGTCGCATGATTCAGCCCCTGATGAGCAGGGCAGAACGATCCTGAAGAGCGGTTTTCAATATTTGATACAATATTTATTGTGCGACAAATAAACCTTAGAGAGGCAAGGCTAAGATCAATGGATCCAGCCCCAACGCTTCGTAAAAGGCCAGTAAACGACCGCACCACGGCCGACTAAATTAGCGGCTGGAACGGCCCCCCAACCGCGGGAATCGTAGCTGTTCGGACTGTTATCCCCCATGGCCCAGTAATCACGCCCAGGAACCCGATAAGTATCGTTTGGATTGGTTAAATAGGTTTGGCCGAAGGTGTATCCGGGATAACCATCACGCTTGCTCGCCACCAGCTGACAGGCCGGATCGGTTGCCGGCGAACCATTGATCCACAGCTCAGGCGGTTGGACCTGTAGGGTGTCGCCGCCCAAGGCCACGCACCGTTTAATATAGTATTGAGAGCCCTCAATTCCGCGCAGACGCAACCCCGACTCAATCCCGTCAATCCTCTCCGTCGTAAAAACGAAGGTCTCCGCGCGCGTCGGCTTGCGAAAGTGATAGATGAATTTGTTCACGAAAAGGTGATCTCCCGTGGCCGAGCTGAAGTTAGCCAAAACATCTCCCGCTTTCACCCGATCCCCACTCCTCACCCGCAACCCCCCTTCCCTTGCCTCCGGTAAGCTGGAAATGAGAGTCTGTTTCCAATGGTCCGAGACGATCTCCGTCGTCGTCCAAGGAACCCAACCCAACAGTCGCCCCTCCCGCACGGAAACGATCTGCCCATCTTTCGGTGCGATCGCCTGATGATAACTCTTGCCCTCCACCACCAGATGAAAAATCCTTATGGGCCAAGATGGCGGATTCTCACTTTCCGGCTGATTCAAAATACCGAGAAGGGTCGGCCGCATCGAGTGGGTGGGAATCTTAAAGGGCTGCAAAATGTAGGCCCGAACCCCCAGCGCCAAAACGATCGCGACCAAAGCCACCTCCGCATTCTCTTTCCTGCCATGATGTCTTTCCGTCCGAAGGAGATCTGCATAACTCTTCTCTAATTGCAGAAGGATCTCCGTTCGCCTTGGCGCGGGGGTGGTGATCCGCAGCGCCTCCGCACACAGTTCCCGCGCCTGCGCGAGACGTTCCAATAACTTTTCTGGTAAAACATCCCGCCCGTAGTGGACTCTCTTGGCTAAAAAGTGGGCGATGGCATGAAGCTGTTTCCGCTCCTCCTTCGCCTTGCCGAAAAAAAGAAAATCAATCATGTCGCTAATCTCCAAAAGCCTTCAAAACCTGCAGAAACGCCTCTTGCGGAATGTTCACCTTGCCAAACTGCTTCATCCGTTTCTTGCCCTCTTTCTGCTTCTCCAGCAGTTTTCGCTTCCGCGTAATGTCTCCGCCATAACACTTCGCCGTCACATTCTTGCCAAAACTTTTCACATCCTCTCGGGCGACGATCTTGCCGCCGATCGCCGCCTGCAAAGACACCTTGAACAGCTGGGGCGGAATCACCTCTTTCAACTTCGCCGTCAGGGCGCGACCTCGGGCCGGTGCCTTCTCCCGATGGACAATACAGGAAAAAGCGTCCATCGGTTCTCCATTCACCAGAATCTCTAACTTCACCAAATCATCCGCCCGATAGTCTCCATGCTCGTAATCCATCGACCCATACCCTCGGGTGATGCTTTTGATTCGGTCGCTAAAATCGACCAAGATCTCACTCAAGGGAATCTGGGTGGTTAACATGACCCTCTTGGCATCCAAAGAGTCGGTCTTGGTCACTTCCCCTCTCTTTTCCCGGACCATCGAAACCAGATCCCCGATGTTCTCATTCGGACAAAGCAGAAAAACCGTCACCATCGGCTCCCGGATTTCCTCAATCACGCTCGGGTCGGGTAGCTGCACCGGATTTTCGACCGAGAGAACTTTCCCGCTCGTCAGGCGAACCTCGTAGATCACGCTGGGGTAGGTCGAAAGTACCTCCATCCCAAATTCGCGAGACAGCCTCTCCTGCACAATTTCCATGTGCAGGAGTCCGAGAAACCCACAGCGAAAACCAAACCCGAGGGCGGGCGAGCTTTCCGGAATAAAAACCAGGGACGAATCATTCACCTGCAATTTTCCCAACGCCAGCTTCAGTTTCTCGAAGTCATCCGTATTGATCGGATAAAGCCCGGAAAAAACCATCGGCTGAACTTTGCGGAATCCGGTCAGCGGCTCCTTGGCCGGATAAATGGCATGGGTAATCGTGTCCCCAATATCGATCTCGGCGGTCGTTCGTAAATTCGCCACAAGGTATCCCGAGTCTCCGGGGCCTAATTTTTTCCCAACGACCATCTTCGGGCAAAAGGTTCCCACCTCCTTCACCTCATATTTTCGGCCGCTCTGCATTAACATGATGGGGGTGCCCGCAGTCAATTCTCCGGAGATGACTCGGACATAAGCAATGACCCCGCGAAAGGTGTCGAACACGCTATCAAAGACGAGCGCCTTCAGCTCCTTCCCATCGGCCTCCTCGGGAGCCGGCAGACGAGCCACAATCGCCTCCAGTACGTCCTCAATCCCCTGCCCTGTCTTCGCGCTGACCAAGATGGCCTCTTCCCCGGGGATGCTGAGAATCTCCTCCAGCTGCTTTTTTACTCCCGGAATATCGGAACTGGGCAGATCGATCTTATTAATGATCGGAATCAGGGTCAGACCTTCCTTATTCGCCAAATGAACATTGGCCACAGTCTGGGCCTCGACTCCTTGGGCCGCATCCACCACCAGCAGCGCACCCTCACAAGCAGCCAAGGAGCGAGAAACTTCATAGGAAAAATCCACGTGTCCTGGAGTGTCGATCAGATTGAGACGATAGGTTTTTCCATTTTTCGCCGTGTAGCTTAAGGTCACAGGGTGAGCCTTGATGGTGATCCCGCGCTCCCGTTCGAGATCCATGGAATCGAGTAGTTGGGCCTGCATATCCCGCTCAGCGATCAGCCCAGTGACTTGCAAAAGCCGATCGGACAGTGTGGTTTTCCCATGGTCCACGTGGGCAATAATGCAAAAGTTTCGGATCAGGCTAGGGTCCATAAAAAGAAAAAAGCACGCTAGCCCGAAACATTGGCTGCCGTGGCGGCACTGCGCATGGCGGTAACCGCTTTCGTTAGGTCGGGTTGGGAGAAGAGATAAGATCCAGAAACAAGAATATTGGCCCCGGATGCGACACACTGGGCGGCCGTTTCATTATTAATTCCTCCATCGACCGAAATATCAACCTGAACATTTTGCCGAAGAATAATTTCCCGGGCCTCCCGAATTTTCGGCAAAACCTCCGACAAGAAAGGTTGTCCGCCAAAGCCGGGATTCACCGTCATGCAGAGAAGTTGATCACATAGAGGTAAAAGAGGAACAGCGTGCTTTAAAAGAGTCGCTGGATTTAAAGCCAGACCGGTGCGGCACCCCTTTTCCCGGATCGAAGCCAGGGTGCGGGCGGACTGGTGTCGGGCCTCGAGATGAATGTTCAGACAATCCGCCCCTGCCTCGATAAACTCATTCGCATATCGGTCCGGTTGCTCAATCATGAGATGGACATCGAGCGTTGCCTCCCCCATGAGGCGACGCAGAGTTCGGACCATATTTACCCCAAAGGAGATATTCGGCACAAAGTGACCGTCCATAATGTCCACGTGAACCCACTCCGCCCCGCTCTCTTGGATACGCTTGGCCTCGGCCTCAATCCGCCCTAGATCTGCCCCCAGAATCGATGGCGCCACAATGAGTGGACGATTGGTCATCGGCTGCATCCTTTTCGATGAGTTTTTTGCCATGGGGATAAACTAGGCCACATCATTGGATATCTATCATTCCCTCCCAACCCCATCTCGTCGAACAGTAATGTGCCTTTACTCGGTTTCCGACTTCGATCCCCGGTCCAACAGCGCCGACAGCCCTTCTCGCGGAGTTTTTTTGCCCTGAAGGACTTGAAACAGCTCGACCGCAATGGGCGCATCGATCTTTTGGGAGAGCAAAATCTGATGTAGGGCGTGGGTCGTGGGGATTCCCTCGCAAACTCCGTCTACCGAGGCCAAGGCTTGGGCCACGGTATCGCCCGCGCCGATTCGCTCCCCGACTCTTCGATTCCGACTCGCCCGACTGTAAGACGTCAGAATGAGATCCCCCACCCCGCTCAATCCCTGGACCGTTTCCTCCTGCGCTCCAAAGTGAACGGCGACACGGCTCATTTCCCGCAAACTGCGAGTGGTTAAACCTGCCAGACTGTTTTCCCCCAGCCCGAGGCCGGCACACATCCCCGCGGCCAGCGCGTACACATTTTTCAGGGCGCCACCCCACTCCACCCCAATCAGATCCGGGCTTCGATAAACGCGCAACGCGTCACCGTGCAGTGCTTTTTGCACGGTGCGCGAGAAGTTATCGTCCGTGGACGCCGCCACCAGTGCGGTGGGAACTTGCTGGGTAATTTCCTGGGCGAGGCTGGGCCCCGAGACGGCCGCCATGGGAGATTTCGGGCAAAATGCGGCGACAATTTCGCTGACCCGTTTGCCGGTCGAAACTTCGATTCCTTTGGAGAGACTCACCACCGGCACTTCGGGTTTCAGGCCACGGACTTTTTCTAAGCACTCTCGAACCGCTTGCGTCGGAAGAGCGATCCACAAAAGGTCGGTCTGATCCGGAATTTGGATATCTCCCTTGTCCAACCAGAAAACGGTGTGCCCCCGTCGCTGGAGGGCTTGGCCTATGGCCTCACCCCAAGCCCCTTTTCCAAGAATCGTTTGCTTCATCTTTTATTTACTCGAATCTTTTTTGAATCGGTTTTCTTTTCCTTGAAAGAGTCTTTGGAGGTTATCGCGGTGTCGAATCCAAACGAGGACCGATATTCCTAGCGACATCCACTGGAGCAAAGCCTGCGTCGGATGAAACCAGAAAACCAGCGCGGGAAAAGCGGTGGCCGCACTTAAGGAAGCGACCGATACGGTGCGACTGATCTGAAATACACCTGCCCAGAGAACCGCCATCCCGAGGGCAATCCACGGAGTCAGCCCCACCAAGATTCCCGCCGAAGTTGCCACCCCTTTTCCTCCCCGAAAGCCCAGCCACGGAGAAAAAACGTGCCCCAAGACGGCCCCAACGCCGGCCGCCAGAACCCAGCGGTCCGACAATCCTCCCAACGATTGGGCCAAGGCGACCGCCAACCACCCCTTGCCCAGATCCAGGCCAAAAACCAGATATCCCCATTTTTGGCCGAGCACTCGCCCGACGTTGGTGGCCCCCGTGTTCCCGCTCCCCTGCTGGCGCAGGTCAACCCCTCGTGCCAGAGCCAGCCAGTAGCCAAAAGGAAGGGAGCCTAGGAAAAACGCCAAACCGAGATAGAAGTAAGACCTCTGCATCTCCAGCCAGTTGGCCTAGCGCAAAGGAAAGGGCAAGGAAAACCAGAAGCGACTTTTCCTTTGGGGGAAATGTGCTTTTGGGGTATTCTTCTCCACCATGCCTGAGATTACCTCTGCCCAACTGACTGGGTCTCACTTGGATACCTTCCGCAAAGCTAAGGATGCCATGGCCCGCCAGAATCACGATTACGTCGTCATGTTGATGCCCCCCGTCCTAGAGGCACATCCGGGTCTTTTAGAGGGGCGTAAAATTCTCCGGGCCAGCCAGATCGCCAAGGCCAAATCCGCCTCCAAAATGGATAAAAACATGGCCGCCGTCCGCATTGCCCCTGCGGTCATACAGGCGAAGTCGGCCGTGGGAAAATCATTAGGTGCAGGACTAGCAAAACTGGAAGAGGCCCTGACCCTCGACCCTCATAGCCCCCAAGCCAACTCCGCCTTGGGGGAAATCGCGCTCGAAAATGATCTTCCCGGAACCGCCGTGTTTGCGTTTGAAACGCTCCGTGCCGCGAAACCCCAGGACACGCAGAACCTTCACGGCTTGGCCAAGGCGCTCATCGCCTGCAAGCAAATGGCCAAAGCACGGGATGTCTATCAAGCGATTATGGATATCGCTCCCACCGACGGGGCCGCCCTCAAAGGAATGAAGGACGCCAGCGCCTTGGTCGCCACCCAAAGTGGCGGTTGGGAGAAGTCAGAAGATTTTCGCGACTCCTTAAAAAATAAGGACGAAAGTGCGGCGCTCGAATCCGCCTCAAAAGTGGTGAAATCGGCTGACGCGGTCGCCGAGCAGTTGGCCCGTCTTCACGCCCAGTTTGAACAGGAACCCCAGAACGTGACCCTCGCCAGGCAGATCGCGGAACTTTGTGAGACGCAGGGTTCGCTGGATCATGCTTTGCAATGGTTTCAGTTCGCCCATGAGATGACGCAGAAGACCGACCCTGTTCTGGAAAAATCCGTCTTTCGCCTGCAATGCGCCCAGCTTGACTTGGAATATGAGCAAGCCAAAGCCGCCGGATCGGATGACTCCATCTGCGAGGAAATACTCGCTCGGAAGAAGTCGGTCATACTCGAGGGCGCCCGAGAACGGGTGAAACGTTACCCGAACGACCTACAGTACCGTTTCGATCTGGGCGAAGCGTTGATCGATAATGGTTTTTACAAAGAAGCGGTTCCCGAACTACAGCAGGCACTCCGCCAACCCTCGGTTCGGCATAAATCTTTAAACCTCCTCGGCCTTTCCTACCAGCGCCGCAAGATGTTGGATTTGGCGGCCAAACAGTATGCCCTGGCCGCCTCTGAAATTGTGGGGATGGATATTGTAAAAAAGGACGCCATCTACTCCTTGGGCGTAATTTTGGAAGAGATGGGCAAAAAAGCGGAAGCACTGGATGAGTTTAAGAAAATCTACGAAGTGGATAGTCAATTTCGCGATATTGCCGAAAGAGTCGAAGCGGCCTACCAGCAGACCGAGTAGCCGAAAAGGCGAAGGCCGAGTGGCCTTTACGCCACCCGGCCCTCGTTCCTGTGGAACCCGTAAGCCGGATTCTGTGGTTCATCAAGTTTCCCCGATGAACTGGCAGCCATTTCTCTAACCCACCCGAAGGCGAGTTTCGAACCGGTGTTGCCACCGTTCCGATGCGGCTCCAACCCGGGAGTGTCGCACTTGCGCGCAACGGGCGGATCACCCATCTCCCTGCTCGGCCTTGCACCATCCGTGGTTTGTCATTCTCTTGGGTTGCCCCAAGAGCGGTGGGCTCTTACCCCGCCTTTTCACCCTTACCTAGCTTGCGCCAGGCGGTATTTTTTCTGTGACACTTTCCGTCAATCTCAACTTACGCCAAGACTGCCCCCAGCTTTCCCGGGGCGGATTATCCTGTGGTGTCCGGACTTTCCTCCCCCAGACAAGCTGAGGGCGACTGCCCTGATTCCAAATTAACCATACGACCCCACCTTAGACCTGACAATCCCCGAACCCGCCCCCCCCCTGAAACTGCTAAAAAATAGTCCTTACTCCATCCAAATCAGTGGGTTCCACGCAAAAAGGGCCATCAGCTCAATGACAAATACGATCAGGACGGATGGAATAAGGACGGTTAAGCCAAACCCAACCCACAAAGGAAAATGAGGGATGTCTTTGCGATGCTTGAACAGCTGGGCGGCCACCGCCACCGTGCCGACAGCCCCTAATGTCATCGCGGTTAAAACCATGACACGATTTATCCCGCCTTTAGGAAAATGACAAGAGTTCTCCGAATTCGAACTATTCCCGCGCTTTCCCTTTGGTGTCGATCGACCGAGTCTGATTTCCAACTCGCACCGTCGCATGGCCATTTTGAAAGTTGGTTGCCTCATCAAATTCAGGAGGAATGGTCAGGTCGCCCTTGGTATTGATGTAACCAAATTTTCCCAGAATTCGATCGTCGAGCTGAACTCGGGCCAATCCCTCGGAAAAATCCCCCGCCCAAGCAAACTTGGTTTCAAACGCACTTTTCCCGTCGGGCGAAATATAAATCCAAGTTTTTTTATCCCCCGGGGGGCCGCTTTTTTGCACAGGAGCCAATCCCTCAGAAAAACCTCCCACTTGGTCAAAATCCGCCTCCACGACCAACTTCCCCTTGCCGTCGACGAAGCCCCACTTCGATCCATCTTTCACCGCCCCATGCCCACCCTGAAAAGGACGAGCCCAATCATATTCTGGTTCAATGGCCCAGCGACCTTGACGATCGATATACCCAAACTTACCCGTCAGCCGATCGCCTTCCGAAGCAGGCGCAAGATTTTCCGAAAACTCTCCCGCCCACGAGAAACGCGCGGGAATTTTCCAATTCCCCGTGGCATCAATATAGCCCCAGGTCTCCTTTTCCCGCACCGCGGCCAAGTCGGCTTGAAACGGCTGAACCTCAAGATACTTCGCCTCCACCGCCCAACTGCCGTCCGGTGCCCGAAACCCCCACTTTCCATTTTCTCCCTTGGCCGGGGCTGGCCCTTTGGCAAACAACCGTTTTTCTGCGTCCGATTCCTCCGCCGGCAAACGACTCGCCACCCCCAGCAAGGCGAAAAGCATGACCACGGGAAGAGAAAACTTCACCCGATTAGCCATAGGATTTTTCCAAGCGCGGTCAAGGCGGGGCTGGCGCTTTATCCAGAACCTCCGATAATCAAAGAGTGATAACTCGCGGAGCCCTCTTTCTGTTTTTTGGAGTCATGACCACGCTACTTCCGGTCCAACTGTTTTCACAGGACATTGGCTTTCAAGGGGGAGCCGCCCCCTACACCCCCCAGCAACTTCACGAACTTCTCGTGGGCCAAAACAAAATTGGGGTGATCAACTTCTTCGGCCGATCGCCGAACCACCAGCAAGGGTTCGACTGGATCTATAACCACTTGTTAATTGAGGTCGCCGAGCGGGATCAGTACTACACCACCGCCGTCGTCTGCTTTTCCCACGGGGACCATCTGGTCTGGCAGGTGGTTTGTTATCCGTGAAGAATTCAAGTACGATTCCGAATGATACTTCGCGCGCTTAGCTCAGGGGTAGAGCGGCTGCTTTACACGCAGTTGGTCGGAGGTTCAAATCCTTCAGCGCGCACGCTGTTCATCTGCCTCCTCGTCGCCCTCCTCGCCTTCCCCACCCTTGGCCGGTCCGAATCTGCGCCTACCCCTGGGCCCGTCTATGTCCTGCCCATCCAAGGCGAGATTCAAAAAGGAACGGTCTACGTCGTCCGTCGGGGCGTCAAAGCCGCCCTCGAGGCCAAGGCCAGTGCCCTTGTCCTCGATATGGACACCCCCGGGGGTGAAGGGGAGGCCATGAAAGAAGTCATGGCCACCGTGGCTAAATTTGAACCCGCTGACCGGACCTACACCTATGTCGACAAGGAGGCTTTCTCCGCGGGGGCATTCATCTCCGCCGCCACTCGACATATCTGGATGGCTCCCGGTGCAATCATTGGAGCCGCTTCCCCCGTGACTTTAGGCCAAGAAGGCCCCAAGGAACTTCCGCCCAAGTTTGTCTCAGGCTACGCCGCCTTGATCCGCGCTGCCGCCGAGCAAAATGGTCACAACCCCGCCGTCTTCGATGCCATGGTCAATAAGCAGATCGGCCTCAAACTTGATGGCCAAGAAATTGTGGCCAAAGGAGATATTCTTACTCTCACCACGCAAGAGGCGACGCGACGTTTTGGATCCCCTGCCCGACCTCTCCTGGCCGCGGGAGTTGCTCCGAACCTGGAATCTCTGATCGAGAAAACAATCCAACCTGGCGCAACCGTTGTGCGCATCCAGCCAACCGGTTTTGAGAGCATCAGCCGCTGGATTATCACGATTTCCCCCATCCTCCTAAGTGCCGCCTTCCTCTTCGGATATCTCGAATTCAAAACTCCCGGCTTCGGCCTCTTTGGAGTCTTGTGTGGAATTTGTGCCTTTGTCTTTCTCTTTGGTCACTACATTGCGGGCTTATCCGGTTACGAAAACACCCTTCTTTTACTTTTGGGCCTCGCTCTTCTCATCACCGAGCTTTTCGTTTTTCCCGGAACCTTTGTTCCGGGCCTGCTGGGTCTGGCCTTAATTCTTTTCGCGGCCTTGAACACCATGGTGGATCGATATCCGTCTGACCCCGCCCTGCCCACCTTGACCCAGTTAAACGCTCCTGCGCTGAACTTAGCCGTTGGGTTCTTTGGCGGCTTAGCTGCCATTTTATTGGCGGCTCGCTTTTTGCCGGAAACTGCCCTTTTTCGTCCCTTTCGATTAAGTGTCAGCTCTCCCGCTGGGGCCGACCTGTTCGAACCTTCGCTCGAACCCAACACCCAAGGCAAGGCTTTGACCGATCTCCGCCCAAGTGGCACGGCCGAATTTCAAGGAAAGACATTCGATGTTCTGGCGGAAGGCCAGTTCATTCCCCAAGGAAGCAGGGTCCAGATCGACCAGATCGAAGGAGCCACCATTTTTGTCAAAGCCATCGCCACCCCCAGAAAACGGCCAGGAAAAAAGAAGGCGTAAGGCCGATTCGATATTTCATTTCCCGATCCTTACTTTTCCCCTACGATTCTCTGATGCCTATAATTCTCCTTATCGCGGTTGCGGTCGTTGGTTTGGTCTTTGCCGTAGTCCTTATCAATTTTTTCGGTCTTTGGCTTCGAGCCCTTACTTCGGGCGCTCCTGTGGGCATCCCCACCCTGATCGCCATGCGTCTTCGCGGAATTCCCAACTCGCTCATCGTCAATGCCCGCATTACCGCGGTTCGCGCTGGGATCGAAGTTTCGACCGCACAACTCGAAACTCACTACCTCGCGGGTGGGAGCGTTGACCAGGTGATTCGTGCCCTTATTGCCGCCGACAAAGCGGGAATTAAGCTGGATTTCAACCGCTGCTGCGCCATCGATCTGGCCACCTCAGGGTCGGGCAAAACGGTCTTCGACGCGGTCCGCACCAGTGTGAATCCCCGGGTCATCGACTGCCCAGGCACCGATTCCGGCAAAGGCACCATTGATGGGGTCGCCAAGGATGGGATTACGGTGAGAGCTCGCGCTCGCGTCACCGTTCGCTCGAATTTGGATCGTTTTGTTGGGGGAGCCACCGAAGAAACCATTATTGCCCGCGTGGGCGAAGGTATCGTCCGCGCCATCGGTTCCAAAGAGACTTACAAAGGAGTTTTAGAGAACCCGCAGGATATCTCCAAAGACGTTCTCAATCGCGGCCTGGATGCAGGGACGGCTTACGAAATTCTTTCGATCGATATCGCCGATGTCGGAGTGGGCACCAATATCGGTGCCAAGTTACAAGCCGAGCAAGCGGACGCCGATAAACAGGTCGCTCAGGCCAAGGCGGAAATGCGTCGAGCCGCCGCCGTCGCGGCCGAACAAGAGATGCGTGCCAAAGTAGTGGAAGCAGAGGCACAAGTCCCCTTGGCCATGGCCGAAGCTTTTCGAAAAGGCAACCTCGGCATTATGGACTACCAGAAGATTCGCAACGTTTCGGCCGACACCGATATGCGAGCCTCCATCGCCAAAGACGCGGGTAAGCCACCCACCAAATAAGTCTCCTTGCCGTGGAATGGCTCGTTCCAATTCTTTTCGTTCTGGTTAGCCTATTTCAGTGGTGGGCCAAGCGCCGTGTCGCGAATTCCCCCAACTCGGCTCCCGAAGCGTACCCACCAAATCCACCACCCTCTGGTGATCCACTGGATGAGTTTGGCGACCTGCTCGAGGCCCTTGGGCGAAGGCGGCACGAATCGCCCCCGCCGCCCCCGCAGCTTGAGAAAGCCCCACCCCCGCGGATTCTTCCACCCATCGAGACCGCTTTCGCCCTCGCCCCGCAGGTTCCCTCCCCGCTTCCCCTGCCTCGCTTGCGCGCCCAAGCCCCCCTCTCCACTGCGGAAAACTGGGATGTGGCTACCTCTCCTCGGCGGTGGGGGAAACGTTCTCATTCATGGCCAGAGGCAATTGTTCTGGCAGAAATTCTCGCTCCACCTGTCGCCCTGCGCTGAGCAAATCCTATGGCCCAATCGAAAAGTCTCCCCGTTGCACTGATTCAAATGTCCTGCACGGCCGATCCTGAGGCCAACCTGCGCGTTGCCTTAGCGCACATCGCGACGGCTGCGCGGAAAGGGGCGAAGCTGATCTGTTTGCCGGAGCTGTTTCGATCGCTCTACTTTTGCCAAAAGCAGAATTATAAAAGCTTCCAACTCGCCGAGACGATCCCCGGCCCGACCACCGAAGTTCTAGCGACCGCATCCAAAAAACATGAAATCACTCTCGTCGCCAGCCTTTTTGAAAAACGGGCGGGTGGCCTCTACCACAATACGGCCGTCGTCTTCGGCCCGACCGGAAAGATTCTCGGGAAGTACCGCAAAATGCATATCCCGGACGACCCGGGCTTCAACGAAAAGTTTTACTTCACTCCAGGAGATACCGGTTTTCAACCGATCGACACCCCTGTCGGTCGTCTGGGGGTTTTGGTTTGCTGGGATCAGTGGTATCCCGAGGCCGCCCGCTTAATGGCTTTGCGGGGCGCCCAAATCTTAATCTATCCCACCGCCATCGGTTGGGCGCGGGGCGAGAAAAAATCGGTCTGCGAAACCCAACGAAGTGCTTGGCAAACGATCCAGCGAAGCCATGCCATTGCCAACGGTCTTTTTGTCCTGTCCATCAATCGCACCGGGCGCGAAAAAAACCTGAATTTCTGGGGAACCTCCTTCATCACGAATCCGATTGGACATGTCACCCAGGTCGCATCCACTCATCGCTCTCAGATTCTGCTAGCTTGCCTCAACCTGTCGGAAACCACCACGACCCGCCAACATTGGCCCTTTCTCAGGGATCGCCGAGTAGATGCTTACGCGGGACTGGATCAACGGTTTCTCCGGTCTTGAAGGCACCCATCCTCAGCGAGAGTGTCGATTGGTCCGCCTACCGTCTTCCGGCAGAGTGGGAAAAACACGAAGCTACTTTTCTCGCTTGGCCCCATAATGCCGAGACTTGGCCGGGTCTTCTCGAAGGCGTGGAAAAAACTTACCTGCACATCATCCAAGCCCTGCTCCCGGGCGAGAAGGTCTATCTCTTGGCCAAAGATTGTTCGTCCGCTACGCAGATTCAAGAACGCCTCACCCGCGAAAAGATTAGCTCCCCCAATCTGAAGATTTTAACGATCCCGAGCGACGATGCTTGGGTTCGCGATAGTGGCCCTATTTTCGTCCTTCGTCGCGACGCCAAGCAGCCCCAGCGACTTGCCCACGATTTCATCTTTAATAGCTGGGGCCGAAAATATGGGCCGTGGGACCTAGACGATGTCATCCCTCCCGCCGCTTGTCGGATGCTCGACATTCCGTGGGTCACGCACGATTTTGTTCTCGAAGGCGGCTCCTTGGATACCGACGGACAAGGGACCCTGCTGACGACCGAGCAGTGCCTGTTGAACCCCAACCGGAACCCATCTCTCCGTCGGACCGATATTGAAGAAAGACTCACACGGTGGCTGGGCATTCAAAAAGTGATTTGGCTCCACGATGGCTTGGAGGGAGACGATACCGACGGACACATCGACGATATCACTCGCTTTGTTGCGCCAGGCACGGTCGTAACCGTAGTCGAGCCCGACCCCAAAGACGCCAACCACGCGCCCCTCCAAGAGAATCTCGCCCGCCTTCGCTCGGCCCAAGATGCCAAAGGCAAGCCACTGCAGATCATCGAGCTGCCCATGCCCCCTCGTTCCGACGGTCCTCATCACCGCAATCCAGCTAGCCATGCCAATTTCTATATCGGTAACTCCGCCGTGCTGGTTCCAACCTTTGCCTCTCCCACCGATGCCATCGTGCTGGATCGGCTTCGCCCCTTTTTTCCTGACCGTAAAGTCGTCGGGATCGACTGCCGAGATTTGGTGGCAGGATTGGGAGCTATTCACTGCATCACGCAACAAATGCCGGCCATTCCTTAACCACAAATTTCCCACCCTTACTTTTTTCCGAGTCCGAACCTCGGGTTGATCCATCCTCCTCCCTTCGGTAAGGTGGCTTGGTGCCTAAACCCCTCCGAATTGGTCTTCCATCAGGAAGTTTGCAGGAAGCGACGCTCGAACTATTTCGTCGGGCGGGCTACTCCATTTCCCGTGCATCCCGCACCTATCGCCCCTCCATCGACGATCCAAACTTCGAAGTTCGCCTCCTTCGCGCTCAAGAAATCGCCGCCTATGTCCAAGATGGATTTCTTGATCTCGGCCTGACCGGTAACGACTGGATTCAGGAGACCAAAGCAAAAGTTCAAACCGTCTCAACTTTGCGATTCAGTAAAGCGACCGCTCAGCCCGCCCGCTGGGTCATTGCCGTCCCCAATCGCTCCCCCATTCGTCGTCCTTCCCAACTCCGCGGCAAACGGATCGCGACGGAAGCGGTCGGGCTCGTTCGCCAATATCTCGCCCAACACAAGATCAAGGCCAAGGTGGAGTTTTCTTGGGGTGCGACCGAGGTAAAAGTCCCCGAACTGGCCGATGCGGTGGCCGACATCACCGAAACGGGCTCATCCTTGATTGCGAATGGACTGCGAATCCTCGATACAATACTGGAGTCCTACCCGCAACTGATCGCGAACCGAAAAGTTTGGTCGAACGCGGCCGACCGGACTCGAATTCAAAATCTAGCCTTACTGCTGGAGGGGGCCTTGCGAGCTCGCGACCTGGTGGGTTTGAAAATGAATGTACCCCGCCGTTGCCTTCGGGCCGTCAACGCCACTCTTTCCTCCCTGCGGGATCCCACCATCTCGGCCTTAGCCCGTGAGGGTTGGGTGGCGGTGGAGACAGTCATGGATGAAAAGACCGTGCGTTCCATTATTCCCCGCTTAAAGCAGATCGGGGCAGAAGGTATCATCGAATATCCGCTAAATAAGGTTGTCAGCTAAGCCTCCAAACGCCACGATGCCTGCATGGGATCAGTCAAAAAGAAGCGGAAATCAAAAATCGCGAAGCACAAACGCCGCAAGCGTAGTCGCGCGAACCGCCATAAGAAGCGCCTGCGGTACAAGACGTAAGCCTTGGGCGTTCGGCGCCCTCCTTGCTCTTCTCCCCATTGCGCTTTTTGCCGTTGACCCGGCGCGCAGTGATCGGGTCGATTCAGCTCTATCCTTTGCCGAGGGTCGGCGTGCGGATGCTCTGGGCCTATCCTCTCTGGCTCTTCATGCCTACAGTCGCGCCCTCGAATCAGACCCCGCCTCGCGCCAAGCCGCCTTGGCCAAAGCCGCTTGCCTCGTCGATCTCTATCGGGGAAAGGAGGCCATTTCGATTCTGCAATCTCTCCCCTCATCTCCACAAGATGAGGCGGAGCGTTCGACCCTGCTTTGCCTTGCCCTGATTCAAGAGAAACAAGGCCCCGCCGCCGCCTTGGCCCAACGGGACGCTTTAACCGCGTTAGCTGGCTGGGATGTAGACGATCCCGTTCGTCTGGCCCGCGTGGCCGAGGGCCTTCTACGTTCGGGTACTTCCCTGGCCCGCAAATCCCAACGTGAAATCGCCACCTCGGTCCTTCCTGCCTTTGTGCGTGCGGCCGACCTGAATACGGGTTTGGGGGGATTGACCCTACGGGCGGCAGAGATCGCGCTCGTTGCCGATGATCTTCCGACCGCCATACGCTACTTTCGCGAATTTGTGGACGAGCGTCCGGAAGAAGTATCGTTTTTGGAGCAACTGGCGGCTGTCCTTATTCTTAATCACCAACCCTCTGAGGCGGATGAATTACTTCGCCGGGTGGAAATCGAGAAGCCCAACCGCCGCAACCTTTACCCAGTCATGGCCAATCTTTATGAAGAGCTGAACCTGCCCGCGCGGGCCGAGATTTACTGTGTCCTCGCTTTGCACACCTCCACCAAGCCTGGCCTCTCCGAATCGCTACGCCTGGCTCTTCATCAGCTCAAGCAGAATCAAGTTCGCCGAACCAATGCCACTTTAGCCCAAGCATCCCTCGCCCACCCTGACTCTCTTCAACTTTTACTGGTCCGCGGTCTGGCCGAAAAAGCGGAGAACCGCATGGCGGAAGCCGCCTCCTCCTTTGCCCAAGTGGAACGGTTAGCCGGAGGGAACCCAAAAGTTTGTGACGCTGGATTCTACTTCGAATACGGAGCGGCCTGTGAACAGGCAGGGCAACCCCAGCGGTCGGAAGCTGCCCTACAACGCGCCCTATCGATCAATCCCGCCCACCACCAATCCCTGAACTACCTCGGGTACATGTGGGCGGAACGAGGCAAGAATCTCAAAGAGGCCAAGGCCCTCATCGATCGCGCCCTTGAGCTTAATCCAAACAACCCGGCCTATCTCGACAGCTTAGCCTGGGCACTTTTCAAGATGGGGGATCCTGGGTCGGCCGAGCCCCTCATGGTCCAAGCGCTGGAACAAGTTTCGGATGATCCCACCCTGCTGGAGCACTACGCCGATATTCTGGCCGCTCTGGGCAGAAATACGGAGGCGGTGGAGTCCTACCGCAAAGCCATGGCCACAGGAGGACCCGCCACTTTATTTAAAGATAAGATACGAACTCAAGACCAGCCCATCGGGCGAAAATAGATTTTCATGATCGATTCGATTCTAGCGCAAGCGGCTTCATGGATTTGGGGCCCCTGGTTGATTGCCCTACTATTTGGCACTCATCTCTTTCTCACCTGGAAGACGGGCTTCGTTCAACGTCACCTTGGTCAAGCTCTACGCCTTTCCGTCACCAAGGAGCCAGGAGCTCTCGGGGATGTGAGTCAGTTCGGCGCTCTGATGACCGCACTCGCCGCGACCATTGGGACAGGAAATATTTACGGCGTGGCTGGAGCAGTCCTGCTCGGTGGACCTGGGGCCGTTTTGTGGATGTGGCTGACGGGTGTGTTTGGGATCGCCACCAAATATTCCGAGGCTCTCCTTGCCGTTAAATATCGCACGATCAATAGTCGCGGGGAGATGTCGGGTGGCCCGATGATTGTTTTAGAACGCGCCCTGAATGCACGTTGGGCCGGTATCCTCTTTGCCATCTTTACCTCAGTGGCAGCCTTTGGCATCGGAAATATGGCCCAATCGAATGCCATTGTGGAAATGGTTGTGGTCAAAAAATCCATCCTTGGGCTGGCCCAGCCGGATGCCTCAATTCGGATTGGCTTGGGTTTACTTATGGCTCTCCTCACGGGAGCAGTCATCTTAGGCGGAATTCGCTCCATTGCCCGATTTTGTGGATTCGTCGTCCCCTTCATGGCTTTCTTTTATGTGGGCGGGTGCATCGTGGTACTTCTCCATTGCTGGGACAAGATCCCTGGAACGATCTCTCTCATCGTGAGCTCCGCTTTCACGGGCCAGGCCGCGCTCGGAGGCTTCGTCGGAGCGGGCATCGCGGAGGCTGTCCGCTACGGAATCGCCCGAGGACTTTTTTCGAATGAGTCTGGCCTAGGAAGCGCCCCCATTGCCGCGGCGGCCGCTCGCACGAGTGATCCGGTTCGGCAGGCCCTTGTTTCTGGTACCGGCACGTTTTGGGATACGGTGGTCGTTTGTGCTCTGACGGGTCTGGTCATTGTCAGCTCGGGCGATTGGACCACCCCCGACATCAACAAAGCGAAGTTGTGCGACCTAGCGTTCCATCATCTCGGCACGTTTGGGGACATGATTCTGATTGGTGGACTTCTCACCTTCGTTTTTTCCACCATTTTGGGATGGGGATACTACGGAGAGAAGTCAGTGGAATATTTACTCGGAGTTCGAGCCGTACTGCCTTATCGGCTTCTGTGGGTCGTTGCCGTGTTCATTGGCGCGATTTGGAAGAGCGACGCGGTCTGGAACTTCTGTGACATCATGAATGGCCTGATGGCTCTGCCTAATCTAGCCGCCTTGCTTCTTCTGAGCGGCGTGATCGCTGCCGAAACTCGTCGATATTTCTCTCAATCCTCGTAACTCACGACCCAATCTTAGTTGGGTCGCCACCCCATCCCGCGACTTTTGCCTTGGCCGACATCTCCTCCGCTTCGGCAATCCTTCCTGCTCTCCCATAGGCCAGGGAAAGACTGCTATAGGCCAACGGGTCCTTTGGCTGTAACTGAATCAACTTTTGTAGTGCCTCAATTGCTTCATTCAACTGATCGAGCTTCACCAAAGCCATGCCCAGCGCCTGCCAGCCTTCGGCATAGGCGGGATCAATCTCGGTTGCCTTTCGATAAAGGGCAGCAGCGGCTGCCATATTCCCCATCGCTAAGGCCACATGAGCTCCTTCCATCGTTTCTTCCAAAAGTGGATTCATGAGGCTCTCATCATCGCACGAAGCACCCCCTGTGCCGAGGGCTCCTTCGCCACACAGGAGACCCTCCACCCAGCGTTGCGCGCGGCCCTCGCTGTGGCCGGCCCAATAGCCACGACTTGGCGAATTTTTTTCAATCTTGGAAAAAGCCTGCGAAAGCGCGACGCCGCCGTTCCGCTGGCAAAGACAAGCCAATCGGCCCCCTCTTTTTGTAAAGCATCCTGCACAGGCTTGGGAATAGACCGACCTCCTTGATTTCGATAAATGATGATTCGATCGGCCTGATAGCCGCGCTTTCGAAACCTCTGGATCATCGAGTCATCTCCCGCATCACCGGTAATGTGCAAGATTCTTCCCTTGGCCCACTGCGGCCATCCCTGTACCAGCTTTTCCGAGCCGGGTCCTTGCCCAACCCAATCGGCTGGCAGACCAATCGCAACCAAGACATCTGCCGTGCCTTTCCCGACCGCCGCAATTTTACACCCCGCCACTTTCCTTAAATCACCCAAAGCTTGGGGAAAAAAACGTACCGCGGAAGCACTAGTGAAAACCAGCCAATCCGCCTTCAAGATCTTCTGAACCCAAGCCTTCTCGGGAATCAGCGGCTGAATGTGGGTCATCGGAATTTCCCACACCTCCGCGCCAAGATCCTCGAAACACTCCCGCCAACCTTTCCTCAGAGCTTCGCTTGCCGTAAGGACAATACGTTTACCCGCCAATACTCTCTTTTCCCACCATCTCAACCTATTACGAAGAGAAACGACGGTTCCCACGACCACAATGGCAGGAGCCGAAACGCGTTTCCTCTTGGCGAGGTTGGCCAATGTTCCGATCGTTCCCGTGATTACCCTTTGCTGGGAGGTGGTTGCCCTTTCGATCACCCCAGCCGGGGTGGAAAGCGGGAATCCTAAATCCAGTGCCCGCTCTAAAAAATCCCCCATGCCCTCCACCGTCATATACCCGACCAAAGTCCTCCCTCGGACCGATCCCTCCGCCCGAGCCCCAATCCGAAACAGCAATTCCGTGCTCATTCCCCTCTGAGTAACAGGGATTCCCGCATAGGCCGGCCCAGCGATACCCGCGGTTACACCCGGAATCACCTCAAAGGGTATCTTTGCCTGGGCCAAAACTTCTGCCTCCTCTCCCCCTCGGCCAAAGATAAATGGGTCTCCACCCTTCAGGCGGACCACCCTTTTCCCCTTGGCCGCATGGGAAATGAGTAGGCGATGAATTTCATGCTGTTCCATTCGTCGGCCGCGGGGAGTCTTGCCCGCATTAATCCAAAGCACGTCCGGCGACGCGTTCAGGAGAATGGCCGGATGAACCAGTCGATCGTAGAGGATCACCTCAGCAACTTTGAGCACGTCAATCCCGCGCTGAGTCATTAATCCTGGATCTCCGGGTCCCGCCCCGACCAACCACACTTTTCCGCACTTACCCACGGCGCATCTCCTCCGCCAGGCGTGCGCCCACCATCTCCGCTTCGCGTACGGGTCCCTCGAGTGAGGCTCTCTGGGGACGATCAAATCGGTCTTTCACCCCCGCCTGGAGATGGAGTGTTCCATTGGGTTGAATCCTGGCCAAGGCCCCAAGTGATTCAGAGCAGCCTCCTCCCCAGTTTTGTAGAAAGCTTTTTTCCGCACTGACACAACTGCGAACGTCTGGATCGTCCAAACGGGAGAGCATCTCCAGTGCTTTTCGGTCATCCCGACGACACTGCACGGCCAGCGCCCCCTGACCGGGGGCTGGAATCATCCACGGAATGTCCAATCGCTCCATGACAAGTCCATCCATAACACCCCCAAGACGATCAATTCCCGCACAGGCCAAAAGAACTCCACTCCACTCTTTCTCTTGCCGACATCTCTCCATTCGACGATCCACATTTCCCCGAATGGTTCGAAATTGGGTCTGAGGCCAATGCTCGGCCCAAAAAAGCCTTCGCCGCGGACTCTCCGTTCCCACCCATCCTGAGGAATTCAGCGAAAATGTTTCGCCCGCCCGAAAAACCCATGCATCTCTTGGATCCACTCTTTCGGGATAAGCCCCCACCACCAGAGATTCCGGAATTATCGTAGGCAAGTCTTTCGCGCTGTGCACGGCTCCGTCAATTTCTGACTTAAAAAGAGCCTCCTCCAGAGCCGAACTAAATTCACCGACCACGGTGGGAACTTCGTCACCAAACTCAGAACGTACATCCCCTGCCGTTCGGATCACGACCAACTCGACCCCTAAGCCAGAGTGAAGTTGACGCATCTGATCCGCTACCTTTCTCGCTTGCCCGAGGGCAAGGCGACTCCCTCGTGTTCCCAGCCGAAACTTCATCCCTCAACTACCTGAGAACCCTCCACGCTGGGGGCACGGCCAACAGCAAAGATCGATTCATGCCTCCGCAGAACCTCTTCGGCACGGTGAATCGCCTGCAGTGATTCAGGCTTGATCTCACTTCTCCTGGCTAACTCCTCCAAATCTACCCAAGTTGCTCCAGGAAAAGAACGCTGAAGCGCTGTCAGAGTCCTGGGAACACCTAAGTCCACCAATATGTCAGGACCCCCATGACTCGTTTCCGACCACGGCAACTCCCCCCCGGCTAAAGCCGAAACCACCACCGACACATCGGCCACACTCCTTGGCCAATTCCCCCACTCCACTTGATCAGCATGAAACTCTGCCGCCATTGTACCCGCTCGCTCGGCTGATCTAGAGGAGATCCATAGCGGCCGCTCCGATAGAGTTCGATAGGCCGAGACAAAGCTGCGCGCGGTCAGTCCGGAACCTAAAAGAAGAAGAGGCCTACTTTCTCCTCCGCTGCCCATCTCTTCCAGCGCTTCCGCGGCCAACCGACCGACGGAGGCATCCCCCTGGCCAAATCCCGCCACCGCCCGCGCCGCCCGTGCCGCCCGCAAACCTGACTGAAAAAGTGCATGCATGGAGCGTCCTGTGCCGCCCGCATTCCTCGACCCCGCATACGCCTGACGAACTTGCGCCAATATTTCCCCCTCCCCGACAACCATGGATCGAAGCCCCGTGGCCACTTCAGCTAAATGCCGCCAACACGGAATCCCTTCGTGCAGGTAGACCCCCCGGGCCTCTCGCCAAGCGTTCCCTAACTCCAAAGGCATCGAACGCGCTACATCAGAAACAATCCCGGGTCCCCGACTTTCCGAACGCCCGTAAATCTCCACGCGATTACAGGTACTCAAAAAAACCACTTCGGCCGCACCCCCATGCTCAATTAGGTGAGGAATCCAACGGTCCCCCGAGGACGAGGCCAAAACTTCGCGAACCCCCAGCGGTGTCGCATGGTGATCCACCCCAAGACAAAAGATACCGTCCGAAATACTCATCCTTTACGCAGAATCATTCGGGATTTCTTGGGGACTGCGTCCGGCGGAGTGGGCACAGGGGGGCCGAGCAGCTTCTGTACCTCGCGACAAAGGGCATCGGGCCTGATGGCGTCCATATCAGACCATACCACATCTCCACTCTTGCCAAAGATCTTCACTTTCATCTTCGTGTCATCACCACCCCAACCCAAGGACTCAGTGACCTTTCCATCAAAATCGGCAATACCACACAGGTCCGGCCGGGGATTGTCTGGATTTTGATTGGCTCGATACCATGGAATCAGTCTCTCCGCCTCCTCGTTCAGATCTGCCTTCATCTTGCCCACCGTCCACCCCTGAAAGAGAGTTCCCAGGGACTTTCTCAAATCCACGACCACGATGACTCGAAATTCTTTTCTCCCCTGCCATCCGTAAACCGCCCGCCCAAACTCCCGTGTGGTATCCGCCAAGGATTGGCTACTTGCCAGCACAATCGTGATTCGGTTCGTTGGATTGAGCTCCACCACCTTCCCGTCACAATCCTTGGGATGCACCAACTCCTTCGCACCCACCGGAGCGCACAGGAAGAGCAGCGCCAGCGCCAAGAGCCTCATCTCACCTCCAGAAGAAAGCCGCTTAAATAGCGACTTTCAGGAAAAGCCGGATCTACCGGATGGTCGGATGACTGTTCCAACTTGGTCTTGATCTGCAAAACCCGACCCTCCTCTTGCGCAACTTGTTTGACCATCCCTAACAATTCCTCACTGCCGACGCGGTGCGAGCAAGAAAACGTGGCCAGTAATCCACCCCTCGAGAGGACTTTTAGGGAGCTGCGGTGAAGTTCAGCCATCACCCTAGTCCCTCCCTCGGCACTATCACGGCTTTTGACTAAGCCTGGCGGATCTAAAATCACCAGATCGTACTCCCTCTTGCGACACGTCCGAAGAAACCGTGTCACGTCCTCTTGAGCCCACCGAATCTTCCATCCATGGTGCTCTGCACTCTGCCTGGCCAACTCCAAGGAAGGACGGGAGCTATCCACTCCTGTCACCTCGATCGCACCCGCTCGGGCTGAACGAAGGGCAAACCCCCCCGTATGACAAAAGAGATCAAGAACCTTTCGTCCCCCACTCTCCTGCGCAACAATCCCATAATTCTCCTGCTGATCCAAATAGGTGCCTGTCTTCTGTCCAGCCCGCAAATCGACCCACACCTCAGTCCCAGCAATTTCAACCAGGATAGGCTTTTCTGGGACTGTGCCGACTGCCTCGCCCGGAAGGATCTCCATCCCGTCGAGTTTTCTTCCTGAAGCATCCCTCCGAATCCATATCCCCTCCGGCTGTAAGATCTTTTCTGCGACCGTGCGAACAAGCTCCCAATTCCTTTCCATGCCCTCAGTAGTGATCTGTGCCACGAGATACTTTCCATACTGATCCAGCACCAGTCCTGGCATCGAGTCCGCTTCCGACCAAACAATCCTCCGTGCAGGCGTTCTCTTGCGTTTATGTAGGGCTGCTTGCAAAGCCTTCGCCACGAAATCTTCATCAAAATCACCCTCATCTTTGCGAAATCTTCTCCAGGCCACCCGTGCCCCCTCGCGATAAAACCCGGTCCCCATCAACTGCCCCTGCTGACCCGTTGCTCCGACCGATTGACCACTCCACAACTGGCCGAGTTCAGTTTCGATTTCCGACTTAAGAATCCAAGGATGCCCAGCAAGCGCTTTTGATCTTCCGCCCGGTTTCAGCCGCAGCGTCGGACGGTCTACCCAGGTCAACCGCGAAGGTCGGCTATAGGAGTTTGGCCGATTTCAGGGTATTCATACACATCACCCTTATAGTTTTTAAGAATGACGCGATTATCCGCCATTCCAACGATGTAGTTAGGACCAATCGGAATCTTGCCCCCACCGCCAGGCCCATCCACCACGTAGGTCGGCACGGCATACCCAGTGGTGTGACCGCGTAACTGCTCCATGATCTCCTGCCCTTCTCGAATCGTAGTTCGCAAATGCGCCGAGCCGGTAATCAGATCGCACTGGTAAAGATAGTATGGCCTCACTCGGCAAAGCAGCAGCTTGTGCAAAAGTTCTTTAAGAATCTCGGGGCGATCATTCACTCCCTTTAACAGAACGCTCTGGTTGCCAAGCGGAATCCCCGCATCCGCCAACCTCTCCAAAGCTTGACGAACCTCCTGGGTCAATTCTGCCGGGTGATTCGAATGAACACTCATCCACAAGGGGTGATGTCTTTTCAGGATGGCGACCAGCTCCGGAGTGATCCGTTGTGGCAGAAATATGGGAATTCGCGTTCCTATGCGAATGAACTCAATGCTCGGGATCTGCCTCAGGCGGGTTAAAATCGCGTTGAGCTTGGCGTCGGAGAGGAGCAGCGGGTCGCCCCCCGAAAGCAGAACATCCCGCACCTCGGGATGCTTTTCCAAGTAAGAGAACGCCCCCTCCAGGTCCATCGTCAACTCCTGCTCCCCTGCTCCACTCACGACACGGCTCCGCGTGCAGTAACGACAGTACGAAGCGCAACGGTCGGTCACCAAAAGCAGGACTCGGTCCGGATACCGATGGACCAAGCCAGGAACAGGCATGTGGGAATCCTCCCCACATGGGTCCATCATCTCATCCGGGGCCTTGACCGACTCCTCGATGCGAGGCACCACCTGCCTCCGGATCGGACAGTCAGGATCATTCCGATCAATCAGGCTGAAAAAGTGGGGGGTAATGCCGAGGGCTAACTTTTTCCCGGCTAAAATCGTCCCTGCTCGCTCTTCGGGTGTAAGGGAAAGACGCTCCTCTAACTGCTCCAATGTCTGAATTCGATTACGGAGTTGCCAGGACCAATCCTGCCACATGGGCAGAGGGACGGAGCCCCAAGAATCGGGAGAAACAGGCCTAAACTCGTTGGCTTTCAAGATGGAAGGGCGAAAATACCCCACTTCCTGCCCTCCGCCACCTTAAATATTCAGCTTAAGCAACCCGCTGTTTCATCAGATTCACTAACCGCTCCATGACCACCGCGACACTCTGCGCCCCCTCATCCCCCTTTTCCCGACTCCGCACCGCTACCTGACCTGCCTCCGCTTCTCTGTTCCCGCAAACCAATAAAAATGGAACTTTCTCCAACTGACCCCTACGAATCTGGCCTCCTAGTTTATCCCCTTTCTTATCCACCGAAACCCTTAATCCCGCGGCCTTAAACTGCTCGGCACACTTTTCGGCATAAGCAATCATCTGATCGTTTACCGGGAGAAAGCGAGCCTGCTCGGGGGCCAGCCAAACTGGAAAGGCTCCGCGATAATGCTCGATCAAAACCCCGGTAAACCGCTCGAGCGAACCAAAGGGCGCCCGATGAATCATCACCGGGCGATGCTTTTGATTGTCGGATCCTGTGTAAGTTAAATCAAAGCGCTCCGGCAAGTTGTAGTCGACCTGAACCGTTCCTAACTGCCACTCCCTCCCAATCACATCCTTCACCACAAAATCAATTTTGGGTCCGTAAAAAGCAGCCTCCCCAGGCTCTTCACTCGTCCGTACCCCAAGCTTCTTCGCGGCTTCCTTCACCGCTTTCTCCGCTTTGTCCCAACCTTCTTTCGATCCAACATATTTATCTGAGGCAGGATCTCGTAGGCCTACCCGAACCCTGAAATCACCAATGCCTAGAGTATCTAAAACGAGACGCACCATCTCTAAGCATCCTTCCACTTCTTTCGCGACCTGCTCCTCGGTGCAAAATAAGTGGGCATCGTCCTGAGTAAAGCCACGTACCCGAGTCATCCCATTCAACTCTCCCGACTGCTCCCATCGATACACAGTTCCAAACTCGGCCAGACGAACCGGCAGATCCCGATACGACCTCGGGCGAGACGCATAAATCCGAATATGCATCGGGCAGTTCATCGGCTTCAGCAAATATCCCTCAATCTCCCCCTTTTCAATCTTGTTGCTCAGCTTGGCACAGGAACAACCCTCTTTCGCAAGTTTCTCCATCGTCTCACGGTCAATGATCGGCGGGTACTGTGACTCCTGATAGTACGGGAAATGCCCAGAGGTGCGGTAAAGCCCAAGTCTTCCGATGTGTGGGGTGAAGACCTGCTCATATCCACGCTTTCCCAACTCCTCCAAAAGGAACTTCTGCATCTCATGCCGAACGATTGCCCCGTTGGGAGTCCACATCACCAACCCCTGGCCCACTTCGTCATCGATCAGAAAGAGGTCCAACTCTTTGCCCAGCTTCCGATGGTCCCGCTGCAGGGCTTCCTCTTGGGCCTTGAGACTGGCCTCAAGCTCCTCCTTGGTCGGAAAAGCCGTCCCGTAGATACGCTGCAGCATCTTGTTCTTTTCGTCACCCCGGTGATAAGCCCCCGCCAAGCGGAGCAACTTAAACGCCTGAATCTCTCCCGTGCTCTTCACATGAGTACCCGCACAGAGATCAGTGAACTCCCCGTTGGTGTAGAACGATATGGCCTCCCCCTCCGGGATATCCCCTAAGCGCCCAATCTTGTAGGACTGCTTCTTTCCCTCAAAGAATGCCTTCGCTTCTGCCCGACTCACCTCCTTGCGGGTGAACGGTTGGTTCTCCTTTACCACCTTTTTCATCTCCGCCTCTATTTTCGCAAAGTCCTCGTCGCTGAAGCGGTGAGACAAATCAAAGTCGTAATAGAACCCCGCATCCGTCGGAGGACCGATATCCAGCAAGGCATCGGGCCATAACCGCAGCACCGCCGTTGCCAGCACGTGCGCAGTCGAATGTCTCAGCTCCTCCAGTGGGGTCATGGCCATCGCTCGAACCTAGGGAGTTCCCGGCTTCCGCACCAGCCGCCAACTGCCGGCCGCATCCCTCACCTCCCACCCGTGCTTAGCCAACTCATCCCGCAGCCGATCCGACTCCTTCCAATCCTTCGCTTTGCGGGCCACCTCCCGGGCTTCCCCTAATTTTCTGATTTCTTCTGGTGCCTCTACCGTTTTCTCAAAAGCTGGTTCCACCCCAAAAACAGAAAGAATTCGATCCAATCCCGCCAGTTCCTTGGCAGCCTCTTCAGGGCTCAGACCCGTTTTTCGCTTCTGCTCAAGTTCCCCCACTGCCGTGTACATCGCCCCAAGAGCCTTGGGCGTTTCTAAATCTTCCTTCAAAGCATCCCAAGCCGACTGAAAGGAGCCCCAGCCTTTCCCCTTCACTCCTTTGGAGCTTTCC
>CAMCFB010000001.1 GCA_945874125.1 Verrucomicrobia subdivision 6 bacterium | reverse complement strand
TGCTCTTTATCGATAATATCTTTCGGTTCAGTCAGGCGGGCTCTGAGGTATCGGCGCTATTGGGAAGAACTCCCAGTGCGGTAGGGTATCAGCCCACTCTGTCGGCGGAGATGGGGGATCTGCAGGAGCGGATTACCTCGACGAAGAAGGGTTCGATCACCTCATTCCAGGCGGTCTATGTGCCGGCGGATGATTTGACCGATCCAGCCCCGGCGAACACCTTTGCGCACTTGGATTCTACGATCGTGCTGGAACGTTCGATTGCCGAGCTGGGAATTTATCCGGCGGTGGATCCGTTGGCTTCGACTTCGAAGGCGCTGGCGCCTGAGATCGTGGGGCAAGAGCACTACGAAGTGGCCCGTGGCGTGCAGAGGGTTTTGCAGAAGTACAAGGATCTGCAGGACATTATTGCCATCTTGGGCATGGACGAGTTGTCGCCGGAGGACAAGTTGACCGTTTTCCGCGCAAGAAAGATCCAGCGTTTCTTGAGTCAGCCGTTCCACGTGGCCGAGGTGTTTACCGGAACAAAGGGTGAATACGTGACGGTGGCGGAAACGATTAAGGGCTTTAAGGAGATCCTGGAGGGCAAGCATGATGATGTGCCCGAGGCCAACTTCTACATGAAGGGTGGCATCGGAGCGGTGGCGAAGAGCTAAAACCATGGCGGGGAAACTCCGACTCGTAGTGGTGACTCCGGAAGGAAAGACCTTCGACGATGACGTCGAGCAGGTCGTCATGCCGGGGGTGGAGGGTCAACTCGGCATTTTGCCGGGTCACGTTCCGCTGCTGACGGCGATTCAGCCAGGGGAGTTAGATTTGAAGGCGGGATCTCGTGGCGATGAGCTTGCGGTGGGCGGAGGTTTTGCCGAGATCACGGGAGATCGGGTGACCATTTTGACCGATATGGCAGTGAAACCGCAGGATATTGATGAGCATGCGGTCGAGAAGGCTTTGGAGAGTGCGAAACAGGCGTTGTTAGAAAAGAAGGCGGGCCCAGAGGCAGCTGAGCTGATGGCCTTGATTCAGCGTTCGACCGCGCAGTTACAGCTTAAACGCAAACGACGAAATTAGCCCTAAAGGGCCATTCGACTCAGAGTTAACTCTGAGTTGTGCGCGAGAGGTGTGACAAAATGTCACACTTTTACTGTTTTCAACTCAGAGATGTCTCTGAGTAGATATTTCCTCTTCGAGTTCGGCCCGGATGCGGCGGCTGAGTTTGGGGCGAATAAATCCGTAAAGGAGGTAGCCACAAAAAAGAACGGCGAGGGAGTACTGGTAGGTTTGGACGATCAGGGCGAGTGCGGCAACGATAAGAAGGAGGCGGGGGATGGGACGCTGGGAGCGCCAATCCAAAGTCTTGAAGCTGGGGTAGCTGACTTTGCTGAACATCATAAAGCTAAGAAAGAGGAGAAGGGCCGCGAGGGCATATTTAAAATTTCCGATCACGCGATCGGATTCGTAGTATTTGAGTAGCAGGAGAGTGACGGAAGCAACGAGTCCGGCGGCGGCGGGGATGGGGAAACCACTGAAGTCTTTCGAGCGGGATGGGCTTTGTGGCTCGGTCGCGAGTGTGTTGAAACGGGCCAAGCGCATGGCCCCACAAACGAGATAGATGAAGGCGATCATCCATCCGATACGAGCGGGGAGCTCGGCCAGCACGATTTTAAAAACAAGGAGGGCAGGTGCGATTCCGAAGGAGATGACGTCCGCGAGGGAGTCGAATTCCCTTCCAAAAGCGCTTTCATGTCCGCCGAGTCTTGCGACACGACCATCGAGCATATCGAAGATAAAGGCGCCCAGAATCCAAAGCAGGCTGGTTTCGTAGGGTAGGGTCCAAGCGATGTTATCCTCCGCCTGAAGCAGACTGCCTTGGATGATCTGCAGAACAGCCATAAAGCCGCAGAAGAGATTGCCCGCGGTCATCAAGCTGGGGAGGAGGTAGGCGACCCCCTTGCGAGCTGAGTTCGGAGTGCGATTTTTTAGGCGGGCCATATAGCAAGAATGGTTTGGCCCCCGACGACCCGTTGGCCGACTTGGACTTTGGGGGTGCAGGTGGCGGGGAAGTAGAGGTCGGTTCGGGAGCCGAAGCGAATCATGCCGATTCGTTCTCCCGTGGTGACGCTATCGCCAGATTTTTTCCAGCCGACGATTCGGCGGGCGATGAGACCAGCAATTTGACGAACCAAGATGGGACCCTTGGCGGTACGCAGGAGCCATGTTTGGTTTTCGTTACGCAGATCGACCTCGAGGTGACGGGCATCGAGGAATTCACCGGCCGAGTAGTGGGTCTTTTCAATCGTGCCGGTAAAGGGACTGCGGTTGACGTGGACATCGAGGACGGAGAGAAAGATTCCAACGCGGCGAAACTTACCGAGACCAAAACAGGGGTCCTCCGATTCATCGACACAAATGACTTTGCCATCCGCCGGACTGACCAAGGCGAGGGGGTTGTTTGGGGGAGTGCGGTGCGGGTCTCGGAAAAAGAGAAGAATGCCAACGAGAAGAAGGCCGGCCAAGATGCTGCCGATCACCCAGCCCAGCCACAGGCAGACCCCCAAGAGGACGGCGGCGCCGATAAGGAAGGGTCTTGCTTCGCGTAAAGCCATGGTAGATTTTTAGCGAGAAGACCCCTTTATTGAAAGCTGTTACCGAAGAACCTTTTCTTGATGTCATGGAGCCTGTGGGTGGCAGGGCGGTGACCTACTCGCGCTCCATCACCCTCGTTTTAACCCACGACTGTCCTTGGCACTGTCGATACTGTGGTTTTCGGAGCGATGGGGAAGGTCTTTTGTCGGACGGGGAGGTGGAAAGAATTGTCAGGGAAGCGCAGCAGGGGGGAGCCCGAGAGGCGCTACTCATTTCTGGGGAGAGGCCAGGAGGGATGCCTCACATTCAGGAGGAGTTGGCCCGGCGGGGGTATGGCGACTTTTGGGAATTCGCCAGCCGAGTAGCGGAGCGTTGTGCGAAGGCGGGATTATTTCCCCACGGGAACTTCGGCCGAATGACGGAGGAGGAGTTGGTCAGATTGCGACCGTACTTTGTCTCCATGGGGATGATGCTGGAGAGCGTGCGAGACGATGTGGAGTTTGCCCCCGAGAAAAAAGTGGCGGGCCGAATTGCTGGGATGGAAGCGGCGGGTCGGGCCAAAGTACCCTTCACCAGCGGAATCTTGGTGGGGTGGGGGGAGAGTCAGGCCTCTCGCATGGAATCCTTAGAGTGTTTGGCCCAGATCCAGTCGAAATACGGGCATCTTCAGGAGATTTTGATTCAGCGTTATGTGCCGAACGCGGGATCGAGATGGAGAGCAGGGGTAGCACCGACCTTAAGTGAGTACGCGGAGATGATGCAGGCATGGCGGGATTGGGCACCGGGTGTCGCCATCCAGATTCCCCCCAATCTGGAACCGCGATGGGTAGATCTTTTACATGAGTTAGATGATTTGGGGGGGATTTCCTGGGCACGAGATGAGGTGAACCCCAGTCGGCCTTGGGAACAGGTCGATTTGTATGAAAAAAGGTGTGAGGCCAAGGGGCGTAAGTTGGTCGAAAGATTGCCGGTTTATCAAAGTCACAGCACGAGGGAGTGGTTAGATGTTCGATGGCAGGAAAGGGTGAGTCGATTTTGGGAGGAGAAGGTACGGTGAGCGATTTTTGGAAGATGCCACTGGAGGAGCTTCGAAACCAAGCGGCGGTGGAAACGCTTCGTCGGCACGGTCGAAAAATCACCTATGTGGTGAATCGCAACGCAAACTTCACCCGAGTGTGCACGGTGGGTTGCGCTTTTTGTGGGTTTGGAAAACGACCCGGGAGTGTGGGGGCGACTTCCGATCGGATTGATGAAGTGCTCGCTCGGGTGGGTCAGACCCCCTGGGTGACGGAGGTTTGTTTGCAGGGTGGAATTGATCCTACTTTGCGGCCTGAGTACTACTTGGATCTTATTCAAGCACTGCGCGAAGCCTTCCCGTGGATGCATCTGCACGCCTTTTCCCCGATGGAAATCGATTCTCTTTGTGAGAAGGCGGGCTGTGAACCACCCGAGATGATGGGGAAACTAAGGGCAGCGGGGGTGGGGTCGATTCCGGGGACGGCGGCCGAGATTTTAGTGGATGACGTTCGGCGGAAGATTTCGCGCAATAAGCTACCGGCGGCTCGCTGGGTGGAGATTGTCAAGGCGGCGCATCAGGCGGGGGTGAGGTCGAGTGCCACCATCTTGTTTGGGCATGTGGAGAGGTGGGAGGATATACGCCGGCACTTCGAGGTTCTGCAAAGGGTGCAAGAGGAGACGGGGGGATTTACCGAATTTGTGCCCTTGGCATTTGTGCCATACCAGAATCGGCTGGGTGCGATTTTGTCGAAGCGAGCGGGTGGAATGAAGGTGCTGGAGGAGAGAATTCGCAAGAGGGCGATGCGACTTTACCCATTGGCACGGATGGTTTTAGGACAGTCGATCCCGAACTTGCAGACGAGCTGGGTGAAGTTGGGGGTAGCGGGAGCGGTCGAGTCGCTGGGCTGGGGGTGTAACGATTTTGGGGGCACTTTATATGAGGAGGCGATTACGAGGTCGAGCGGGGGAAAGCATGGGGAGGGATTGGAACCCGAGCAGATGGAGTCGGCGATTCGTGGGGCTGGATATGAACCGCAAGAGAGGTCGACCCTTTACGGCAGTGTGAAAAAAGGCGTTTCTCCTCGTAGAAAAGTGTTGTCACCCTCGTGCAGAGGGGCATCGTAACCGACGTATCGTAATCACAACTAACCCAAACCAAGGAGACAAGAAACTATGGCAAAGAAAGCGAATGCAGCGTTTATGAAACCCGTCCAACCGGACGCCATCCTGGCCGCGATCATTGGGAGCAAGCCTGTTCCCCGGACCGAGATGACCAAAAAATTATGGGCCTATATCAAGAAGAACGGCCTCCAAGACAAAAAGAACCGCCGGAACATCAACGCGGATCATTTGTTTAAACCCCTCTTTGGTGGAAAAAGCTCGGCGACCATGTTTGAATTGACGAAGTACGCCAGCAAGCACGTTAAATAACGTTTCCCACTTGGGGAATTTTCCCTAGGTAAGATTTACCCCGTCGTGACAATCTCACGGCGGGGTATTTTTTTGTCGCCCGTTGTTAGACGCTGTGTTAGTATTTTCCGATGGATATAACAAAACTAACAACAAAAGAGTTTAGTCGAATCATGAAGCTTCTTCGCAAGAAGGAGAGCTTAGAGAAAAAGTTAGGGAAGCTGGAGCGTTCGGTGGCCAAAGTGGTCGGGGCAGGAGCTTCCGCGGTCGCCCGTGGGGCCAACCGGATTGCCCGGGGGCGTTCGGCGAGGTCCGGAAGGCGGGGAACAGGAAAAAAATTTAATCGGCGTGGTGGCTTGCGCACGGTCATCTTGGCCCATTTGAATCAATCGGGAAAAACCGGCATCAAGATCAAGGAGCTGGCGCACAAGATGAACATTCAGCGTCAACGGTTGGACACATGGTTTTATCAAAACCTGAAGAAGATCCGAGGTCTACGGAAAGTGGGCCCTGGCCATTACCATCTTCGGGGTTAGGGCTTTTGGCGGACGAGGTAGGATTCGAACCTACGAATGCCTTTCGGCATCTGCGGTTTTCAAGACCGCCGCGTTCAACCGCTCCGCCACTCGTCCCTTGCTGAGTATTAGACGAGAATTGGATTGAAAGCGAGTCCACCGAAAGTGCTCGTCGTGGGGGCTGGTTTTCTGGGGTCGGAGGTGGCGCGACAGGCTCAGGCGGGGGGGTGGTCGGTCCATGCCATCGTGCGTTCCGAGGCCACGTCGGTGGAATTGAGACGCCATGGGATAAACGTGGTGGCGACGGATGCTACTCGGCCTGAATTTTGGGAGGGTTTGAGTGGGTTGTGGGGTGGGATGGTGTGGGCGATGGCGCCCTCGCGGGAAGCAGGCGGTGGGGATTTCGAGACGATGCACCGCGAGGGAGCGGTGCGAGCGGCCCAGTGGTCGAGGAGGTCCCATGTGCCGATGATTTATTTATCGTCGACTTCGGTTTATGCGGAAGCGGATGGAGGGTGGGTCAATGAGGAATCGGCACTGGCCACGGATGAAAGATCGAGAGCGATGATTGAGGCGGAGGGGAAAACGATCGAGGCTGGGGGGACGGTGTTGCGGTGTGCGGGTCTCTATGGGGGGGATCGAATTTTACGGAATCGGGCGGAGGGTCCGGAGCGTTGGTTAAATGTGGTGAATCGGGAGGATGCGGCGCGAGCGGTGGGGGTTGCTTTGCGGGTCCGCGGGAAAACTTTTAATGTGGCGGAGGACGAGCCTTTGCGGAGGGGAGTCGCGGGAGGGGTGTGGGGAGAGGGGTCGGCCCGAATGAGGCGAAGCAAGAGGGTCAGTAACGCGAAGTTAAAAAGGGAGGGATGGGCGCCAGTTTATCAAGCAGGGGTTAAAGATTCCACCCACCCGACAGCGTAAGATTGTTCCCAGTCAGTTGGGCTGCTTCGGGCGAGAGAAGATAGAGCACGGCAGCGAACAGTTCCGAGAAAGAGATGGGTCGGCCGGAGGGTAGTTTTTTGGCTGGAGGAAGATCGATGCTGTTCTGCAGGTAGCCAGGAGAAATCTGATTTACGGTGATCTTTCGTGAAATGAGTTGGGCGGCAAAGGAGCGAGTGAGGAGGGTGACGCCGATTTTGCCAACATGATAGCCTGGGGCCAGCCGGCGCGGGGTGAAGCGATCCGCGACCGAGTCACCCATATTAATGATTCGGCCTCCACTTTTGGGAAAGAGGGAGAGAGACGCCTGCGTGGTCAGAAAGGTGGCGGTGCAGGTGCTATGGAGACCGGCGAACCAATCTTCCGCAGGTGTGCGAAGTAGCGGGGTAGGGCGATAGGTTCCCGCATTGTTGATGAGGAGATCGAGCCGGCCGAAGCGATGGCGAATTTGGCGAAAGAGGCGGTTGACCGAATCGGGGAGGGAGAGATCGGCTGGAATCACCAGAGCGGGGGAACCTAAGGTACGAATTTCGCGAGCGAGGCGGGCCGTACGGGCGGCGCCGCTGCGGTGGTGAAGGACCATGGCGTAACCGAGCTGGGAGATTTCTTTGGCGAGGTATGCCCCCAAGCCTTGGGAGGCGCCGGTGATGAGGGCGACGGGTTGGGCAGGGCGTTTCATGAGAGGATTCCGAGGGTGCGGGCGACGGCCCGTACTTTGGGGATTTCGTGAGTGCGAAGGAGGTCGGTTTTTCCGAGCAGAGCGAGGACGGCAAAGAGGGATTCGGCGGAGCGAACCTCATCTTGGAAAAACTCAAAGGCGTGGGGGAGGGCTTGGCAGACGGGCCAACCCAGGGTGCGAAGGCGGAAGGTGTGCAGGAATGTTTCCGCTTGGTAGCGAATGCGGGCGGTGCTGTCTTGGAGATTTTTGTAGTAGAAGCCCAGGCCTGGGTCGATCCAGATGGCGTGCACCCCGGCGTGGACTGCACGGTCGATCTCGCGACGAAAGTAGTCGAGCAGGGCAGTGGCATGGTCGGGAGAGTGGACGAACTCACCGACGGCGCGGACATGGTCCCCTTGAACGTAGCAGAGGATGATGCCGGCTCGGTGGTCGGCGACTACTTGATAGAGGTCATCCGGAGGGCGGGTCCCAGTAAGATTGAGGACGGCGGCACCGGCTTCGAGGCAGCGGCGGGCGACTTCGGGCTGATAAGTTTCAATCGAAATGAGGGAGCCTTCTTGGGCAAGGGGCTTGAGAATGGGGAGAAGAGTGGCGATTTGCTGGGCGGGGTCGACCCGCGCGGCATGGTGAAGAGAGGATTCGGCGCCGAGATCGATCAGGTGAGCGCCCTCGGCTCGGAGGCGCCGGGCACGAACGAGGGCGGCGTCGGTATTGAGAACCACGCTTTCGCGATACCAGGAGTCTGGGCTGAGATTGATAACCCCCATAAGATGGGGACGGGTGGCCGAGTGAAACGATTGTCCGTGGATTTCAAATTCGGCGACTTGCGCGGGGAGAGCCTCGGCGTGTTTTTGGGCGAGTTGAGTCAGGGATTCGAGAGAAAGCATTGGGGGAAAGCATACTGGAAATTTCGGGCGGGTGCGAGAGTGGGATGGACGGAGGGGGGAGAGGGGATTCAGAGTACAGAAATGAAAAAAGGGCTGATGACGCAAGCTGAGTTAATGGCGTGGGAGGTAAAAGCAAGGCGGTGGCTGGTTTTGGGGCTCGCGTTGGTGGTGACGGGAGTGTTGGCGGTGGGGGGGATGACGCTACAAATCAGTTACGCGATGCTGAAGAAAAGTGAAGTGATGCGGGGGGCGGTGGAAAAAGTGGTGGCGGATGAGCGGGTGAAGCGGGAGTTAGGCGAGCCGATGGAGTTGGGGTGGGCGGTGACGGGGGAGTTGGAGGATCAGGCCGCAGGTGGCCTCGCTCGTTTAGATTTCTCGCTACGTGGATCCCGACGAGCGGCTGGGGTGACGTTGCGGGCGGAAAAAAATGGGTCGGGGATTTGGAAGTATCTTCTGCTCGAAGTGAAGGTCCCTGGAGTGGGGACGATCTCGTGTGCGGACCAAGGAATCGAAAGTAAGAAAGATTAGTGCGTCGCTGCCGGGGCGAGCGCCTGGCTAGCGGGGACGGCTTTGGCGACCGACTCTTGCTTATCGACGATATCTTCCAGCGCGGCGTCGAGGCGATCGAGCCCGTGTTTCTGAATAATATCCCGAATATGGGTCAGGTAATCCGGGTCGGGGCAGTAGCCCGAGGCCAGAATATTGGAAACAAATTTGATACCCGATTTTTCGCCCACGTGCTTGCGGTAGCGGTCGTTCGAGAGAAGGAATTGGGAGTATCCTTGGAAACCAGAGGCAAGGTTGGGGTAGGCGCGGAAGTCGGCGGTAGTGTCTTCGCCACTGTCGCGGGTGGGCATATTCAGGGCGCGAGGGCCAGTCCAGCTATCGAATGCTTTCATGCCAAAGTAGTTGTTATATTCCTTGGCCAGCATGCTGTTGCCATAACCGGATTCAAAGATGGCCATGGCAAGAACGGCGGAGGCGGGAATCTGGGAGCTGGTTTGGATCAGCATGGCTTCGGGGATGGCGTTTTCGAGGAAGCGTCGTTGGCGGCCGTTGGCGGAGTCGAGAATCTTGGAGATTCGCGTGGCGAGGCCGAGGATGTCGGTGGTGTCGGAGCTTTGGGAGGCGATGAGGCGGGCGATCCGCATATCTCGCTCCTCAATCTCTTTCTTTTGCGCAAGGCGGTTTTGGAGAGAGTTCCATTTCTCCTCAAGATAACTTTTGGAAAGGGCAGCAGAAAAACGGGTCACGCCGATGAGCGAAACCACCGCCACACCAAAGAGGATTAGCCAAGCAAAGTTAGAGACAACCAGCGTGCCAACGAGACCTAGTCGGAACTTGGGTTTCTTAGCGAAAGTCTTTCGGGCAATAGCCGAGGTCAGATCGACGACTTGGGGCATGCCAACATCTTAGGTCGGGTCGGAATCGCGTCAACATTCCACAGGATTTATCACCTATTAGAGCATAGAAAACAGTATAAACATATAGATGACAATTGTTTATAGATTTCAAGTACTAGGAGTGAGTTTTTTTGGGCGGATAAAGAATCGATGCGACGATGGAGATAAGAAGGACTCCTAGGACAAAGCCGAGAGTCACTGGAATCGGCAGGTGGATGTAGCCGGAGACGAGCATTTTGAGCCCGATAAAGGATAGGATGACAGCGAGCCCGACGTTGAGGTAAGCAAACAGTTTGATCAGACCGGCGATGGCAAAGTAGAGGGCGCGCAGGCCGAGGACGGCAAAAGCGTTGGAGGTAAGGACAATGAAAGGGTCGCGGGTGATGGCAAGAATTGCGGGGATCGAATCGATGGCAAAAACGAGATCGGTGGTGCCAAGGGCGATGAGGACGAGGAGGAGGGGAGTGCCAGTCCAGCGGCCCTTTTCACGGAAAAAAAAGCGGTCCCCATGAAAATCGGGTGTGATGGGGATGAATTTCCGAGCCAGCCGAATCAGGGGGTTGTGGTCGGGTTCGACTTTCGCTTCGCCACCTTTGAGAAGTTTGATTCCGGTGTAAACGAGAAGAGCGCCAAAGAGGTAGATCAGCCAATGAAAGCGATTGATTAGGGCGATCCCGGTAAAAATAAAGAGGGCTCGCAGAAAAAGGGCTCCGATGATCCCCCAGAAAAGGGCGGGGAATTGCGATTTTTCGGGAACGGCAAAGTAGCGGAGGAGAACGGCGAAAACGAAGACGTTGTCCACACTGAGGGAGAGTTCGACAATATATCCGGTAAAAAACTCCATGGCAGGGTTTGTCCCCAAGGTAAAGGCAACGAGACCGCCAAAGGCGAGGGCGAGGGCAACCCAACCGGCGGTGGCTTGGAGGGAGCGGCGTAGGTCAACGGGGCGTGGATCGCGATGAAAAAGAATCAGATCGGCGGCGAGCAGTGCCAAGACGAGGGGACCAAACAGAATCCAACCGAGATGGGGAGAGGAACTCATGGCAACTTGCTTTGGTAGCAGGAGGAGTTGGGAAGGCCAAGAGGAAGTGACTCCAGGCGTGACAGAGTGGCATGAGTGAGGGCACTTTGGGGAGGTGAGTCATCCAATCTTAGCGGGAAAAGTGGGGGTCGTTTTTGGGGTCGCCAACAAGCGAAGTATTGCTTGGGGAATCGCCAAGGCGTGGGCGGATGCAGGCGCCAAGTTGATTTTTAATTATCAGGGGGACCGCCTGAAGGAGAATGTGGAGGAACTGGCAGCGACGTTTGGGGCGGATACGCCGGTCGCACCCTGCGATGTCAGTCGGGATGAAGATATCGCCAAGTTTTTTGACTTTGTGAAAACGAAGGCGCCCCGAGTTGATCTGCTTTTGCATAGCGTGGCTTTTGCGCCCAAGGAGGCATTGGAGGGAAACTTTGTCGATACCTCCCGCGAGGCCTTTCGGGTGGCGCACGACATCAGCGCCTACTCTTTGGTGGCGGTGAGCCGGGCGGCTAGGCCACTCATGACGGCGGGGGGAAGTGTCGTGACGATGAGCTACTACGGAGCAGAAAAAGTGGTACCCCACTACAATGTGATGGGGGTAGCCAAAGCGGCTTTGGAGGCAAGTGTACGCTATCTGGCGTATGATCTAGGCCCCCAAAAGATTCGGGTGAACGCGATCAGTGCTGGCCCAGTGAATACCTTAGCGGCGCGGGGTATTAGCGGGTTTTCGGCGATGCTCTCCCACTACGAAGCGCACGCTCCTTTAAAGAGAAATATTACGTTGGAGGAGTTAGGTGCCACGGGGGTGTTCTTGGCTTCGGATGGGGCGGCGGGGATCACGGGGCAGACGCTGTATGCGGACGCGGGCTACAGCGTGATGGGGATGTGAGGGCTGCTTCCCCCCTCGCCCGGAAACTACTTCTCTGGGATATCGACGGAACGATTCTCCACACGGGGAAAGCGGGAGAATCGGCTTTAAGCCGGGTCATGGAAAAGGTCCATGGGATTCGCCGTGGCTTGGAGGGTTTGGAAATTGCGGGTCGGACCGACAAGTGGATTGTGGAACAACTTTTAGGGCGAGATGGAAAGCCGAATGGTCCGGAGCATGTCGCAGAATTTCTGAATCACTATGTGGAGCTCCTGGCGGAGGAGTTACCCAAAAGGATTGGGGGTTTGCACCCTGGGGTTCTGGGGATCTTGGAGGAAGCTCATCGCCGGCCGGAGTTTGTCCAGGCGCTGTTGACGGGAAACATCGAAAAAGGAGCCCGTTTGAAATTGACCCGGTATGGGGTGAACCATTTTTTTGAGTTTGGGGCTTTTGCGGATGATTCCTCCGTGCGCAACGAGCTGGGCCCGCATGCCCAACGAAGGGCCCACGAGCGGCATGGGGAGATCTTTTCCCCCGACCGAATCTTTGTCATTGGAGATACCCCGCATGATGTGGCCTGTGCCAGGGCGATTGGTGCCAAGGCGATCGCGGTCGCGACCGGATCTTTCACGGCGGAACAGTTGCGAGAGTGTGGGGCGGATGCGGTCTTGACCGATTTCGCCCACCCCGAGGCCTTCTTTCATTTTCTGTCTTCATCCAATTGAAGTTGTCCTGACTTGCGATTCGTCTGCAATTTGCGATGGAAGGGGTAGTGAATGTCCGAACTTCCCTCCCTCTGGTGATGGGATTTGCGCTGGTGCCTATGGTTTCTCCGGTGGATGGGGCAGCCACCCCTGAGCAGCACCAGAAGTTAGTCGAAACGTGTCGATGGCTTTCCAAGCAGGATTTGTCCTATGCCCAGTCGTGGCGACCTCCCGGCCACCCTTATCTCATTACGATGGATTGTTCCAACACGATTCGATACATCGTCTGGAAAGTATTTGGTTTTGATATCCCGAGGACGGCTTCTGACCAGTATCTGTATTTTCAAAAGAGGGGAAAGGTCCGGTCGGTTCCGAGCGAGGCGAATGGAAAAGTGGATTCCATAAAACTGATCGAGCAAATGAGGAGTGGGGATCTTTTATTTTGGGAGTGGACGTATGATGTGCCGCGGGATCCTCCGATCAGTCATGTGATGATCTATTTGGGCAAAAAGAAGGGTGGAGAGCCGATGGTGGCGGGTTCCTCCCAAAGGATGGATGGGGAAAGGGGGGGTGGGGTGGATGTTTATGAATTTGATCCGAATGCGCCATGTGGAAATGCGAAGAACTTCTTTCATTTTGTTACCCACCGAGGACGTCTGGTGGCTTTCGCCCGGCCCACGGCCAAGGTGGGTTGGGCTGAGCGGGGTGGGTTAGAATAGGGTCGGCATCCCCTCGATCAGAAAACGCACATCGGGGAGGCGACCGGCCTCGCTCGCGGCCTTCATCAGGCGCTGGGGGGGTTCGTGCAGTGGTTCATAGCTCAAACGGTAGGTGCCAAAATGCATCGGGATGAGAATCCTGGAGCGAAGATCTTGAAAGGCATGAAGGGACTCTTCGGGGGACATGTGATTTTCGCCAAACTTGGGGCCGTGATAGGCGCCGATGGGCAGAAGGGAGATTTCCGGGTGCAGTTTTTTTCCGATCTCACGAAATCCAGGAAAGTAACCCGAATCGCCTGCGTGATAGACCGTGCGACCCCCCAGATCGAGGACATAGCCGCCATACCCGCGGTGATGGTCGGTCACTTTGCGCGCGCCCCAATGTTTTGCCGGAACAAAAGTAACGGCGGCCCCAGGAAAGCGAAGGCGTTCCCACCAACTCATTTCGTATACTTTTTCAAAGCCGAGACCGTGGACAAGATCGCCCACGCCGGCGGGAACGACGATCGGTTGATTGGCGGCGATTTGGCGAAGGCTGCGGCGATGCAGGTGATCGAAATGGGCATGGGTGATGAGCACGAGGTCGATCGAGGGAAGGTGGTGGTGGGCGAGCCCCGCATGGCGCAGGCGGCGCACAACGAGAAGCCAGTTGGCCCAGTTTGGGTCGATTAAGATATTGGCTTGCGGGGTCTGAATCAGAAACGAGGCGTGCCCGATCCACGTGATGCAAATCTGGCCTTTTTTGAGTTTGGGAAAGAGGGGAGGGGTGCCTTGGCGGTGTCCACGTTTTCTGGTGAAGAGTGCCGGTAAAAGAACATCGGTAATAAATCGATGGGTAGGGCGACGAGAGCGAAGATCAACCCGGGGTCTCAAGAGGGTAAGAATGGTGCCAAAGGAGAGGGCAGGCAACTCCGTCGGCAGAGTTGGCGGGGAACCGTAAATCGGGCATGGTGATGGTCATGTTGGGCATGAGCAAAGGAGCGATTCGTGAGGAGATGCGGGCACGGGTGGCACGCTTGAGTGAAGAGGAGCGTCGCGCGGCATCCCAGATCATGGAGAGAGCGCTGTTGGAGCGACCGGAGTGGAAGCAGGCCTCGGTGGTGGGGCTCTATCTTTCTTTGACGGATGAGCCGCAGACACGGGGTTTGCTGCAGATGGGTTTAGATGCGGGAAAAAAAGTTCTATTTCCCAAAATCGATATTCGGGAAGGTTTAACTTGGTGGGAGATTTCCTCCCGTCAACTGCCCGAGACAGGGACATTGTGGGAACCCTCTCCTGATCTCTCCGTCCGAAAGCCGTTGGAGGAGATTCAGCTATTTGTTGTGCCGGGAAGGGCCTTTGACTCGAGGGGGGGGCGGTTGGGACGGGGCGGGGGCCACTATGACCGAGCGTTAGCTCGACGGGGGCGTGCGAGCTCGGTCGTGGGAATGTTTTTTGCCGAACAGGAGGTGGGGGAAGTTCCCCGGCAACCTCACGATATTCCGTTACCGGCGGTGATCACCCAGCAGGGTTGGAGAAAGTTCGGATGACGGACCGCGAAAAACCGTTTTTAGATCATTTAGAGGATCTCCGGGGGGTCATTCTGAAGTGCGCCGGTGCGATTGGGTTGGGCTCCATCTTGGGCGTCATGGGAATTGGGCAGGTTATGGAAATCCTTCGCTGGCCCTTGCAGCAGGCCCAGGGAAACTTGGCCCAACCCCGCCCGAACACTTTGCTGGCGCTGCAAGTAACTGACCCGATGACGGTGACCCTACAAATTGGAATCGGGGCAGGCATCTTGTTGGCTCTGCCCTTCGTCCTTTTCTTTATCGGGCAGTATTTGTTGCCGGCCTTGGACCCGAAGGAGCGGAATCTGCTGCTGCCCGTATTTCTGGTGGGAACATTTCTTTTTTTAGGCGGGGCGCTGTTTTGTTATTTTCTGGTTTTGCCTCGCGCGTTGGAGTTCTTTCAGGATTTGAATCGCTGGTTGGGTTTGGAGACGAGTTGGACGATGACCAGCTACACCGATTTCGCCCTGCAGATGCTGGTTGGCTTTGGCCTGTCGTTTGAGCTTCCCCTGGTGATGGTGATTTTGGCGCGGCTGGGAATCTTACAGCAAAAGGTGGTGGCGCAACATCGGCGTCACGCAGTGGTCGCTCTGATTGTGCTGGCCGCTTGCGTCACCCCCACTTCCGATCCCTTTAATCTTGGGCTGATGTTTATCCCTTTGTATGGGCTGTTTGAGCTGGGCTTGGCCGGGATGGGTTGGGCCCAAGGTTCATCCGAGCTTAAGGTCTAGAATGCGAATATCTTGCGGAATGTGATTGGTTTGGAGATTTTCATTCGTAGAAAGTAAGGGAATGGACTGGAGCAATCGTTCGCACAGAATTAATCGTCTCAAGGAGAGGGAAAACTTTCGGGCGGTGGTCATGCCTTTGAGTTTCTGGGGGGCGGGAATCGGGGTCATCGCGCTAGGTTGGGAGGGTCTCGTCAAGATGGAGGGTGGCCAGGTCGATCTGGCAATTTTAGCCCCAGCGGCCTTCTTTGCCCTCTTGCCGCTTCCCCTGCTTTTTTACCGATGGGTACGCGGTCATTTCAGTAAGCGGCTGTTTGCCTGACGCCTCTTTGGGGATTTTCCTTCGCCCAAGGTTGGGGCAGTGTCGGAGGGTATGCCCTCTGTCTTTTTCAAAACGTATGGCTGTCAGATGAATGAGCGTGACACCGAGCAGGTGGCTCGCGACCTGATGGATCGAGGTTATGTGCGCGTCTCTTCGGAGCGAGAGGCGGATGTGATTCTTCTCAACACGTGCAGTGTGAGGGATTTGGCCGAGCAGAAGGCCTTACGGAAGATGAGTAATTTGAAGGCTCTTCGAAAAAGGAATCCCTCGGTAGTGTTGGGTTTTTTGGGTTGTATGGTCCAGCGGAGAGGCAAGGCCCTCGAGCAGGAGATGAAGGGTTTGGACTTGGTGGTGGGCACGCAGAAGTTTCATCGGGTGGCGGATCTAGTGGGGGAGGCTCGAGCCGCCCGTTTAGGGGGGCGACCGCAATTCTTGGCCGATTTGGGGGAGGAGGCAGGTTCAGAGAAAACGATTCGGGACCACGTTCTAAGCCCCAAGCAGGTGACTGCCTTTGTCTCAGTCATGCAAGGTTGCGATATGCACTGCTCTTTTTGCATTGTGCCGACGACGCGCGGGAAGGAGCGTTCCCGTCCGATGGCGGAGATCGTTACTGAGGTTCGGGGCCTTGTGGAAAAAGGAATTCGGGAGGTCACGTTGCTGGGCCAGATCGTGAATATGTACGGACGGAGAGAAATTCCCTCGGTGCGCGGAAAAAGCGCCTTTGTGCAGTTGTTGGAGCAGTTGCAGGAGGTGGATGGGTTGGAGCGGATTCGGTTCACCTCGCCGCATCCGCGTGGAATGAAGGAGGATCTGATTGGTTGCTATGGTCGATTAAGCAAGCTGTGTGAGCATTTGCATCTGCCCGTGCAGTCGGGTTCGGATCGGCTTCTGAAGGAAATGGGTCGGGGGTACACGGTGGAACAGTACAAAAAAATCATCCAGAAAGTCAGGCAAGTTTGTCCAGGGATTGGGCTCACCACGGATGTGATTGTCGGTTATCCCGGGGAGACGGAGGAGGAGTTTCAGCAAACCTATCGTCTGATGGAAGAGGTGGAGTTTGATAACGGTTTTATTTTCCGATATTCGCCGCGGGACGGGACCCGGGCGGCCAAGAGCCAAAAGCCCGAAGTGGCGGAGAGCGTGAAAGAGGAGTGGAACAAGGCTTTGCTCGATTTACTGGATCGTCAGGTGGCGGTGAGTGCGCCGAGGCGGGTGGGCACCCTGACCGAGATTTTAGTCGAAGGTCCCAGTAAAACGAAGGAGAGTCGTTTGACGGGTCGTTCGCGGCAGAATCGACCCGTAGTTTTTGATGGGAGCGCGCGGCATCTGGGCCAACTTCTTCAGGTGCGAATTACCGAGTCCACCGGATTTACCGACTATGCGGATCCCGCGATTTTGGAGTAAGGGGGCGCGATGATTTACTCCTTCACTTTGGCTCAGGTTTCGGTTTGGGTAGGTCTGGGATTACTCCTGAGCCATGGTTGGGGATTATTGGATTACCGACAAGCCACCCAATGGATCCGATCGTTCCCCCGCGGAGATGCTTTCGGCGGCGGACTTTTGGCGGCGGCGACCGCCTGGTCGGCCTGGCTGGCGGGAACGATCAACCTGATGGAGTATACGCGTTTTCGGCCACTTTTTGTTCTAGGAGTCGTCGGATTAGGGGTCACGAGTTGGCTGTACGTTCGGGAATTTATCGCGGTTCGATCTTTGGGGATTCTGTTTCTTTTGGGCGCGGACGTTTTGCTCGATGCGGCCTTTTTAAGGCAGGACGGAGCGCGATTGATCGTAGTGTCTTACGCCTACCTGATTATTTTGAAGGGGATGTTCCTCGTGGGGGCACCTTACCTTTTACGAGATGCGATTTCTTGGGGATTGGCCCATCCGAGGCGAGGTAAATTGTTGATGGCATTGGGAGTGATTTTCGGGTTGGTACTTTTGGGTCTGGGCCTTTTTGTTTATTAAGCCGAGGGCTGGGAGATCCGTTCCGCCATGAAGATCCTTGTTTTGCGAGGTGGGGCTTTGGGCGACTTTTTGCTCACGCTGCCGGCGGTGGCGGGGCTGAGAGAAAAGTGGCCCGAGGCGGAAATTGAGTTGGTGGTTGGCAAAAGATTTGGAGAATTGGTGGTAGGGGAAGGAGCGATACAAGCGGTTCGACCGATCGATCAACCTGGACTGGCTAGCTTCTATGCCAGAGGGGGCAAGCTAGAGGCGGAGTGGGCAGACTATTTTACCGAGTTTGATCTGACGATTTCTTATCTTTTCGATCCAGATGAGATCTTCTTTACCAATTGGAAAAGGGCGGGGGGAACAGGGGAGTTTATCTCCCACGACCCTCGAAATCCTCAGGAGGCGGCCTGGAAACATTTCGCCCAACCCATGCAAAAGCTGGGAGCCAACGTGGGGGATCCCCGTCGACTCTTGGGAGAGAAACTAAGGGGAGTGCCTAAGATTGTTAGGGCAAAGCCCTCATGGGTCATTCATGCTGGTAGTGGTGGAAGTACGAAGAATTGGCCGATTCCATGCTGGGTCAAGGAGATGGAGGTGTTGGCGCACAAGCATGATTTTGCGGTTACTTGGTTAGCGGGAGAGGCGGAAATGAGTTTGGCAAGTGAATTGCCCAAAACATGGAAAAGTGGGGATCACTCTTGCGTGCAAAACCTGACGCTTCCGGAGGTATTTCACCAACTCCAAAGTTCGGATCTGTATTTAGGGCAAGATAGTGGGATCAGTCATCTGGCAGGTTGGAGTGGTGCAAAATGTGGAATTCTTTTTGGGCCGACCGATCCGGCGGTGTGGTCGCCGCGGGGCGATCAGGTGAAGTGCTGGAGTCGCGGAGGCCGCTGGCCGGAGCCGGGCGAGTGGTCGAAATGGGTCGAAGCTTTTCTGAAGGGTTAGGAAGTGGCCATGGATTGGCCAGCGATCCACCCCGTGGTCCAAGCGGATTGAAAATTATAGCCTCCCGTAAGGCCATCGATATCGAGAGCTTCCCCCGCGAAGTAGAGATTCGGCACAAGGCGGCTTTGCATGGTCTTGGTGTCGATTTCGTTTAAGGGGATGCCTCCGCAGGTGACAAACTCCTCTTTGTTCATGCTTTTGCCAGTGACGTGGAGTCTGGTTCCGGTGAGGACTTGGACAAGACGATTGGCCGAATCCCGACTTAACTTCGACCACCGATCTTCGGGCGTGATTCCCGCCAGGAGGGCAAGTTTTTCCCAGAGGCGTGAGGGCAGGTTGACGCCTTTGGATTTTAAAACCATTTGGGCTCCGATCGTTTCCCGATGGATCTGAATGTGACGATGGATTTCTTCGGGGGAATCGGGCACCCAGCGAATCAGGAGGGGGAAATTATAGTGGAGGGAGTGGAGAGGGCGGGCTCCCCAGGCCGAGAGACGAAGAATGGCAGGGCCACTGAGTCCTGCGTGTGTGATGAGAAGGGGGGCGGACTCACGCAGGTCGGTTTCGGGAACAGAAACTTCGGCCGAATCGACGGAGAGGCCTGCCAGTTCGTTGAGCCAAGGTAAATCAACGTGAAAGGTAAACAGGGATGGTACAGGTAGGGAGAGGGTGTGGCCAAGGTGAGTACAGGGGTGGGATTCTGGGCGACATCCTCCGGCGGCCCAAAGAAAGCGGTCAGACTCCATGGTGGAGCCTGAGGTGAGGCGAAGGGTGAAGCCTCCGTCGGGAGATTTTTGCAGGGATTGGACTCCGTGGTCGGGCAGGATCTTTACATTGGCTTTTTGCGAGGCCTGGGTCAGGCAGTCGATGATGGTTTGGGAGGAGTCGGTCGTGGGAAAAATTCGTCCATCTGACTCGGTTTTTAGTTTCACCCCGCGGGATTGAAACCAGTTGATCGTCTCCGTTGGGCCGAATCTTGTGAGTGGGCCGATGAGGGCGCGCCCCCCACGGGGGTAGCGGGTGGAGAGCTCGCGCGGGTCAAAGCAGGCGTGGGTGACATTGCAACGACCTCCCCCTGAAATGCGAACTTTGGCGAGAAGATGAGGAGTTTTTTCGAGGAGGACGACCTGGGCTCGGGGATTTGACTCGGCGGCAGAGATGGAGGCAAAAAAACCGGCGGCTCCGCCACCCGCCACGATGATTCGCGGGGGGTTCACTTTTGAGATAAAGCCCAAGCAAGGGCTGAGGGCAGAGCGTGGGGGCCGTCTCCACCAAGGTCCGAGTCGATCTGTTCTAGTTGACGAATGAGATCGAGGACCTCTTTTCGATCCATGGGCCCACCGGCGGGTTGACAGAAGTGGGTGCGGCAACCGAAGGGGCGGGATTCATAGATGAGGCACTTTTGGGACTGGGGTTGCAGGAGAGGGCAGGAGCCGTCGGTGGGTTCAGGCAGATATTTTCGGCCTGAGGCCCGGAAGGCTTGGGCGGCGAGGAGGGCTTCCCCTCGGGTGAGTTGGGGTGTTTTTCCGGTGAGCTTGAATTGACAGCATTCGGTTCGCCGCAGGCAGGCGCGTTGGACGGGACGGTGCGCAAGTTCGTCGTAGATGGCACGCACGCTGGCAAGGGAGGTCTTCAACAAATTTAAGATAGAGCTTTGTGCGGTTCTGAAAAGGCGAGGCTGGCGATAGGATTTGGCTGTGGCAGTAAGAAGGGATGCGCATTGCCATGATCGGGGCGGGTATCAGCGGGCTAGTTTGTGCCCGACGACTCGTGGCCCAAGGGGTTCAGGTTTTGATCTTGGAGAAGTCCCGCAGTTTGGCGGGGCGATGTGCGAGCCGGAAATTCGGAGATCACGTGGTGGATAGCGGAGTCCAGTACTTTACCTTACGAAATCCAGTGGTTCGAAAAGAGGTGCAATCAGTCTCCGGCGATCAGCTGCAAACGATTTCGCCTCCCGTTTACGAGAATGGCAAAATCTATCGGGAGGGTGAGGAGCGGTTTTATTTGGCCGGGGGAAATAATCGTTTTGGAAAACTTTTAGCCGAAGGACTGGAAGTGAGAAAAGAGTCGGAGGTACGTGGAGTTTTTCCTCAGGGAAAAAAGTGGGAGGTGGCGGGGGAGCTATTTGATGGGGTCGTCAGCTCGGCTCCCTGGCCGCAAAGTGCGGCCCTCTTCGGGATGAGAGAGAGTGAGGTCGTTTTTGAGCCTAATCTGACCGCTTTTCTCGAATATTTGATTCCGTGGGATGGGGGGAGATACGCGACCTTGGATTCCACGGGGCAAGACCCTCTGGCATGGGTGAGCTGTGAAAACGCGAAGGAGGGGAGGATTCAAAAAGGGAAAAGTGTCTATGTCGTGCAGGCTTCCACCTCGTATAGTCGGGAGCATCTGGAGGCGGACCCGACCTGGTGGATTCAGGATCTGCAGAAGCGGGTCGAAAAAGAGTGGGGTCTCGATCAGGAAAAGCGGGGAGCAACTTTTGGGCACCGCTGGCGTTATGCCCGAAGGAGTCGGGGCGCACCGCAACCCTCGGCATTGGCGGATGGGCTTTATTTGTGTGGGGACTCGGTGACGGATTCGAGAGTGGAGTCGGTCTGGCAAAGTGGGATGGAGGTGGCTGAGAAAGTTCTTGCGAGAGGTGAACCTTAGAAAAACGAGCCGGAGACGGGGATTGAACCCGTGACCCTCTGTTTACGAAACAGATGCTCTACCACTGAGCTACTCCGGCGATTCCATTATTGTAGGACAGAAAAAGGGGTGGAGACAAACCCTGGTTCAGGGGTGAAAGCGGGATTGGAAACGGGGTCATTTTAGGGCATGGTTTCTTTTCATGTCTCGCGCCCATCCCATCTATCTGGACTGTAATTCCACGACTCCCATCGAGCCGGAAGTGGGGAAAGTGATACGGCACTTTTTCGAGGAGGAGTTTGGCAACGAGGGGAGCCGGACTCACGCATTTGGGTCACGGGCCAAGGAGGCGGTCAATCATGCCCGCCAACAGGTCGCCCAACTGGTGGACTGCAAGTTGGAGGAGGTGATCTTTACCAGCGGAGCAACGGAAAGTAATAATTTGGCGATTTTGGGATTGGCCCATTGGGGGAGGAGCCACGGGAAAACGCACATCATCAGCAGCCGGATTGAGCATAAGGCGGTTTTGGAACCGATCGAATATTTGGCGAAAGATGGATTCGAGGTGGATTGGGTGGAGCCGGAGAAAAACGGCCAAGTGGAGGCAGCGAAGTTACTGCAAAGGGTCAGGCCGACGACGCTTCTGGTTTCCTTGATGCATGCGAATAATGAGACGGGAGTCATTCAACCCATCGACAAGGTGGCCCAAGGTTTGGCGGATCACACGGCTTGGCTTCATGTCGATGCGGCGCAAACATTCGGAAAACTGATCGAGCCGCTGCGCAACCATCGAATCGATCTGATCAGTGCCAGCGGGCATAAGATCTACGGTCCCAAAGGTGTGGGGGTATTAATCGTCCGACAGCGCAAGAAGCAGAAAGTTCCGCTCCAACCCCTAGTTTTTGGGGGTGGGCAAGAGCATGGCCTGCGGCCGGGGACACTGCCGGTACCTTTGGTGGCAGGTTTTGGGCTGGCAGCGGAGTTGGGACTCCGACATCACGCGGCGCGCGAGAAGAGTTGTCTGACATTTCGGAAAAAATTTCTGCAAGCGATTGAGCCGCTGAAGCCCAAGATGCATGGGCAGGAGGGGCAAGTTTTGGCTCATACGGCGAACTTATCTTTCCCGGGACTCAGTGCAGAGGAGGCCATGGTGCGATTGAAAAACCATGTGGCGGTATCGAATGGTTCGGCTTGCACATCGGCCAGCTACCAACCGAGCCATGTTCTCAAAGCAATGGGTTTGGAGAAGGATGACATTGTGGGAGCGATGAGATTTTCGTGGTCTCACCTCACTACCGAACCGGACTGGGCGGGGGTGGTAGCGCAGTTGCGGAAGTAGAGAGGTCTTACTTCAGAAAAAGGGAGAGGCGCCCTTGGCGGAAGGTCAGTGGGGTTGGTTGGGCGGCAACTTTGCATTTTGGGTTGGCTCGAAGCTCGTCCGCCAAGTCTGGACTGACATAAATCTCTCCTAAATGGAGCGTGTTGGGGATGAGCATCCACCGTTTGTCTCCGTAGCGTTCCTGAACCTTGGCGATCAGGTCGGCATCATCGTCCAGGGTGCAAGGGATGGCCATTCGCTGCATATCCCCCGTAGTGAAAGCATTGATAAAAGTTTTCTTTTCATCGATCGCTTCCCGAAGTCGGCGGGTAATCAAGTCGGCCAGGCCGACACCGAGGGCGTTGCCCTGCGCCCTCTCGGTCAAGCCAAGCGCCGCGATGATTTTGATTTTGGGAAAGGAAAGGTCTTCAAAGCCGTGAACTCCTCTTCGGCCGATGACATTGGTATCCATGCCAGTCCCGCTGTAAGTCTTGCCGATCTCGTCCACGATGAGGACGTTGAGTTGGTCACTGGGAAGAGCGGGGAAGTAGTGGCGGTGTCGTTGGAGAAGGGCGGGTTCTTCTTTGAGGATATTTTTGCCGGAAAGGGCGTGGATTTCGGCGGTGGCGTCAAAGCCGTCTTCGAGGATGGCGAGTCCGGCGAAAATCTTGCCTGATTGAATGAGCAGAGTGCCCATTTCCTCGAGAATGCGGGGCATACGGTCGGGTCGAGCCGTGTGGAAGGTTTCGGCGGAGCGGATTTTGCCCATACCGACAACCATCATTTTGGTGAGCCCACTTTGCATGGGACCGGAGAAGCAGGTGTGAAGTTTGATACGATTGAGAACAAGTACACCGGCGGATTCGTAGCAGTGTCGATCCATCCAGACGTCTCCCGAGTCGACGGTACCAACCTTGACGCACTCCATACTGGAGCGGATTGCCATGCCGGTGGCTTGGGGGGTGAGACCGAGAGACTCGACCATCTTTTGCTGGCCTTCGGCCGTGGCTCCGTTGTGGGAGCCCATGGAGGGCACGAGAAAAGGTTTGGCCCCGTGCCGGCGAAGCCAATCCCCAGCCGCTCTGGTGATGGCCACTAAATTTGAGATACCCCGACTGCCGGCGGTAATGGCAACCTCCCCTTGGGGTGGTTTTTTGCCCATCTGATCCAGCGCTTGGTGGACTCGTTGGGGTATGTCCTGAATGGGGGCGGAGACGAGTTGCTGATCTACCCGATAAACGTCCATACTCTCTGAATAGATTGTTTTTCCAGAGAGACGAGCTTCTTACGAGGAGTGATTCTCTGGCGAAAGGAGATAGGTCAGAGTTAAAAGTTTGAGCTCCTTTTGGTTTTTGTCACAATTGGTCTGAATGGAATCTCCCGTTCAGGAAATAAAGGAGAAAAAGCAGGCCGATTCTAAAAAGGGGGCTAAGGGCGGCGTGGGGGGGGTGCTGGAGAAGTATAAAAGTTTGTTTGGGGGGAGTTTAGTTTTGGCGGTGGCGGTCCATCTTTTGCTCCTGATCGGATTTGGGAGTTACACCTTGTTCAAAGGGTCGGCTCCTCGGATGCCTTTCACGAGTGAGGGTGGGGTACCGGCGGAGGATGCGGGAATGGAGGCTCCACCCGATGAGGCGCCGGAGATGGTGGAGGAGACCTCGAACGAATCGAGTCCGACTCCATCCGAGACGGCTCCGGCCGAAATGGATACCGTTTTGGCGGTGGCGGGGGCGGTGAGTCCTTCGATGTCTTTTAATGCGGCTCCCCCGGTGCTGGCGCCAGCGATGGCGGGAGGAGCGCAGAAGTTGATGAGTAAGAGTGGTGGGGCACGATCGGGTGGAAGAGCCTCGGCGGTGAACTTCTTTGGGGTGAAGGGAGAGGGAACCAACGTTTACTTTGTCATGGATGTGTCGGACAGTATGTTGGAGGTCGACCGAGGGGCGGTGCCGGGGTTTGCGGCGGTGAAAAATAACCTCAAGCAGATGATCCGCAGTTTAGATGAGGGGACACGATTTAACGTGGTGGCCTATGGAGCTTCAGGGGCGGACCTTTTTCAGCCGGCCAGCGTACCCGCAACGGGGGAGATGAAGAAGCAGGCGGAAACTTTTATTGCGCAGTACAACCTTTCGTCCGAAAAAAAAGGGACGCTAAAAAATAATTATCGCCCCAAGATCGAAGAGTTTGGCTTAATTCGTGGGGATAAGGGGACTGGACAAATCACCACGCGTTTAGATTTGGGATTACTGGCCTCCTTTGAGGGTTTGGCGGACACCATCTTTTTGATTTCGGATGGAAAGGCGCCCGTCATAGCAGAGGATAATCGGGAGGAGGCCACGAAGGCCATGAAAGGGGCAGAAATCTCGGACCAAGACCGAGCCAAGTACGAGAAGGAGATCGCGGCTTGGAGAGAGGAGTACAAAAAGTATACGGAAGAGTTGAAGGCATACCGCACGAGGTACAAAGATCTCCTCCTTGAAAGAGATAGGAAAATTGCCGAGGCCAAAGCGAGGGGGCAGGGGAAAGTTGTGGAGGGAAAAGGCGTCGATTACGGGGTTAAGATGCCCGGGCTACCCCCAGAGCCGAAAGCGCCGGACCAACCCAAGCCGCCCACCGCCAAAGTGGGCGGGAAGGTGGTCTCCAGCGCGGGTAAGGAGTATGACACATCGGCTCTTATCCAAAGAATCAAAGAGGTCTATAATCGTGAGTACAAAAAAAAGGATGCACCCACCCCTTCGATTCATACGGTGGGTTACATGTCGAAGCCGAATGAGACAAAGTTTCTGCAGGATCTGGCGGCCAAGAATAATGGCAAATTCACCAGAATTACCGCCCCGATCCAGCAGTAGGCAGGTGGAACCCTAGGCCTCGGTGGGTACGCCGACTTCCATTCCCAGATTTCGGGCGAGGCGGATGGCATCAGCAGGGAGGGGGGGGCGGTGGCCTTTAATTTCCTGAAGATCAGTCAAGTTCATCCGGTTTCGAACGAGTCCGACCATCGATCCGTGTTCCCCCTGGTTCAGGGCAAGGACAGCAAACTCCCCCATGCGGGTCGCTAAAAAGCGATCGGAAAAGGTGGGTGGGGAGCCGCGTTGAAGGTGACCGAGGACGGTAAGACGGACCTCTTGCTCCAACTTATTTTTTCCTGCATCCAAAAGGCGATTCATAAAATCCTGGCCCGAACAGGCGCCCTCGGCTACGACCACCACGCTGTTGTTATGGCGGCGAAGACGGCGGCGAGTGAGATTTTCAATAATTTTGTCCATGTCGTATCGGAACTCGGGAATCACGGCGATTTGGGAGCCGGAGGCAATCGCGCTCATGAGGGCAAGGTAGCCGTGGTTACGGCCCATGACTTCGATAACGAAGCAGCGATTGTGGGAGGCGGCGGTGGCTTTGATCATATCAATGAGATGGACGACCGTGTTGAGGCAGGAATCGACCCCGATCGACATCTCGGTTCCTGAGAGGTCGTTATCGATGGAGCAGGGAAGACCGAGGACTCGAAACCCAAGTTTGGACAGCGCGGCGGCGCCGGCGAGGGAGCCATCCCCACCTAGGACAAGCAGGGCCTGAATATTTTCTTTTTTGAGAATGTCGATGGCTTGGAGCTGGGATTTCTCCTCCTTAAAGTGAAGACATCGACTGGTAGATAAAATCGTCCCGGCGTCACGGATTCGGCCGCTGACCTCGATGACCCCCAAGGGCATGAATTCGCGGTCAAAGATTCCCTGATATCCGTTTTGGATTCCAACCACGTCAATTCCTAAGCTCACACCCGTGCGAGCGATGGCGCGAATGGCTGGATTCATTCCAGGCGAGTCGCCTCCCGAGGTGATGACGGCGATTCGCTTCAACATAAGTTCGTGATTTTGAGTCAACCTTTCAGAAAAGCGAGATTGGAATCGGGGTTTTCCAAAGTGGGGCGGATCGACTAGGGTTGAACGATGTCATCCGTTACTCAGATGAAAGAGGCGCCCAAGCTGATGAATCTCCGTGTGCGGGAGGTTACGCCCTTAATATCGCCGGCCCAGCTTCGGCGGGAGATTCCGTTGGGGTCTGTCTCGGAAAGGACAGTTCGGGAATCTCGGCAAGAGGTCGAAGCGGTGATGGAGGGGACGGATACGCGCCCTTTGGTTATTTTGGGACCCTGCTCCATCCACGATCGCAAAGCGGCGTTAGAGTATGCGGAGCGGATTCAAAAGATGAGGCAGGAGTTGGGGGATCGGCTTCTCTTGATTATGAGGGTCTATTTTGAGAAGCCACGGACCACAGTTGGTTGGAAGGGATTGATTAATGATCCTGGTTTGGATGGCACATTGGATTTGGAGGGTGGTTTGAAAGCAGGCCGAAGACTTCTCTCGGAGATTAATGAGATGGGGGTTCCGGCGGGGACAGAGTTTTTAGACCCCGTCGTGCCACAGTATCTGGCGGATCTGGTCACGTGGGCGGCCATCGGGGCAAGGACAACGGAGAGTCAGACCCATCGGGAAATGGCGAGTGGTCTCTCGATGCCGGTGGGTTTTAAGAATGGAACGGATGGAAGCCTGCAAGTCGCGGTGGATGCGATGTTGTCGGCCCAAGCCCCCCATGCCTTTGTTGGAATCGATGCGGACGGAGCCACAAGTGTGATCCGAACGATGGGAAACCGATCGACCCATCTGGTGTTGCGGGGGGGCCGCGATAAGACCAATTATGATCCCTCCAGTTTGGAAGCAGCAAGGGTGTCTCTTAAGAAGCATAAGTTACCTGAAAGGTTAATGGTGGACTGTAGTCATGCGAATTCTGGGAAAGAGGCCACCAAGCAGGAGACGGCGTGGAAAAGTGTGGTCGAGCAGAAAAAAGGGGGCAGCCCGGGGATTTTAGGTTTGATGCTGGAAAGTCATTTACTGGAGGGCAGGCAGGATATTCCCGCCCAAGGTCCCCAGGGCTTGAAGTATGGCATTTCGATTACGGATGCGTGTATGGGTTGGGAGCAGACCGAGGCTCTTCTGCGTTGGGCCGCCAAGTAAGCGGGGATTGGCCGAAAGGGCTTTTGGGATTAGCATTGGCGTTTGAAGAAGGAGACCAAGATTCAGTCGGCGGAGGTGCGGGCGGGCTACGCTCAGCACGTGGTGGCATCGTATAAACGGTCGGCGACGGCGCCGGTTTTGGTGCGGGGAAAAGGGGCGCGAGTATGGGATGCGGAGGGCAAGGAGTACTTGGATTTTGGCAGTGGAATTGCGGTGAACTGTTTAGGGCATGCGTACCCACGATTGGCCGAAGTGATGCGGAAACAAGGGGAGGAGTTGGTCCATGTTTCGAATCTTTTTTTCCACCCGAAACAGGCGGAGTTGGCGCGGGAGCTGGTCAAGCGAACGGGTTCTGGGAAGATGTTTTTCTGCAACAGCGGGGCGGAGGCGAATGAGAGCATGGTCAAAGCCGCCAGAAAAGCGGGTTCGGGGGAGGGGAGATTTGAGGTGATCACCGCGCTGAACTCTTTTCATGGGAGAACATTGGGGATGATTGCGGCTTCGGGTCAGGAGCGGTTGCGGGAGGGATTTGGCCCAGTGATGCCTGGGTTTGTCTACGTGCCGTTTAATGATCTGGCGGCGGTGGAGAAGGCGATCGGTCCGAAGACGGCGGCGGTGATGGTGGAGGGGATTCAGGGGGAGGGCGGGGTGATTCCGGCCACGGCGGAGTATTTGTTGGGGCTGCGGAAAGTGACGCTGGAGAGGGGAGTTTCTTTGCTGATGGATTCGGTCCAGTGCGGTCACTATCGGACGGGAAGGTTTCAAAGTTACGAATTGATTTTGGAGCAGGCGGGTAAAAAGGGTGAGTTTTTGCCGGATGCGGTTTCGATGGCCAAGAGCTTGGGGGGGGGATTTCCGATTGGGGCGGTGTGGTTCGGAAAAAAGCTGCAGGATGTATTGGTGCCGGGAAGTCACGCGACGACGTATGGAGGGACGGCGCTGGCCTGTGCGGTGGCGTTGGAGATTTTGCAAATTATTGAGGAGGAGAAGTTGGCTGAGAATATTTTCGTTCGGGGGGAGGAGTTGAAAAGGGGTTTGGCCAAATTGGCGGGGAGGGGTTGGGTGGGGGAGGTGCGGGGATTTGGGGGAATGGTGGGGGTGACGGTCAAGGGGAGAAGCCATGCGGAGGTGGCGGAGGCGTTGGCGGGGGTGGGGTTGCTGGTGGTGCCGGCAGGTTCGGACGTGTTGCGGTTTTTAGCTCCCTACTCGGTGACCGAGGAAGAAATTCAAGAAGCTTTGGAGAAAGTAAAAGCCACCCTATGAAACATCTACTGAAACTGGCGGGAATGCGGGAGTTAGAGGCAAGAGAGATTCTGCGTTTGGCGCGGGTGGCGAAAAAGGCGCGGGGAAAGAAAGGTTTATCCAAGGGTCCTTTGACTGGGCAGATTTGGGCGTTGATCTTTACGAAAGCTTCGACGCGGACGCGGGTTTCGTTTGAGGTGGCGATTCGGGAGTTGGGTGGAGTGCCCAGCTTTCTCAGTGCGGCCGAAATTCAGCTGGGGAGGGGGGAGTTGGTGCGGGATACGGCACGGGTGATGGGTCGGATGGTGCATGGGGCGGTGATTCGGACCTTTGCCCAAGGGGATGTGGAGGAGTTTGCCGAGTTTGCCAAAATTCCCACGATCAACGCGCTGACGGATGACGAGCATCCGTGTCAGATTCTGAGTGATATCTTTACCATTGAAGAGAAGCGGGGATCGATTCGGGGGAAGAGAGTCGCGTTTATTGGGGATGCGGCGTGCAATGTTCCGCGATCGTGGGCGGAAGCGGCCAAGATTTTTGATTTCCACTTGGTGTGCGGCGCGCCCAAGGAGTTTCAGCCCTTGGCGGTGGGGAAGCATGTGAGTTGGACAGAGGATCCGCGCGAGGCGGCCCAGGGGGCCGACGTGCTCTACACCGATGTTTGGGTTTCAATGGGGAAAGAGGCGGAGACGGCGGAGAGGGAGAAAGTATTTGCTCCTTACCAGATCAACCAGAAGTTGGTCGGCTTGGCCAAGAAGGGAGCCCTGGTGCTGCACTGTCTTCCGGCCTACCGGGGGAAGGAGATAAGTGCTGAAATATTAGAGGAGCGGGCAGTGGATATTTTTGATCAAGCGGAAAACCGGTTGCACACGCAAAAGGGAATCCTGCAGTGGATCGTATCTAAGCCCATGAAGGGTAAGGGGTAATGTAGTGATGGTCTTGGCTCGACCGCTCGCTTTGGCAAAGTAGGTTTGTGGGATGAGTTCAGCCACCATAGGGACAACCGCTCCGACCAAGAAGGTAAACCTGCGTACTCCTGAGGTAATGGAGGCGGTGGCGGCGGAGGTGCAGAAGCACTATCGCAGTTTAGCGGTTGAGTTTGTCCGGGCGACGGGGCGACCTTTGGAGGCGGCGGATATGACGGTAGTTTTGGCGAAGGCGTTTGGTTTTTGTTATGGAGTGGAGCGGGCGATCGATTTGGCCTACGCGGCCGCTAAAGTTTTCAAAGACAAACGGATTTTTTTGCTAGGCGAAATTATTCATAACCCCGAGGTCAACGAGCAGTTGCGGGAGATGAAGATTCAGTCTCTGAAGCGTCATCCTACGGGCTATGACCTGACTGGATTAACGGTGGAGGATGTGGTGATTGTGCCGGCGTTCGGGGCGGAGGTGGGGACGATGGACGAGTTGAAGAAGATTGGATGTCAGACGGTGGACACGACTTGCGGGGACGTGATGAGTGTTTGGAAGCGAGTCCGGCAGTACAACAAAGAGAGAGTGACATCGATCATTCACGGTAAATCTTCCCATGAGGAAACGATGGCCACGAGTTCGCGGGCATTGAGCACAGATGGGTTGGGTCACTATCTGGTCGTCTATAATTTGGAAGAGACCGATTACGTTTGTAATTACATCCGTCACGGAGGTGATCGGGCGGAGTTTTTGCAGAAGTTTGCCGGAGCGCACTCGCCCGGGTTTGATCCGGAGCTTCACTTGCAAGCGGTGGGAGTGGCCAACCAGACAACGATGATGCGAGGCGAAACGGAAGAGGTACAACGAAGGTTAAAGAAGGCGATTGAGGATCGGTATGGGGAAAAGAAAACAGGAGAGCATTTCCGTTTCTTTGATACGATTTGTGGCGCAACCCAGGAGCGTCAGGATGCGCTAAGGGATCTATTGGTTGTTCCGCTGGACCTTCTGCTGGTGGTGGGAGGGTACAATAGCAGTAACACCAGTCACTTGGCGGAGATGGGGGAGGCGAAGTTACCGACCTACTTTATTCGAAACTGCACCAAGATGATTTCGACGGATGAGATCGAGCACTACGACCAGCATGCGCAGAAAGAGAAGATTACCAAGGGCTGGCTCCCCCAAGGGAAGGTCAAGATCGGGGTGACGGCGGGGGCCTCCTGTCCCAACAACGTCATTGAAGAGACGATCGCAAAATTGTTTCAGTTCCGTGGCGTGGATGTGAAGAGTTTGATTCCCGAAACTTCCGCTTAATTCTTTTTTTGTAAAGCGGTGGCGAGTTTGGCGACCAAGCCGCCAAAACTGCCGTTGGTGAAGACGGCGACAATATCCCCCGATTTCAGGCGCGGAAGAAGGTCTTTGAGAATTTCATCTGGACCAGGGAGGTAAAAGGATTCGCGACCTGCTTTTCGGATGTCGTCCGCAATTTTGTTGGGATCGAGGCGCATCTCTGGGTCAATCTGATCCCTCCGGGCAATTTCGGTGATATAGACCCCGTCCGCGGCGGAGAGAGATTGGGCGAGCTCGTTTTGAAAGATGCCTCGGCGGGTGGTGTTGGAGCGGGGTTCAAAGAGAGCCCATAAGCGACGCCCTGGGTATTTCGCTCGAAGGGCGGCGATCGATTCCCTCAGGGCGGAGGGGTGGTGACCAAAGTCATCCACCACAGTGATTCCATTGGCTTCGGCTCGAACTTCCAGTCTTCGGCGAACACCTTTGAAATGAGGGAGAATCGAGGCGAGTTGATCGAGGGAGATGCCGAGCGTGTGGGCGGCGCAAAGCGCCATGGAGGCGTTGTGAACATTGTGGCGGCCCGCGAGTTGGAGATGAAATTCTTGGCCGTGGAGGGTGAAGCGAGATCCGGAGGCATCCTCTTTTAGGATGTGGTAGCGGGCGGCGGCTTGGGGTCCGGAACCAATCTCAAGAATTTCGCAAGGGGCGTCTTTCGCCACAGCGAGGGTGTTCGGATCGTCCGCATTGATGAGAGCCAGGCCGTTTTGCGGGACTTGCTGGAGGAGTTGGCGAAACGATTTCTGAATGGCAGCGAGGTCGGGGTAGATGTCAGCGTGGTCGAATTCGACGTTGTTGAGGATGACCAGTTCGGGAAGGTACTGGAGAAACTTGCTGCGTTTATCGGCAAAAGAGGTGTCGTACTCGTCGCCCTCGAGGACCCAGAAAGGGCCGGTTCCGTGGTGGCAACCGGCAGGGAGGTCGAGCGGGACTCCACCGATAAACCAGCTGGGGTGGAGTCCGGCTTTTTCGAGAAGGAAGGCCAGCATGGTTGAGGTGGTGGTTTTGCCGTGGGTGCCGGAGACAACGAGATTACGAGTTTTATAAAGGAACCAACCACGAAGGAGTTCAGGCAGTGAGACGAAGGGGATGCGGTGGAAGAGGACTGCTTCAAGTTCAGGGTTGCCGCGGGAGAGGGCGTTACCCACGACAGCGAGGTCGGGTTTGGGGGAGAGGTTTTTTTCAGCATAGCCTGCATGAAAGGTGATGCCTTGATCGCGCAGGAAATCGGACATGGGGGGGTAGACGGCTTGGTCGGAGCCAGTGACTTGAAGGCCGATTTTGCGGAACATGGCCGCGACCGTGCCCATGCCCGTGCCAGCGATGCCGAGGAAGTGAAGGTGTTTCAGGTGGGCGCGATCGAGCATGGGATCTCTAATCGGATGGAGGAGAGAATGTGGGGAGTCGAGCGAAAACCCTAAAATCGCAGGATGAGATCGGCTCCTTGGGCAACTTTCTCTGGGTCTCCATTGGGGAGGAAGGTAACGGGGGGCGAGGAGGGAACTGGGGTTCCCGGGGGGACGAGGATCCTGGTTTGGGGGGAGATAACTGATTCCCAGGTGCCGATGGGGCCGCCCATTTCGGGTTGCAGCAGGGCAAGGGCGGAGGCGGAGAGGATCAGATCAACCCGCAAGCGACCGGTGGCGGTGAGACCCGCGGCGAGGCGAAGGGCCTCCTCCGCGAGACGACGTTTTCCGGCGGGGCCGGTTTGGCAAAGAATGGCGACTCTTTTCATGAGGGGTTATAGGATTCGACGGAGGCGGAGCGTTCGATCAGCTCAGCGAGAAGGCCTGGGCCTCCGAGAACGAGCTCTACTTTTGCCTGAGGGGCAAAGGTGTCAACGGCACGAGGGCAGGCAAAAAGGCGAAGTCCCTGGCCGATGAGTTTCGCCAGGCGAGGGTCAAGGAGGGCGCTGGCCCCTTCGTGCAAAAGGTAAGCCGAGGTGGTTTTACCGGCGCTCAACTCCTCCGGAACCCTTTGCCAGAATCGTGTATTGGCCGGGGTACGAGGGGGGGCGGCGAGAAGGTGCAGAATCGTCAATTCTGACCTCCCACCGATCGAGGGTCAGGATTAAACCAACCCAGCGCGCTTAAGCGTCGAGTAGGCGCCATTCTTGTCGATCGTCTTCATGGCGCGGGCCGTGAGTTTGACGGTGATGTGGCGCCCGAGTTCGGTGACGTAGATACGCTTGGTCCGCAGATTGGGGCGGAAACGACGGGCGGTGTTAGCGGTCACGTGGGTACCGATACCGCCCGACTTTTTCGATTTACCACTCCGGATGATTTTGCGCCCCAGGGAGGGGACGGCACCTGTGATTTGGCAACGACGGCTCATTTGAGGAGGAGGACGTTACGGGCCCTCTTGATGGCGGTGTTGAGTTGACGATGGAGGTAGGCCGGCATTCCGGTAACTTTACGGGGCAAAATTTTACCTGTTTCCGTGATGAACTTACGGAGAAGTTCCACATTACGGAAGTCGATGGCTTGGCCGTTGATGTCGATTCGGCGACGGGGCGCAGAGCGATTCATACGGCGTGGGCGGCGGGCTTTTTTTACGATCATACGCGTTACTCCTTGGATTTGACTTTCTCTTCTTCATCGGACTCTTCGCCACTCTCCTCCTCGGAGGTTTCGTTCGAGTCCATCAGCGGCTGGGCAGGTTCCCAACGATTTTTACCTTTGTGTTCCTGTTCAAAACGGGTCTGGCATTCGACGGTAAAACGAGCGAAGGGAATGGCTTCCAACCGAGCCACCGGGATGGGCTGACCCGACATTTCACAAACCCCATAGACGTGGGATTGAATGCGCTTCAGAGCGGACTCGATCTCATACAAAGCGTCCTGCTCTTGGCTGAGAAGGCTGAGGGCAAAATCTTTTTCGTAAGCGTCGCTGCCGGCATCCGCTTGGTGCATGCCGAAGGCCGAGCCGCCCCCTTCACCCCTTTCGCGAAGGCTGTCTTTCGTGACACCCTGCATTTGATCGACGATATGATCCCTGAGCTCGGAAAGTTTGAGTTTTTGCCGCTCGAGAAAGGCGGGGGAAAATTTCGGGGGTTTGGCTGGTTTCAGGTTTTCCTCTAGTGGGCGGAGGAAATTAGCGGGTGTTTTGATTGGGAAAGGGGGCCCGGAAGGTTTTTTTGGCGCCACTACCTTTGCGGACGGGCTTTTCTTCTTACTTTTTGGAGATGAACGCGGCTGAGCCTTCTTCTTGGAGGACTTCTGGGAAGAGGATTTTGTGCCTTTTTTCGATTTCGACTTCATTGCCATGAAATATCAAACCTAGCTTAGCCCCAAGGGCTTGCCAATGGTAAAAGGGGGGTGTTTTAGGCTGTTTCGAGGCTGAGGTAGGTCGGGTGGGAGAGCCCTTTTTCGTAATTTTCCAAAAGATCCATGCCTTCGGTTGCCTTCATTTTGTCCTGTTTGATCGCATCATCGATTTGGGATTTGATCATACGGGAAAGTTGGGAGGTCTCGTACTGCACGTTCCCCAAGACCCTGCCAATGGAGAAACCAGGGATAGTTTCTTCGATATAGAAGCCGTCCGGTTCATCGGGATCCAAATAGACGTGAGCCTCGTTCACCGAACCGAAGAGGTTATGCAGGTCTCCCATGACGTCTTGGTAAGCACCGAGAAGGAAAAAGCCGAGGAGGTACGGTTGGCCATTGAGGGTGTGCAGGGGAAGGCTGGAGCGAGTACCGGTGCCGTCGACGAAGTGGTCGATTTTACCATCCGAATCACAGGTGATATCGACCAGACGCCCATGCTCAGTTGGGGCTTCATGGAGGCGATGGATGGGGACGATCGGGAAGAGCTGTTTGAGGGCCCAGTGGTCGATCAGGGATTGAAAGACACTAAAGTTACAGAGGTATTGGCAGCCGAGCTGTTCCTGAAGCTTTCGAATTTCTTCGGGTGGAGGGCGACCATTTTGGTAAAGACCAGAGATCTTGGAGATGAGATGCCAGAAGGAGTCCTCCACGCGGGCTTTGGTGGGGAGATCGAGGAGGCCAAGGTCGAACCGCGCGGCGGCCTCTTCCTTGACGGTCAGGCCATCGTGGAGGGATTCGCGGCGATTTTTGCGGGAGAGATTCAAGACGAGTTCGGAGAGTTGACGAACGAATTCAGGGTCCTCCTCTTTGGCCGGAACGAAAGGGCGAGGGGTTTTATTGATGGTACCGAAAACCTCCACCAAGAGGACGGAGTGGTGGGCCACGGTGGCGCGGCCACTCTCACTGACGAGAGTCGGGTGGGGAACTTTTTCTTGGCGACAAACCTCGGCAACGGAGCGAACGACATCACGGGCATATTCGGCCAAAGTGTAGTTCATCGAGCTTTCTGAGTCGCTGCGGGAACCGTCATAGTCGATGGCGAGTCCACCCCCGACGTCGAGGTAGGTCGGTTTGAGACCGAGATGGTGGAGCTGGGCGTAGAAGCGGGTGGCTTCGCGAACCGCTCGGCGTAAGGCGAGAATGTCGGGGATTTGGGAGCCGACGTGGAAGTGGAGCATTTGCAGGGCCTCGGGACAACCCTCTTTGCGCAGGTATTCGATGGCTTCGAGAAGTTCGCTGGTAGAAAGACCAAATTTGGCGTCATCCCCACCGGAGAGAGCCCATTTTCCGACCCCGCGGGCGGAGAGGCGAACACGGACACCGACGAGCAGCTGGACCTGCATGGTGCGGGCGGTCTCCACGGCCAGTCGGAGTTCTTCCGGCTTTTCAATGACGAGGATGACTTTTTTGCCCAGTTTCCGGCCGAGCAGAGCGGTTCGGATAAACTCCGCATCTTTGTAGCCGTTGCAGACGAGGAGACTTTCGGGATCGCGGTGGTGGGCGAGGCCAGCAAAGAGTTCGGGTTTACTGCCAACTTCCAGGCCAAAGTGAAAGGGTTCGCCCGCGTCGAGTATTTCCTCCACGACCTCCCGCATCTGGTTGACCTTGATCGGAAAAACACCCCGGTAACTGCCTTTGTAGCGGGCGGATTTGATGGCATCGGCAAAGGCTTCGTTAATCGCGCGGACACGGTGACGCAAAAGATCGTGGAAACGAACGAGGAGGGGGTAGTTGAGGCCACGTTCACGGGCGCGAGTGGCGACTTTGACGAGATCAATTTCGGCGCCATCTCCGTTCATGGGCCGCACGGTCATGTTTCCGGCGGGGTTGACGCCAAAGTAGCCACTACCCCAACGAGGGATTCCGTAGGTGGAGAGAGAGCGGTCGATAGACCAGGGTTCGATAGGATCGGCCACGTGGGAGTCTTTATACGACGAGTTGGAAAGATTGCAATGATTCCCACTCATTTTCAGCATCTTGCGGGCGCAGGGGGAGTCGATAAGGTGAGGGCATGACGGATGCCATCCAAGTTCAGATTTTGGGGTTGATGCCCGCGGCGAACGGGATGGCTGTCTTTTTGGGGAATGACAGAAAAACCTTCAGCATTCACGTGGATCACGGGGTCGGAACCTCGATTGCGCTTTTGTTGAAAGGGGAAAAACGGGAGCGACCTTTAACCCACGACCTGATTCATCTGATTTTGCAGGGTTTTTCGATCACGGTGGATCGAGTGATCATTAATGACCTGCGCAACGATACCTATTTCGCCCGATTGACGTTGCGGCAAGTTGCCCCAGGAGGCACCTCAATCACGGAGATCGATGCTCGGCCGAGTGATTGTGTAGCGGTGGCTCTAGAAACGCAGAAGCCGATTTTTGTCGCCAAGAGTGTTTGGGACAAAGTTTCGGATATGACTCCCTTTCTGCAGGAGTTGAAGAAGAAGTTTGAGTCGGGCGAGGCAGGCGACGAGGAGAGTGGAGGAGGAGAGGAGGGCGATGAGCCTAAGGGCGGCAAGCCACGGGATGGTGGCCAAGGCTCTGGGAAAAAGATTTAAGGGGTGGGCGGTGGTTCGATCTCGGTCATGATCTGAAGAATCCGGTCGCCGCGACGCTGGGCTTCATCCACATGGAAATGAAGGCGAGGGGTGTACTTGATGTGCAAGGTCTTGTTCAACTCACCCTGCCACTCCTCTTTCAACATATTGAGGGTGTGGATGACGTCCGCATCGGGCGAGGACCCATCCAAGTGAGTTACATAAATCTGGGCATGGCGAAGATCGGGGCTGACCTCGACCCCCGTGATGGTGATGAGTTTTCCTTCGAGAGTCCGTTCGCGACTCACGAGGCGCGCGAGGACCGAGCGGATCGATTCTGACACCCGAAAGAGGCGACGACTGGGCATGAAAAAAACCTAGCCCAATTTGTTGGGGAGGAAAGTCGTTAGAGAGTTTGGGGGACTTTTTCGAGTTGGTAACACTCGATGATGTCGCCCTCTTCGTATTCGTCGAAGTTGCCCAGACGAATCCCGCACTCCAATCCTTGGCGCACTTCGGGAACATCCTCTTGGAATCGTTTAAGGGTAACCACGGCACCGTCGTAAATCGGCTGTTTCTTGCGGATGACGCGGGCCCGTCCGCTTTTGGTGATTCGTCCGCTCTGCACTTGGCAACCCGCGACCATGAATTTGGAAAGTTCGAATACTTTTTTGACCAAGGCGTTTCCGAGCGGGCTTTCGCGAAGTTCGGGATCGAGCAGGCCGGTCATGGCCTCCTTCACCTGATCGACCAGTTCATAAATAATACTGAAAAGTTTGATCTGGATTCCCTCGCGCTTGGCCGCGTTGGCCGCCGAGTTATCCGTCTTGGTGTTGAAACCAATCACAACTGCGCCCGAGGCTTTGGCCAAAAGAATATCTGATTCGGCAATAGGTCCGATGGCGGAAAGAATAATTTCCAAAGTCACTTTTTGGCTTTGGATTTTGCGAATGGCCTCCACGATCGCCTCGACCGAGCCTTGCACGTCGCCTTTGAGGACAACGCGCAGACACTTTTTCTGACCTTCGGCGATACTGGCGAAAAGATTTTCTAAGGTGACACCCGCGGGAGCACCAGGTCCGGCGGCCAAGCGGGTGGCCCTTTGGGCCTCTTGCCGCTCTTCGACGATCGAGCGAGCCTCCCGCTCCGAGCCAACGACCACAACTTCTTCGCCAGGGGAGGGGGCACCGCTTAACCCGACGATTCGTGCGGGGACCGAGGGACCAGCCGTTTTGATCGAATTTCCCCCATCATCAAAGAGTGCTTTGACTTTTCCTTGGTGGGGTCCGCAAACAAAGGAGTCGCCCACCTTGAGGCAACCTTGCTGGACGAGGACGGTGGCAGTGGGACCGCGACCCGTCTCAATTTGGGTCTCAATCACGCGGGCAAGGGCGAGACCTGTCGGATCGGCCCGCAGTTCCAAAACTTCCGATTGGAGAGCGATCATTTCCAAAAGTTTTTCAATGCCGGTGCCTTTGGTGGCGGAAACTTCGCAGACGACGGTTTGGCCACCCCACTCTTCGGGGGCGAGGCCCAGCTCTTGCAGTTGGCCTTTGACCTTGTCGAGGTTGGCGTTGGGTAGATCCACTTTATTGATGGCGACCATAATGGTCACCTTGGCCGCTTGGGCGTGACGAAGGGCTTCCAAAGTTTGCGGCTTAATGCCGTCGTCCGCGGCGACCACGAGGACCACGATATCGGTGACGTTGGCCCCGCGGGCACGCATGGCGGTGAAAGCCTCGTGGCCTGGGGTATCGAGAAAGGTAATCGTGTTTTCACCCCGCTTCACCGTGTAGGCCCCGATGTGCTGGGTGATGCCGCCCGCTTCGCCCGCGGCTACTTTGGCTCGCCGAATGGCGTCGAGCAGGGAGGTTTTCCCGTGATCGACGTGACCCATGAAGGTGACAATGGGAGGCCGAGGTTTGAGATTGGCGGAGGGAATGGGCTTGGCCTTGGGGGGCTCGATCACCGGGGCGACCTTGTGGACTCCACCCCCCTCTTTGCGTTTTTCCGCTAAAAATACGAACCCACGTTTCTCGCAAATCTTTTTAGCCACCGCCTCCTCGATATTTTGATTCAGGGTGGCAAAGACATTCATTTCCATCAGCTCATGAATCAGCTGGAAGGGCTTCAGATTGAGCCGAGTCGCCAAGTCCCGAACCTGGATCGGGGGCTTCATCTGAATGATTTTGGATTCGTCGACCGTCTCCTCCGTCAGAGCTGGGGGTGTGGGTAGGGGGACGGCGGGTGCCGCTTCTACTTTTTTCGGGGCAACTTTTTCTTCGGGAGGTAGAGAGACCGCAGGTGGGGCAACGGGCGAGGGTTCGGCTGGGGAAATTTTTCCCTTGGCCGGAGCCTTTTTCGGGGCGGCGGGTTTGACCGCGCGTGGTTTTTTTATGGGAGCGGCTTCCCCGTCGGGTTTGGCCGTCTTTTTGGTGGACGAGGTGGCCATGCCGGGCGAGGGAGGGGGCTTCAGGTCTTGGCGGCTGAGAGGGCTGCCTGAGCCTTGGTGCGAATCTCCCGGACTTGTTCAGGGGTGAGATCGGGTACGGCCTCAGCCAAGTCCGAGTCGCTGGCCTCGGCGATGGCCTCAGCCGTGCTGAATCCGACCGACGCAATTTTTTGGGCGAGGGCGAGTTCGATGCCAAGAATGGAGGCCAGGCCTTGGACGGCGGCTTCCAGCTTTTGTTCGAAGCCTTGGACTTCCGTTTTGTCCTCTTCCACGTCGATGCTCCAGCCGGTCAGGCGACTGGCTAGGCGGGCGTTGTGACCTTTTCGGCCGATGGCGAGGGAGAGATTCTCCGCGTCGACCAAAGCGCGGACACGGCGATTGGTTTCGTCGATTTCGATCTTACGCAGTTTGGCGGGTTTGAGGGCTTCAATGACCAGTTCATGAATATTGGGGGACCAGCGGAAAAGATCGACCTTCTCGTTGTTGAGCTCTCGCACAATATTTTTCACACGGGAACCGCGGATGCCGACGCAGGCGCCGACGGGATCGACTTTTTCCACGTCCGACCAAACCGCAATCTTCGTCCGGAAACCGGGTTCACGGGCGAGGGCTTTAATTTGTACCGTGCCATCGTTCAGCTCATTGACTTCGAGGGAGAGGAGACGGCGCACGAAGTCAGGACTGGAGCGGGAGAGAATGATTTCGGGTCCACGCTGACCCGATTGGACGGCGAGAACGAGAGCGCGGATGCGTTCCCCGGGGGTGTACTCTTCCGTCGGAACGCGTTCGCGGGAGGGCATGATGCCTTCAAACTTACCCAGATCGATGACGACGTCGGCCCGTTCGAATCGGCGGACGGTGCCGGCGACGATATCGCCCACGCGACCTTGGAACTCTTCCATGATCATGGTTTTCTCGATCGAGCGCAGATTTTGATTCATGGCCTGCTTGAAGACTTGGGCGGCGATTCGGCCGAACTGGCTGGCATCGAGTTCGACCTCGATGAGTTCACCGACGTGCGCGTTCGGTTTAACGGCCCGGGCTTTGACGATGGAGATTTCGTCCGCGTTGGGACGGGCCCGGTCGCTGGCCTTGAGTTTGGCGAACATTTGGATCTTACCCGATTTTTGGTCGAGGTTGACGCGAATTTCAGTCTCGAGAGGGTAGGTCTTGTGGGCGGCGGTAATCAGGGCATTCTCGATGACTGTGCCCATCACCTTGCGGCTTATGCCCTTCTCCTTTTCCATGTAATCGAGTACTGTGAGGAAGTCTTGTGTGTTCATGTGCTTATCTTTTTTGGTTTTCGGAGACCTCTTTTGGCGAAAAAAAGGGTGGAAACCTTCGAGTTCCCACCCAACATCCGCCGCGAGACGACTCCTTTCAAATCGTATCAAAACCCATGAATCGGTCAATCCATGAAATTGCCATCCCGTTCTGGGGTGTAACCCATTGATGAAGGGCAAGATTGGTTTGGTGGCGGGCAGGGGGATCTATCCTCTCCAAGTGTTGGATGGGGCGAGGGCTCTGGGGGTGTCTTTGGTGGTGGCGGCCTTCACGGGCGAGACGGAAGCGAGGGTGGCGGCACGAGGGCAGCCGACCGAGTGGTTGCGGGTGGGGCAGTTGGGGAAGTTGATCTCGTTTTTTAAAAAGGCGGGGGTGCGGGAGGCGATTTTTGCGGGTCAGATCACCCCCAAACGACTTTTCGATTTGCGACCCGATTGGAGGGCGCTGTGGATTCTGGCTCGGCTGAAGGAAAAAAATGCGGCGACACTTTTTGGGGCGGTGGCGGCGGAGTTGGGCAAAGCGGGCATCCGGGTTTTACCGGCAACGACTTTTATGGAGGAGCATTTGGCTGGGCCTGGGATTTTGGCCGGGCCGAATCCGCCCGCGCATCTTGCGGCGGACATTACCTTCGGTTGGCCCCTGGCCAAAGCGGTGGCCAAGCTGAATATCGGGCAAAGTTTGGTGGTGAAGCAGGGAACGGTGATGGCGGTGGAGGGCTTTGACGGCACGGATGAGACCTTGCGCAGGGGTGGAGCCATCGCGGGTGGTGGTGGGGTCGCGATCAAAGTAACTTCCCCGGGGCAGGATATGCGTTTTGATGTGCCGGTGGTGGGACCGCAAACGATTCGAGCGGCGGCGGAGGGAAGGGTGAGTGTGCTGGTGGTGGAGGCGAAAAAAACTTTGATTTTGGACCAGGATGAAGTGAAAAAGTTAGCCCTTCGGCACAAAGTCACTCTTTGGGGGCAGGCGGGCAAGGGGGGCAAATGAGCCAGAAAGTGAAAGTAGGCGTGGCGGGGGTGGGTCACATGGGCAAGGAGCACGCGCGGATCTATGCGGAGCTGGCCGAAGCGGAGTTGGTGGGGGTGCATGATTCCAACCCCGAGACAGCCCGAAAGATTGCGGCGAAGTGTCGGACGCGGGCGTTTGCCTCTTTGGCAGAAATGGTGGAGGCGGTCGACGCGGCCAGCATCGTGACGCCGACCATGACTCATTTAGCAATTGCGGAACCTTTTTTAAGGCAAGGCAAGCACGTGCTGGTGGAAAAGCCGATGGCGATGGATACGGCGGAGGCGCGGAAGCTGGTGGATCTGGCCGAGAAGCATGGGGCGAAATTAGCGGTCGGGCATGTGGAGAGATTTAATCCAGTGCTGGCGGCGCTGGAGGAGAGGTTAGGCCGACCGCGTTTTATTGAGGCGCATCGGTTGTCCCCCTTTCCGGGAAGAAGCACCGACATCGGCGTGGTGATGGATCTCATGATTCACGATCTGGAGATTATTTTGCATCTGGTGCGATCGCCCGTGACTTCGGTGGATGCGGTGGGTGTGCCTGTCCTGAGCAAGGGCGAGGATATTGCCAATGCGCGAATTCGTTTTGCCAACGGGTGTGTGGCCAATCTGACGACGAGCCGCATTAGCCCCGAAAAATTACGAAAGATTCGGGTGTTTCAGGACGACGCGTATCTGTCCTTGGACTATATGAAACAGGAGGGGGAGATTTACAAGAGATTGGAGGGCAAAATCACGCGGGATAAAATTCCGGTGATGAAAGGGGAACCGCTGAAGAATCAGTTAGCGGAGTTTGTGATGAATGTGCGTGAGAATACGGATCCGCGCGTGGCGGGGGCGCATGGGTTTGAGGCGCTGAAGTTGGCTTCCCAGATATGCGGTCAGATGACCCCGGTGGGGGCATGAGTTTGAAAGAGCAGGTGGAGTCGCGGGTGTACCTGGTGGCCGGCGAGGCCAGCGGGGATCGGTTGGCGGCGGATCTTTTACGGGAGTTGAAGAAGAATCCGAAGTTGCGGGCGTTTGGGGTGGGCGGGCCGATGTTGAAAGCGGCCGGGCAGGAACAGAGTTTCGATTTGGCGAAACATGCGGTGGTGGGGTTGACCGATGTGCTGCGGAATCTGCCGAAGTTTCTGAAAATCTTCCGGGAGGTGAAGCACGATATTGCGGAGATCCATCCCGACGTGGTGATCTTGGTGGATTATCCAGGGTTCAATTTGCGTTTGGCTCGAGACCTTCATCGGGAATCAGGTTCTCCCGCCTTGATTTATTATGTCAGCCCGCAGGTGTGGGCGTGGAAGGCGGGCCGAGCCAAGTTGATGGAGAAAATCTTAGAGCGGCTGTTGGTCATCTTTCCTTTTGAGGTGGATTGGTTTGCCCAGCACGCCCCAAAATTGAGGACCCAGTGGGTGGGGCACCCGTTGCCGGATCGTTGGATTCAGCAGTCCCATGCGGGGCGGGATGAGATTCCGTGTGTGGCGCTCTTGCCGGGGAGTCGAGCGAAGGAGATCGATCAGCATTGGCCGATCTTATTGCGGACGGCGCAGAGGATCGTGCAGGAGGAGCGCAATGTCCGATTTATTTCGATGGCGACCGACCATGAGATGAGGCAAAAGTTGGAGGAAATTTGGGCGACATATCCGATGAGTGGCGTGAGTTTGGATATCGTTTCGGGGCAGTCCCTGACGCAGTTGACGCGCTGCTCTCTGGCGCTGGTGGCGTCGGGCACGGCGACCTTGGAGTGTGCCATGGCCGGCTTGCCCATGTTGGTGATTTATCGGGCCTCTTGGCTGACGTACTGGGTGGCGCGCATGGTGGTTAAGTTACCCTACCTGTCGATGGTCAATGTGCTCGCGGGCGAGAAAGTGGTGCCGGAGTTCCTGCAGGGAGCGGCGGAGCCGGGGCGACTGGCGCGAGCCGCTTTACAGATTTTGCGAAATCCAAAGGGGGCAGAGGTTATGGCGGGTAGGATTCGTGAGGTGGCCAAAAAGTTGGGTGGTCCGGGGGCGGCATCCCGAGCGGCCCGTGAGGTGGAGGACGCGATTCGGACGAGACGAAACTTAGTGATCGCGGCCAAGAAGAGTGTCCGCGATAGCGAGGAGGGGAGCGGCCGCGGAGCCTAGTGGGCGGAGCGAGGCGCGGGCCGAGGCGGTTAGGCGGCCGGCCTCTTTTTTGGCGCCAGCGAGACCGAGAAGTTTAGGGTAGGTAGCTTTGCCTGCGGATTGATCTTTTCCGATGCTTTTGCCGAGTTTTGCTTTGGTGGAGGTAATATCCAAAATATCATCAATAACTTGGAAGGCCAGGCCGAGGGATTGGCCGAAGCGGGTCAGGTGGCGAAGTTTTTCGGGAGGGGCACCGACCGACATGGCGCCGAGGCGAAGGGAGGTGGTGATGAGAGCGCCCGTTTTGGCGCGATGGATTTCGACCAATCTCTTTAAAGGGATTCGCTTTTTTTCCGAATCGAGATCGAGAACTTGGCCGGCGATGAGGCCGAGGCTACCGGAGGCGTGGGCGAGTTCGGTAACGAGATCGGCCGGGGAGTAGCGGCGGTTGGGCTTGGTCCGCGCGACCGAGGCAAAGGCTTGAGTCAGGAGGCCGTCTCCCGCGAGGACAGCGACCGCTTCCCCGTAGACCCGGTGGTTGGTCGGGCGACCGCGGCGGAAATGATCATCGTCCATGCAGGGAAGATCGTCGTGAATGAGGGAGTAAGTGTGAATGCATTCGACGGCGCAGGCGGAAGGGAGGGCATACGACTCTTTGCCACCGACGGCACGAGCCGCCGCCAGGCAAAGGATGGGGCGCAGACGTTTTCCTCCGGCCAGCAGGCTGTAGCGCATGGCGCGGTGGATGAGGGGTGGATTGGCTTGGGGGGAGATGAGGCGATCGAGCGCTTTTTCGACCAAGGGGAGGCGGGATTTCCAAAATGTTTTGGGGTTCACCAAGGAAACATATGACGAAGTTTAGGGAGAAAAGGCAAGCGTATGATTTACCCATTGGGCGGACAGAAGCTGGAAAGACGGGAGCGGCTGGCGTAGGGTAATTCGATGACATCTCAAGTGGCAACGCAGAAGGGGTGGAAGATAGGAGATCGGGAGTTTCAATCTCGATTCCTTTTGGGGACTGGGAAATTTCCATCTGTTCTGGCAATGCAAGCGGCGCTGGAGGCGAGTGGAGCAGAGATTGTCACAGTTGCCTTGCGACGAGTGGATTTAACGGGGCGAAAGGATCCGCAGGCGGACATGTTGAAGGAGATCGATCCCGCCAAATATCTGGTCCTGGCTAATACCAGCGGAGCGATGAGTGCGGAGGAGGCGGTGCGATTGGCTCGACTGGCGGTGGCGGCCGGTCTGCCGAAGTGGATTAAGTTAGAAATTCATCCCGATCCTCGATATCTCCTGCCCGACCCGATTGAGACATTGAAAGCGACCGAGATTTTGGTGAAGGAGGGATTTACGATCTTGCCCTATATTCAGGCGGATCCGGTTTTGGCCAAGCGACTGGAGGAGGTGGGGGCGGCGACGGTCATGCCCTTGGGCGCGCCGATCGGATCGAATCGAGGGGTGGAAACGCGGGCGATGATTGAGATTATGATCGAGCAGTCGCAGGTTCCGGTGATTGTGGATGCGGGGTTGGGGGCTCCGTCCGACGCGGCGGAGGCGATGGAGATGGGAGCCGATGGGGTGCTGGTGAACACCGCGATTGCGGTGGCCGAGGATCCGGCCGCGATGGCGCGGGCGTTTCGCTTGGGAGTGGAGGCGGGACGGATGGGGTACGAGGCGGGGTTGGGACCCACCCAGCGCACGGCCATGGCCACGAGTCCCCTGACTGGATTTTTAGACGAATGAGTGGAGTGCCGGGGGATCCGCTGGAGGTGTTGCCTTTTGCGAGGTCGAGGGCGGTGGAAACGTTTGCGGAGTTGATGTTCGGGCCGAAGCGGCTGGAGGATTTGGCGAACGAGGCGAGGGGTGAAACGAGAAAGAACTTTGGTCGAACGATGCGGCTCTTTGCCCCGCTCTATCTTTCGAACGAGTGCGTCAACAGCTGTCAATACTGTGGGTTTTCGAAGGAGAATCCGATTCGGCGGGTCACCTTGAATCTGGATGAGGTGGAGTCGGAGGCGAAGTATTTAGCGGCGCAGGGTTTTCGAAATCTTTTACTGGTGAGCGGTGAGCATCCTCGAGAGGTACCCGTTTCTTATTTGGCCCAGACGGTGAAGCGGACGGTGGGGCTTTTCCCGTCGGTGGCGATTGAGGTGGCGCCGCTGGCGACGGCGGAGTATCGGGAGATTGTGGCGGCGGGGGCGGAGGGTCTGGTGCTGTATCAGGAAAGTTATGATCGGGCGGCGTACGCGGAGATGCACGTTTCGGGTCCCAAGCGGAACTTTGATGAGAGATTAGGAGGGCCGGAGCGAGGGTATGCGGCAGGTTTTCGCAGAATCGGTTTAGGAGTGTTGGTGGGGTTAGCGGATTGGAGGAGGGAGCTGGTGGCGTTGGCGGCGCACGTTTCCCACATGATGAAGGTCGGGTGGCGGTCGCAGATCACTTTGGCTTTGCCGAGGTTGAGGCCGGCGGCGGGGGGGTTTCAGCCGAGAGTGGCGATGTCGGATCGGGATTTTGTCCGGGCGATCTGTGCTTTTCGAATCGCGTTTCCCCAAGCAGGCATTGTTTTATCGACCCGCGAGCCGGCGAAGTTGCGGGATGGATTGATGGAGTTGGGGGTGACGATGATGAGTGCGGGTTCGGAGACGGATCCTGGTGGTTACACGGGTGTGGGGAAGGGGCGCTTGCATCGGACGGTCCGGGGGCGGGAGGTGGCCCTAGAGGCAGGGGAGTGGGAGGGGGCGGAGGCAACGGAGCAGTTTGAGGTGTCGGATGGGAGAAGTGCGGAGGAGTTGAGTACGGTGCTACGGAGTCGGGGGCTGGATCCGGTTTGGAAAGATTGGGATCGGGCTTTCGCGGAGTAGAGGATGGCGGCGAAGGTGATCGTCTTTACGAATGGGAAAGCCCGGCAGGTGAATTCCGATCGGACGGTGATGGAGATTGTGCGGGAGATGAAGTTGGAGCCTGCCAGTGTGTTGGTGGAACGAAATGGGGAGGCCCTGTTGCGACAGGAGTGGGGGGAGAGAAAAGTGGAGCACGGTGATCGGTTGGAGTTTGTTAAAGTCGTGGCGGGCGGGTGAGAGGAGGAAGATGTATGGTGAACGAAAGAGAGGGTGATGGGGATGATGCGCTGGTGGTGCGAATGGGGCAGGGGGATGAGGAGGCGTTGCGGGAATTGATCATCCGACATCAAGATCGGGTGTATGGGACGGTGGCGAGAATGATTGGGGGGGCGGGTCCGGATGCGGAGGATTTGGCTCAGCAGGTCTTTTTAAGAATTTGGCGAGCGGCCCCGACCTATCGAGCTCGAGCAAAATTTACCACGTGGTTGATGACGGTGACCCGCAATCTGGTGTTTACCTTTTGTGATAACCGATCGAAGCGGCTGGTGGTGTCGGATGTGGTTTTGGATGAGGAGGGGGAAGAGGTGGAGGGTGGTCAGGAGTCGGTCATGGAGAGAAATCCGCGAGATGATTTATCGGGTAAGGAGCTGGTTCAGGCGGTGAGGTTGGCTTGTGCGCATTTACCCAAAAAGCAGAGATTGGTGGTACACCTGCGAGAACATGAGGAAATGGAGTTTTCGGAGATCGCCAAAGTACTTGGGGTGAGCGAGCTCGGCGCTAAGTCGTTGATGTTCAGGGCACGTGAAAATTTAAAGAATCGACTAGCTGAATTTTTTACCGAACCTAGTTAGAGAAATGGTAGTTTAATCCTATATGAAGAAGACGAGAGATGAGGGTGGGGATGGGCTGGGGCCGCAGTTGGGGAGGCTATGGGCGGCGGACCCTGTAGCGAAGGCACCGCCGTGGTTTGCGGCCAAGACGATGGCGCGTTTGCGGCGGGAGGAGGATAGGAAGAGGGGGTGGTTTGGTTTGCCGAGGTGGGTTTTACTGGGTGCGGGGGCGGCAATTTTGGCGGTTGGATGGTTGCGGTGGGATAGTCAGCCTTCGGTGGCGGACGCGGAGTTATTTGCGGCCTTGGACGCGATGGTGGAAGAGGATCGGGAGAGTCGTTGGTGGGCTGGCTTATGAGGCGAGTAGCTCTGCGGGCAATTCTGGCGTTGGCTCTCTTGGGCGGGGCGGGGCATGGGCAAGAGACAGATGGCAGTGAGAAAGCGAAAAAGCCGCGCCCTCCTCGGGTGCCGGATGCCCCTTTCGTCCCGAAGAGGGATATGGTGCAGAGAGAGAAGGATCAGTTCTGGGCGGGCCCGCCGGATCAGGATCGCTTTGTGCAAATTATGGCTTTGGCTTTGGTGCCGCGTGAGCAGTTGGGGGAGAAGTTGGAGGCGTGGCCCATGTATAAAAAGTTATCCGAGGAGCAGAGGGTCAGATTGGTCGAGAGGATTGATGAATTTTGGGCTAAATCGACCAAGGAGGCTTTGGCCGTGGCCAAGGACTTCGATCTTCAAGTGGGCCCGGAAAATGAGCAGGCTTTTGTTCGGGCTTACTGGATGGAGAAGATGGCCACAGAAAAGGCGATTCGTGAGGAGTTATCCCCACTACGGAAAAGATTAGAGCAGGAAGCCAAAGAGAGGTTGGAAAATACCTATAAAAGCGGCGTAAAACGTTAATTTGAAATTACAAGTAACGAATGGTCAGGATGTCCTAGTTTGACACATAATTGTAACCTCGGCGGACTTGCTCTCCCTTTTCCCCAACTTATTCACATAAGAGAGTGAAAGACGTTCTGATCCTGACGGGGGGGCAAGAGGAGCACCACTACGTGGCGCGAGCGTTGCGGGATGTTTTAGAGGAGGAGTCTGGGGCAGAGTTACGGGTGGAGGTTCGGGAGGTAGGGCAGGGGGGGATCGAAGGGTGGTTGGGGTGGATTTCGGGGAAGTTGGGGAGGGGAAAGGCTAGAGGGGAGACATTGGGGAGATGGATACGGAGGGCGGGGATGGATGTATTGGGGAGCTCCGGGTGGCCTCAGTTGCGGCGGTTAGTAGCATTGACTCTGGAGGAGGCGCGACCTGAGGTGGTCGTTTTTTTTCATCCTGCGGTGGGCTTAGCGTTGCAGGAGAGAGTGCAGGACCGATCGGAAGCAGGCTTTCAAAGAGTGGGAGTGGTTTTGGAGGCGGAGGAGTTGCCTGGTTGGGACGGAGTGACGGCGGATCTTTTATGGGTGGCGGATGAGGGATCGGCGAAGGAGTTAAAGGAGACGAACTCCAGGGTGAAGGAAGTCGTGGCGGGAGGATGGCCCGTTCGGCCGACGTTTGAGCCGGCGGAGGAGAGGAAAAGGGGATCAGGAAAAAATCGCGAACCCTTTCGAATTCTTTATCTGATCAACTCGCGCCGGCGAAAGGCCGTGCGAACGGTCGAAAAGATTTTGTCGTTTCCCGATGTGGAAGTAACGGCGGTGGTGGGCAAAGAGGAGGAGCTGAAGGGAGATTTACGGAAAGCCTTTGCGGGGACGCAGGGAAAGCTGGAGATTCACGGCTGGGTGAAAAATCTTGCGGGAATGATTCGGGCGCATGATTTGGTGGTGACAAAGCCGGGCACGATCAGTGTGCGGGAGGTGCTGGCGACGGGTCGCCCGACCGTGCTGGTGGAGGGAGGCAAGAACTCGGAAAAAAGAAAGGGAATTTGTCGGCTGGTCACGCGGTTGGGGGGTGGTGCCCTGGCGGACTCCCCGTCTGAGATTGCGGCGCGAATCGGGCAAGCTTTGGAAGGGGGCGGGGTGGGGTTGCGGGAGTGGGGAAGGAGGGCGCGGCAGGAGGCGGTGCGGTCGTTGGGGGCAACGGAGAGATTGGCGGGACGAATCTTACAGATGGCGCAATCGGCGAACGAGATGGAACGGGTCCCTGAACTTCGTCTGATTCATCATGGGCACACGGGGAAGAAAGGTCTACGCATGGTGGATTTGCATGCCCATACGATCTTTTCGGATGGGCGCCTGACGCTGCGGGAACTGGTGGATTTTTACGGCCGAAGGGGTTTCGATGCATTGGCGGTGACCGACCATCTGGTTGATCGCCGGCGATTGTTGGGGCGGTTGGCTAATCTCTCAGGCTTAGTCCTGACGGTGGACGATTTACCGGACTACTTTCGGGCGTTGGGGGAGGAGAAGAACCGGGCTTGGACGAAGTATCGGATGATTTTATTTCCAGGGCTGGAATTTAACCATGATGGGCTCACGGCGAAGGGATCGGCCCATCTTTTAGGGGTCGATCTGCAGAGTCCGATTGATCCTGCGCTATCGTTGAAAGAGATTTGTGGGCAGGTTCGCGCCCAGGGGGGGTTGACGATTGCGGCGCACCCGCATCACATGAGTTCGGCCTGGGGAAAAGACACTCTTTATTTGTGGGAGCGGCAGGATGAGTTTCGGCCTTTGATTGATGCTTGGGAAATTGGCAATCGGGATGATCTTTTTAATCCGGTTGGGCTGAAGAGATTGCCTCTGATCGCTGGGAGCGACTTCCACAAGCCTAAGCATCTGACGAGCTGGAAGACATTGCTGTGGTGCGAAAAGGATCCGGAGGCAATCAAGGAGTGCATTCGGAGGAATAAGGACGTCTCGATCACCCTTTATCGGGATCATCGTTTTGGGGGGGAGAGTGAGGAGCGGGAGGAAAAGCGGGTGGCGGCCGAGCGAAAGAGTTAATAGAGGAGTTGGAGACGGGTAATGAACCCGAGCTCATTATTTTCCACGACAGTCCCGGGGGCACCTCCGCCTGTGAAGGCGTTATACTCGAGAGTGACACCCAAGCGGATCAGTCGATTGGGATACCAGTTGAGAGCCAGGGAGGCGCCATTCACGCCGGTGGCACTGGTGGTTTGAGAGATTCCCAAACCGCCCTGATCTATGGGTCGAAACATATTGGCACCGGCGGCAAGTCCATCGTAACGAAAGCTAATCTCCCAAGCGCCAATGTCGCCGTTGGTAAAATCCAAAGGGTGCTGAGGCACGACGCCGCCCAAGGAGGCGATTTCCCCCGTGATAACCCAATCGAGTTCCAGATTCCAAGAAGTGGTCTGGTAGTTGGTGAAACCGCCCCCGGACGAACCAATCACCCCGCCCGTATTGACCCCCTGCTTTTCGGTGGTGAATTCGCTGATCAGGGCGAGAGGGCCGTACCGATAGTAAAGTTGCGGGCTGATTCTCCAAACCTCGCCTTGAACATTCAGCCCATTGGGGAAAGTGAGAAATGTATTTCCGCCGTCGGTGCTGTAATTCTGAAATAAATTGGCGGTATCGACTCCGTCATTCTGCGCTTGCCATCCAATACTGCCACCGACGCCGAAGTGTAAACCTTCCAGTTCCTCGGGAAGGTCCGATTCGTTGCGAAAGGGCTGGCAGAATATTCGAAAATATCCCACGGGACCTGTGCCGTAATCGAGCCCGCTTTGGATGGTATCATTCCGTGATCCGGCTCCAACCATAGCGGCCCACGAGAGTTTCTCCGAAAAGACGAGGCCATGGGTCATCACGCCGATTTCACGGTTGGGAATCAGATTGGAGGTTAAGGAGCGTTCGGAAAAGGGAACGAACGCGGCGGGCGTAAGCATTTCGAGGCCGAGGGGTGGAGTAAACTTGCCTGCCTGAACTTGGATTTCATCGATGGGGGCGTAGTTAATAAAAGCATCCGCAATGGTCGTTTGATAGGTTTGGGCATTCGGCGCGGAAAGGGCGAATTCGGGTGCAAACCGGTACTCCCAATCATCGTAAAAGAAACCAGCCACGTAGGGGCGAGCCCGGCGAATGAGGAATTTGGACATATCACTTGTCCCTGGGTCGACGAACTGCCGATCATCCAGTTGAAGAAGCCCTCCAAGCCGAACCAGGTGTTGTTGATCGGCGGAGCGGAAGATGAGTCCTCTCTCTGATACATCCAACTGGGGGAGATCCCTCTGTTGTTGCTGCTCCGATTTTGGAGTGGATTCTGTGGTGCCCTCGACTTGCTGTTCCATGGAAGATTGCTCTTGTACTTCCGAGGAAAGCATTGGCTTCCGATTTGGTTTTGCAGCTTTTGGGGTAAGAAATGGGGTGTACCCGAAAGGATGAGGGAGCAGAGGTGGCTGAGGTTTGTTTGGATCGGTTGGTTCAGGGGTGGGAGGGCGAAGGCGGGCGACCGGTGGGTTGTTTGACTGCTGACTCTTTAGTTTTTTTACCTCGTCCATCAGGGACTGCATTTGAGCTTTAAGATCAGCAATCGTTTTCGCGGTTTCTTCGTCCATGGCATGCAGGGGAGGTGCGAATGAAAACAGGGTCAGCGCAGTAAGCACAATCCAACGCCCCGATTTTGGAAAACCCAAGACCATACGGGGAAGAATCGGGCAGAGTTTTGTCCGTCCCAAGTTGTTAGGATGTCATGAAAAAATGAGTTGAGAACAAGAGGGAATAAAGTGGGCCTGAGAGGACTTGAACCTCCATGGGTTACCCCAACAGATCCTAAGTCTGTCGCGTCTGCCAGTTTCGCCACAGGCCCATTCCGGACACCTTACGGAAAATTCAGTAAAACGAGAGTAAGAAATATTTTATGATACCCCTTGAAATATGGCAAATCTGCGACAAAGATATACAGTAGTATTTCATTGATCATCAATTATATGCCAAAAGAGATAAAATATAGAAAAGGTTTTACCTGGAGGCACCATATGGATGAAAGGTGGGATCGTTTGGATTATGGCTTTAAGTTGCGATTACAGATTTTTATTTTTGTCAGTCTTCTATGTGGGGCATCCGGACTCCTTGTTTGGGCAAACCGAAGGGGTGAGCGGGAGGAGTGGCTGAGGGAGGGGGCTAAGCAGGAGCTTCTCCGGAAAGTGAAAAGCGGTGAGCTGATTGAGCGCGATCCCGCTGGCCCGCCTCTACGACCGGCGGAAGATTAGATCTCGAACCTAGTGAAAATTTAACCGAACCCTAGTCTGATTTGGGGAGTTATATCCTATAGTGAAAGTAGGATATTATTTATTACTCTGGGTCGTAGGGTTGGGAGAGAGCCAGGCCAAACTGCCTCTTCCTCCCCCCGTCCTGCGGGAGCCGGAGTTATCCCAGCCAGCCGGCGGGGCTGTTCCCCGCGAGCTGCCCCAGCGGTGGATGACATGGAATTTGCAATGGTTTCCAGGGCGAAATCCGCTGGCATCGAAAACGGAAAGAGAAAGGCATGAGGCCGCGGTTCATTTTTGGCTGAATCGATTCAAGCCAGATGTGGGAATGTTTCAGGAGGTATTGAATGCCGGAGCCCTACGCCGGAGCGTTCGTGAGTTGCCCTGGCAGGCGGTCACGCGCTTTGACCGAGCGGAGGATGAGGAGAAAACCCTTCTCCCTCAAAATCTGGCCATTTGTAGTCGCGTGCCTTGGCAGGAGGCTTGGGAGGTGAATTTCGAAAAATTACCGCTAACGCTGGACCGTCCGGTGCGAGGCTTTTTAGGGGTGGAGTGGAAAACCCAGCGGCAGGGTTCGTGGACCGCTTATGTCGTTCACTTGAAAAGCAACCGGGGGGGGAGGGAGGTGACCTCGAAACGGAGAGAGCGAGCCATCGAATATCTCCGACAGGATTGGCAACGCCGTGGCTTGGTGCCGGGCACAGACGCAATCGCGGTGGGTGGGGATTTTAACTGTTCGCTAAAAAATCCAGACTTTCGGAAAGAGAAAACAGTGTGGGGACTTTTGGGGGAAGGATGGGTATCGGTTACCCATGATGTGCCGTGGCCCAAGGGAGCGACGGTGCGACCGGACAAGGAGGGAAAGTATCCCGCGACGGATTTCGATGCCATTCTGCTTTCTCCAGGATGGCAGAAAAAGATTGGCTCGAAGAGATACCAAGCCGGGGTATGGCAAAACTCAAATATTCCCAGTGACCACTGGCCGATTTGGTTGAGTTTTTCGCGATCAAGGATCGCATCACCCTGAAGGAGCGAAGTCGGACTAGGGCACAACCTCGACGGGCACGCCAGGGCGAACCGCCCGCACCAGCTTGGTGGCGTTCCAGTTCGCCAGTCGGAAGCAACCGTGGGATCCGGTCCTGGAAATATCCTCCGGCTCGGGTGTCCCATGAATGCCGTACCCTTGGAGGGAGAGCCCAATCCAAGCCGTCCCGACAGGATTATTGGGCCCCGGGGGAAGCACCAATTTGTTGGTGATGCCCTCCTGCTGGGCCACTTGGAGAAGAACTTTTGGGTCGAAGGTGTAGTTGGGATTCGGCGCAATATTCGCCACAGTCAAAGGCACATTCGGAACCTTGGTTTTATTGGCGGCGATTGAGCAGGGAAAGCAGGCCACGACTTTATTGTTCGTATCGAAGGCCAAAAGAGTGGTTTCTGAGATCATAATCACGATGCGCGAAACGGGGGGAAGTTTGCGAGTCCCCTCAAGATTGGGCAGGGTCAGCTGCGTTCCGGCCACGAGGTTGGTGACCGACGGGTTCAACTCTTTTAAGAAGGAGGGGGTGGAGTGGGTTTTCTCGGAGAGCATTTCCCAAGGGTCGTTGTATTCGAGAGCGGCCGCTTTGCTCATGGCGACGTAGCCTTTGGGTTTAGGAACCACGCGAAGGAGGTCGTCTGGCGTGAGAATATAATCGATGTAGGCGTCCCCGGGTTTCCCTAAGTTGATTCGTGTCTCGATATCGAGTTCACCGGTGGTCGCTAAAGTTCGATGAATTTGGAATTGCGTGATGGCCCGACGGCTGCGTTTGGCGAAGTGGCCATCGATGGTTCCGCAAGAAAAGTTCATTCGGTCGAGTAAGGTTTGCCATCCGGCGATGGCAATGGTGTCACGTGGAGAATCGGTCGCGATGGGTTCAGCCCGGCGAACCTCCTTGCCCATGGGCGGGGTCGGCGGGCCGATAGGGGTGGACGGGGCCTCGACCGAGTCCGCTTGCTCTACCGTTTTTTTTTATCTGCGGGGGCGGCGGTTTTTGGGGTGGCGAATGCCTCAGCCTCGGGATACTTCTTTGCCAGATCTTCGGCCCGCTGGGCCGGCGCGGGTTGTGTCGGTTGGGGGAGCTGGAGAAGACCGCGATCGCGCAAATAAAGAGCGACTCCGACCAAGATTAAAACCCCCGCCACCAAACCCACGAAGAGATTTCCTGATGGGGATCGACGAGCCATGGAGTGTTAGTACACGTCTTTCAGATACCGTTTTTCGGTTTTAGAAAATGTAACGGAGACCCACTCCTCCGCTTGCTCGGGGGTTTTTCCGCCATGTTGGGCCGCGATTTTGATCAGGGCAGCATGCACGTCCTTGGCCATTCGCTTGGCGTCCCCGCAGACATAGAAGTAAGCGCCATTTTGCAACCAGCGCCACAGCTCTGCCCCTTCTTCCTCCATCCGATGTTGGACGTAAATTTTGTCGGCCTGATCGCGGGAGAAAGCAGTCGAAAGCTTGTGCAGATGACCCGCCTTTTGCGCGTCGGAGAATTCATCGGCATAGAGAAAGTCGGTCTTGGCGTGTTGGTCGCCAAAGAAGAGCCAATTGCGACCCGTATGGCCGTGACGAGCGCGGTGTTGGAGAAAGGCGCGAAACGGGGCAATCCCTGTCCCCGGGCCGACCATGATGATATCCCGATCCGGTGCGGGGAGGTGAAAGTGTCGGGTGGGTTGGACATAAACGGGGATGGAGGTGGTGCCGGAAAGATCGGCCAAGTAGCCCGAGGCGAGGCCTTTTTTTGTCCGCCCATGTGAGTTATATTGTACCAGAGCGACGGTGAGATGAACTTCGCCGGGACGATGGTCGGGCGATGAAGCGATCGAATAGAGTCGGGGGGCGATCTTGTTAAGAAGATTTGGAATTTCTGAGGGTTCGAGGTGGACGCCAGGGGCATCGTGGAGGACGTCGACGACATCTCGGTCGAAAACATATTCATCGAGCTTCTTTTCGTCGGCACAGATCGCCTGAAGTTTATCCCGCGCAGTACCGGTAGCTTTTTCCGCCACCGCTTTGACGAACTTTTTGCCGACACGGTTTAAGACGGCGGAGGTGGCGATGGTTTCATGCAGAGCGGCGTCTTCATGGAGTCCTAATCTTTGGGTAAACTCGCGAACGAGCGAATCTGGATTTCGGGGAAGCACGCCCAGCGAGTCCCCGCAGGTGTAGGTGGGGCCGGACGAGCCCAACTCGATCACGATGTGGCGGGTGTCTTTGCTGGAACCCTTCTGATTGAGGCAACGATTTTCTTTGAGCTGAGAGGAGAACGGATTGTTCCTGCTAAAAGCAGGAGTCGCCGGTGGTGTCGCGAGTTCAGACATTTGCGTTATCACTTCCAATGGAGCCCGTGGGACAGATATCGAGGGCACGCTGGGCGGCATCGATCTCTTCCGGGGTTTCCGGTTGTTTAAAAAAGTACACGTAGGTTTGGTCCTCGTTATATTTTAGAAGTTTGGGAGCCTCTTCTAAGCAGACGTGGCAGGGGGTGCAGCTATCGTCGACGTACCATTGGCCTGGGACGTTCTCTTTCAGGATGCGGGTCTTGTCAGCCATTGAGTTAGGAAAATACACACGTCTGGTGGAGGGGCAACTCTGGAACAGCGAATGAGGTTAAGGTGTGTGCCCGGGGCGGGGGTCGAACCCGCACGGGGATTTCTCCCCAAGGGATTTTAAGTCCCTTGTGTCTGCCATTCCACCACCCGGGCAGTAAATGACTCTACGACGAAAGGAGGGTCGGGAGCGAGAAAAGGAGCGGTATCGCGGGCTACTTGGCTTGGAGAAGGAGAGAGAGTCCTTGGGAAAGAGGGAAGCGGGGTTGCCAACCGGTTGCCCGCAGGCGCTCAATGGAAGCGGAGGAGAAGCGGACATCGGCAGGTCTCGCGGGGGTGTGAGTGATCGGAGAAGAGGAGTGGGCGATGGATCGAATGGTCTGGGCGAGTTCCAGAATCGAGGTGGATTGGCCTGAGGCGACATTATAGACGCCCTGAAGTTCGGTCTGAAAAGCGGCATGAATCAGGGCGGCGGTGATGTCGTCGACATAAACAAAGTCACGCGTCTGCCGGCCATCCCCATGAATGGTCAGGGGTGAGCCCGCCAGCGCGGACTCGAGGAAGCGAGGGACGGCGGCCGCGTACGGGCCGCGCGGGTCTTGGCGTGGGCCGTAGACATTAAAAAAACGTAAGGCAACTGCGGGTAGAGCCGATTCGGCGCACAATCGTTCGCCCGCCAACTTAGATTCGGCGTAGGGGCTGGCGGGAGCTGGAGGCAGAGATTCGGTTTTTGGCATGACGGGGTCATTGCCGTAGACCGCGCAAGAGCTGGCCAGGACAAAGCGGGCGGCGCGTGCTTGGGTGGCAGCGTGAAGAACGCGTCGGGTTCCTTCGACATTCATTTGGTGACATTCCGCTGGGTGGGCGACCGACTCGGGCACGCTAACCATGGCGGCGAGATGAAAGACGTGAGTCACCCCAATCAGCGATTGGGCGAGAAGATGGGAATCGAGAATTGAGCCTTCGATCAAATTGCACGAGACCCCCGCTAGATTGTCTCGCTTGCCGGACACGAAGTTATCCAGGATGGTGACCGACCCGTGGGGCAGAAGATGGGCGACGAGGTGGCTTCCGATAAAGCCTGCTCCACCCGTAACGAGGAATTTCATGAGGAGAGATTGTGCCGCAAGAGGGTGGTTTGAAAAGGTCGGGAAAATTAGGTTTGAGCCTTACCTCAGCTTCTGGGAGTTTAGGTCTATGGGTAAGACCATTCTTTTCTTTCTAGTCTGTCTCGTCGGATTGGTTGGATGTGGCAAAAAAGAGAACCGGGTGGGGGAGGTTTCCACCCCAAAGCCCAAGACACAGGAACCCCTGCCCGAGGACGCCGAGGAGCGGTACAAAGTAGCCTATATTCAGGCGGCCCAAGCGTTTTCGAGAAATGATTTGGAGGGGGCTTTGACCTCCCTGGAGGTCTCGGATCAGGCAAAGCCAAAGCAGGCCAGCAACGCCAATCTGCGAGGCGCCATTTTCACCCGAAAACGGGATTGGGTAAAAGCGGAGGAAGCGTTTCGCCTCGCCCTGCAGCTACAACCCGATTTGCCGATGGCCCAATTTAACTTGGGCGAAGTTCTTTTTTTAAATAACAAATACCCTGAGGCGCGGGAAAAGTTTCAAATCTTTCTCAACAGCCAACCCAAAAATGACTTAGGTCTCTATAAGATGTATCTTTGTGACCTGCTTGGCGGAAACAGCAGCAAAGCGAATGACTATTTGAGCACTCTGAAACCTGATCCGATGAGCCCGATCTACTACTTTGCCAAAGCGGCCGAGGCCTTTCATCAGGGGGATAAGGTCGCCGCGACTGAATTTGTTTCCTCGGCCTACCGAATTTACCCACCCGATGCAAACTCGACCTTTGCCGACTCGTTGGTGGAAAAGGGGTACTTAACCGGAGAGCAGATGACCGCCCCGACGCAGGACGACAGTAAATTGAAAGCGGAGGAGCTGAAAACCTTGCTCCCGCCGGTCGAGAAGTCGGGGAGTAAGCCAAAGTCTTAGTCGTTCGTTGTTGGATTTCGCTCCCTAATTCGCGTAATTCCCCAATGGGCGTGCTCTTGCACGAGCGGGTCCGAATCTTCGGTCGCTTTTTGCAGAGCCGGCAGATCTTTGATCGTGCCAATATTTCCCAAGACAATGCAGATGTTGCGCAGCCATCGGCCCCGTTTGAGCCGAAAAATGGGGGTGTGGCGAAATTCTTGACGAAATCGAGCATCATCCCACGTCAGCATTTTGGATAGGTCGGTTCGAGGGATAGGGGTTAAGCGCAGTTCGCGTGATTCTTGGGCGTGACGGTTCCATGGACAAACCGCCAAACACTCATCGCACCCGAAGAGTCGATCTCCAATGAGTGGGCGGAACTCCTCTGGGATGGAACCCGGGTGTTCGATGGTCAGGTAGGCTAGGCATCGACGGGCGTCCAGAACGTACGGTTTGGGAAATGCTTGGGTTGGGCAGGCATCGAGGCAGCGGGTACAGGTACCGCAGTGGTCATGGGAGGAGGGATCGGTTGATATTTCCAAATCGGTCAGGAGGGAACCGAGCATTAACCAAGGGCCGTGTTGGGGGTGGATGAGGAGCGTGTTTTTTCCCTGCCAGCCGAGGCCCGCCATGGCGGCGATCGGTTTTTCGAGGATAGGAGAGGAGTCGGCACACACGCGATAGTGTCCGCCCCACGGAGCGAGGGTCTTTTGGGCAAGCTGCTCCAACTTATCGCGCAGGACTTCATGATAATCCTCCCCTTGGGCGTAGGCGGCGATTCTCCCGCGAGGCAATGGAGATGAAGTTTGGCGGCTGGTGATGCCAGCCACGATGATCGTTTTGGCTAGGGAGTCGTACTTTTGGGGGTCGGATCGGATCTCGGGTCGGCTGGCCATCCATTTCATCTCCCCTTGGTAGGAAAGGGAGAGCCACTCTTTGAGGTGGTCGGCGTGGGGTGGAATATGGGCGGAAGTGATGCCGAGGGCGTCGAAACCCAAAGAGCGAGCGGCCTCTTTTAGCTCCTCCGCGCGGTTCATCGGCTACGGGGCGGTGAGAGTTGCGATAATCTTTTCGGAAATCTGCTCTGGGGTATCGGATCCGATTGAAATCTGGATTTCACTCTCCTCATACCACGGAGCTCTTTCGGAAAGCTGTTGGGTGAGTTTTGGTTGAAGTTGACCTGCGGGGAGAAGGGGTCGATCCCGGTGATGGGAAAGTCGCGGCACGAGTGTGGCAATTTCGGCCCGCAAGTAGATGCGTTGCCCCGTTTGGGCCAAGGTGCGGCGGTTTTGAGGATCGAGAATGACGCCGGCGCCACAAGCAATGACGGATGGTGGGTGGAGGGAAAGCTGGTTCACAATTCTGGATTCCCAACGACGAAACTCCTGCTCCCCACCTTGGGCAAAGATCTGGGGGATCGAGAGCCGAGCGGTTTCCGCGATGGTTTGGTCGGTATCGATAAAAGGGAGGGACAACTTTTTGGCTAAAATAGGGCCCACACTGCTTTTGCCCGATCCGCTCAGGCCGAGGAGCCAGAGGTGAGAGGTCCTTTGCATCGTGGAAGGGTGGCAGGGAAGTGGCCTTTGGGCGAGTGCGGGAGTCGATTCCAAGGCTTGGGGAAACCTATTTTTCGGGCATAGTGATTCCATGGCAAATACCTTCGGCCATTTGTATCGGGTGACCACTTGGGGAGAGTCCCATGGGGGTGGGGTGGGTGCGGTGGTGGACGGGTGTCCGCCCCAGATCCCCCTCTCCGAAAAAGATCTGCAACCTGATCTGGATCGCCGGCGCCCTGGGCAGAGCAAAATTGTCACGCCCCGCAAAGAGGCGGATCGGTGCGAAATTCTTTCGGGAGTCTTTGGCGGGAAAACATTGGGCACACCGATTTCGGTTTGGGTCAAAAATGAGGATGCGCGCCCTGAAGCTTACAAGGAGATGGAGACGATGTTTCGTCCGAGCCATGCGGATTACACGTACCAGGCGAAATATGGGATACGAAATTGGCAAGGTGGGGGTCGGACCTCGGCGCGGGAAACGATCGGTCGCGTGATTGGAGGTTCGATTGCGAAAAAGATGTTTGGCCAGCTGGCGAATCGTCTTTCGGTTACCACCTTTGTTCGTCAAGTGGGCACGGTCGTAGCGCGGATCGAGGCGGGTCAGGTGGATCAGAAAGAGGTCGAATCGAACCCTGTCCGTTGGCCCGATCGCAAGGAGTCGGAGCAGTTGGTGAAGTTGATCGAGAGAGTGCGATCGGAGGGGGACTCCCTGGGCGGGGTGGTGGAGTGTGTGGTCAAAGGTTGTCCGGTGGGTTTGGGGGAGCCGGTGTTTGACCGATTAGAGGCGGATTTAGCCAAAGCGGTCATGAGTTTACCTGCCAGCAAGGGGTTTGAGATCGGGTCAGGTTTTGCCGGAGTGCGGATGCGTGGCTCGGAACACAACGATGAGTTTTATATGGATGGAAAACGGGTGCGGACCCGAACCAATCGCAGTGGGGGTGTTCAGGGTGGAATTAGCAATGGGGAAGAGATTGTTTTTCGCGTTGCGTTCAAGCCGGTGGCCACGATTGCGAAGGTGCAAAAGACGGTCGGGGTGAGTGGAAAAGGTGCGGATTTAAAAGCGAGGGGTCGGCACGATCCTTGCGTGCTGCCCCGGGCGGTGCCGATGGTGGAGGCGATGGCTTACCTTGTCTTGGCCGACCATTTTTTGCGTGATCGCGCGCAGGTTGGAATTACGCGGAAGTAGGCGAAATTAGAACGTAAAGTGGCCGCCTAACTCGATCGAGTTGGTGACGGGAGAGCCAAAGGTGACCTGCTGATTGTCTCCCATGTCCACGGTGGGCTGACTGGTTCCATAAAACTTATAGGCGAGAGTGATTCCCATCTGCTCCCAAATTCTCCAACGCACACCTGCTGCGATCTGATAGGCATTGTTCATATCGTTACCCGCGCCAGAGAGAGTTGTAAAATTTCCTGGGTATGTGATGCTGCCGATATTGAAATAGTTCCAACCACCACCGAAGCCAAAGTTTAGGTAGGGGATAAATCCGGTATCGTTGGGATACTGAAAGCAAAGTTGGGCCATGATGGGCACGCTCCAGTAAGTACTGCTTGAGACGTTCATGTTTTGGGTGTTTCCGCGGATGGCGTTGAGGGCAAAACCGGTTTCGATCGCGAGGCCGAACCAGGGTGTTAGCCAGACGCCGATATCGATGTCCTGCCGATAGCCTGTGCTGAAGGCGATTTCTTTCTGGATCGCTGGGTTACTTGGTCCATTTGGCCCGACGATATTGACGATATTCATTGAGCTGACGAAGCGGGCGCCGCCCTCGGTTCGGACGTAGAAGTAGTCCTCATCCATTTGGGGTTCGGAAAGTGGGGATTGCAGAAGTTTTCCCGGCCAGCCCAGTTCGGTGGAGGGCTGGGACATGGCGCTCATTTGTCCCACCATTGGGTCGGCCGCTGGGGCGGAGTTGGCTATGGGTGCGGAGGCCTCGGCTTGGGCGGAGGAGGTGGTGGGAGCAGCGACCTCGGAGGGAGTAGGAATAGGAGCGGGAGCGGAGGCCGGGGTGGCTTGGGTGGGGGGAAGAGGGGTCATGGTTGGGGCCATTGGGGCCTGAGAGGAAATTTTTTGGAACTGAACTGTGCCGGCAGGGGCCCCATCCATCTTCTCGATTTTGTGGGATTCATTGAGGGTGATTCTTAACCCAGCCTTGGGGGGAATGGTAACTTGGGATTCGCCCAGAAGAAAAACCGCAGGTGCGGTTGCCGAAGGAGGAAGACTAACGAGAATCGTTTGTTTTCCAGCAGAGTTGAAACCAAAACTGACATTGCATGATTGCCCGTCTAACTGAATCGACTGTCTCGGGGTTCCCTGTTTAACAAATTCAGCCACTCCCCCCTTGGCGTCAAAAACGACCAGCGAACCATCCTCTTGCAAGGATAGATTGGTGGGAGCCGAGGAAACGCCGTGACTCAATGAGCCAAAGGGTAAGAGAGCGCTGACGATACAACAGGTAGTGGCTATCAGCCTTCGCATCCCTATATAAAGGGGTACAAACGCTGGAAAGTCTATCTAGGGGTGTGGCAATTGTGGATAAAATAGGGGCTGCAAGTTAAAATGTAAAACCATGTCATTCAATTTCATATAAAATATTAAGAAAAGTTATTCGGAAGATATTTTACGGCCAACCTCGCTCCTCCGAGGAGCCAGAGAAGTGCCGCTAGCGCTAGATAGGGACCGAATGGAACTTTGACGCCTAACTTTTGTTTGCGCTTCTTGAGAATTCCAATTCCGACGATCGTTCCGATGAGGGAGGAGATGGCCACGATAAAGGGAAGACTTTGCCAGCCCAGAAAGGCCCCTAAAGCGGCGAGTAGTTTCGCATCGCCGATTCCCATGGCCTCTTTTTGCAGTAGCCACGATGCGGTCCGCGCGACCAACCAGAGCGATCCGCCGGCCACCGTGGCCGAAAGAGCGGAACGGATCATGGCATCAGCAGGATCCTCTTTACCTTGAAGGGAGGGAAAGAGATAGCTGAGTGAAATACCTGCGACAACTCCTCCGATTGTCAGGGCGTCAGGAATGACCAAGTAGTCGAGGTCGATTCCTGAGGCGACGATCAGACCTGCGACGAGCAGGGCGTAGATGGCGAAAAGTTCGGGCGGATACAAAAGCCAAAGGGCTGCCAGGGCGGAAGCTGTGCCCGCTTCAACGAGCGGGTAGCGGGGATCCAGATGGGCGCCACAGCAACGGGCGCGGCCACGAAGGAGAAAATATCCGAGGATGGGAAGATTGACCCCCAAGGGGAGCTGACGCCCACAAGCCGCACAACGGGAAGGGGGATTCACGATCGATTGACCTAAAGGAATTCGCAGAATGCACACATTGAGAAAAGACCCCAGAATGGCGCCAAAAATGAAAACAAAAAAAACAAGAAGAGGTGTTGGAATCATAGGTCTCTTCCGGCCGCTTGGTAGAGCGCCTGTCGCATGGTGGAAAGAGGGGCGGGTTGGCCCGACCAAATTTCCAAAGAGAGAGCTCCTTGATGCAGAAGCATGCCCAAACCATCCTCGGCCTGGCATCCCCGCTGACGGGCCACGCGAACGAGCGATGTCTCCCCTTTGCGATAAATCGTATCGTAGACTTGGAGCGGGGGATTCAGGAGCTCGATGGGAATGGGAAGGGGGTCTTCGTCCTTCAGCCCTAAACTGGTGGCTTGGATCAGTAGATCGGATTCCGACAGAGCCAATCTTAGGTTGGGCATATTCCAGTCGAGAACGTGAAGCGGAAATCGATTCCCCCCAAGTTGCGTGAGCTCACCATAAAGTTTCTCGGCTCGCTGGGAATCGCGATTGATAAGCGTCAGGGTGGTGCAACCGATGGACGCGAGAAATCGTGCGATCGTTTGCCCCACTCCTCCGCATCCCAAGAGAAGAGTTCGCTTTGGAGGGACAGAGTCGGGCCAAATCTCTCGCATAGCTCGGGACCAACCCTCCGCGTCGGTGCTCGAGCCGTGAATTTTTCCTTGGATCACTTGGACGGTATTGACCGATTGGGCTTGGAGAGCGGAAGGGGAGCGCACTTCACTGAATCGGAACATTTCTCCCTTATGCGGTAGAGTGCAGTTCCATCCATCCAATCCTGCACGTAGAAGCTGGGGCACCGCCCCCTCCAATCCTCCCGCGGGAATTTCGATCCGAAAGTATTCGGCTTGAACCCCTAGCTTTTCCCAGCCCGCCAACTGCATCACCGGAGAGAGGGAGTGGGCGATGGGTGAGCCGATGACTCCATACCTCGCCATTCCCTTTTTTTTGGGTGGAAGGGTCAGGGGAGTATAAACCTCGTTCGTCACCCCCCCATTGAGCCATCGGAAGGCCATTCCGCCCAACAAAAACGCACGTCGCCCCAGTTGCTCCGACAGGGACTTTCCAGTAGGATTTCTCCTTGAGCACCCACCACGAATTGACCGACAAAATGGTCAGATCCTATGCCGAATTAGCGGCAATCAACCACTTGGGCGGAACGCAACTTCCCTCCAAAAGGGCGGTCGCGGCCATCACGCAGGATCTTCTCCATCTCCTTTTTCCCGGATTTTATGACGGGGACGATTTGGAGGGTAAAGAGCTGGGCCCGGCGATCACATCCCTTTTGCGCTCAGTGGAGAAGTCTCTCGAAAGGGAGGTCGGAAAGAGCCTGCCGGCCAAAATCGTCGCCGGGGAAACGGCGGCAGGTAAAGTCCAAGCCTTCCTCGCTCGTCTCCCCGCGATTCGAACGATTCTGAAAACCGATGTGGAGGCGGTCATGGCGGGGGACCCGGCGGCGCGCAATGTGGAGGAAATTCTTTTAGCTTACCCCGGAGTGGAGGCGGTGGCGGTGCAGCGGATGGCCCACGAACTGCATCTTTTGGGTGTTCCGCTTTTTCCGCGCATGATGACCGAGTGGGCCCATAGCCGAACCGGAATCGATATTCACCCGGGCGCGGTGATCGGCCCATCATTTTTCATTGATCACGGCACAGGAGTGGTCATCGGGGAAACCACCGAGATCGGTCAAGAGGTTCGCATTTATCATGGGGTAACCCTGGGGGCTCGCTCGGTCGCGGGGGCTCAGACTTTGCGTGGGCGAAAGCGCCATCCCACGATCGAGAATCGGGTGACCATCTACCCTGGGGCCACGATTTTAGGTGGAGAAACGGTGGTGGGAGAGGGCAGCACGGTTGGAGGGGGAGTATTCCTAACCAAAAGCATTCCGCCCCATCACCTTGTCTTGGCCGAGCATGCGACCTTAAAAATTATCCCCAAATCAGAAAGGCCCCAGGGAAGTGAGTACACGATATGAATAACTTGATCTTTTCCGATTGGCCTGCGCCCCATCTTTGCTCGTATTCTATTCCATGAGTTTAACTTCCCATTTAACGGAGCGGGAGCGTTTGCCTGGGCTTTTAGAGCAGGAGATGCAGGCATTCTTTCATCGGCAAAAAGAGCGATACGACTTTGGGGAGTTATTTGAGCCGATTTTTTTCGACATGTGTGAATTTGTTGGTCGGAAAGGGAAGCGCATCCGGCCTTTGCTGCTGCTGCTGACCTACCGGGCCTTGGGAGGCAAGAAAGAGTGGGGGGACAAGGCCTTGATTCAGGCGGCGCTCTCCTTGGAGCTGCTGCACGCCTTCGTTCTGGTGCACGACGATTTGATTGACCGGTCGGAAAAGCGGCGCGGCCTGCCCACGTTCCACAAGTTGGTCGAGCAGAGACAGGGTAGAATGAGTCATGCCGAGCGAACGGGCCAAGGGGTTGCTTTGGTGGTGGGCGATCTTCTTTTCGCCCTCGCGGTGGAAACTCTCCAGCAGAGCGCTTTTGACGTGGGTCCGCGGCAGCAGGCGCTGGGAAAACTTCTCTCCTATATCACGGACACCGGTGTGGGGGAGATCTTTGACATTCTGCTGGGTTCGAAAGACATCGGCCGGGTGACCCGGGAGGATATTGAGATCACCTACTTACTGAAAACTACGCGCTACACCTTTGAAGCCCCCTGCGTCATTGGGGCTCTCTTGGCGGGCGCCTCGGCCGAAAAAGCGGAGGATTTGGCAAGGGTGACTGAACCGCTGGGTCTGGCCTTTCAGATCCAAAACGACCTCCTGGAAATTTCGCATTTGGATGGGAAAGATCAGCTTCTCCCCACCGATCTTTTGGAAGGTAAAAAGACCCTGCTCATTCACGAGGCCTATCAACGGTTAGGGGAGGTGGATCGCTCTTTCCTGCAAATGTGCTTCCATTCGTCCGCCCGCAGCGAGGCCTCCATTTCCAAAGTGCAGGATTTGTTGCGCAAATCAGGAGCGATTCAAGCGATGCAGGAAAAGTGTCGCTCCCTTTTCGAGGAGTCGAACCGTCTTTTGGTAGAATCTCACCTCACCCGTACCGAGCAGGCCTCCATTTCCGAGGCGATTGATTGGGTGCGTCAGACCGTTCGTTTGGGCAGTTAGACGGGTGGGTGGCAACCTTGTCACCTGATTTAGCCCAATCGTATCGTGCGGCTCAGGCGATCACGCGCGAGCATGCTCGGACCTTTTATTTTGCCTCTCATGTTTTAACGCCGTCGGTTCGTCGGGATGCCTATGCGGTCTACGCGTGTTGTCGCTCGATCGACGATGCGGTGGATCAGGTGGCCGCTCGAGGCGAATCGGTTCGGCCCGAGGTGGCGGGGGAGATGCTGATCCGTGCCTTTGAGGACGGTGGAGATCGGTCGGGGGAGGAGTGGATGCCCGCATTTCGGGAAAGTGCGCGGCGCACCAAAATCTTGCGGCGCTGGTTTGAAGATCTGGCGATCGGGGTGGCGGGAGACGCGGGTCCGGTGAACCTGCAGACGTGGGAGGAGTTGGATTTATACTGCTATCGGGTGGCAGGAACGGTGGGGCTCATGATGATGAGGGTGTTTGGATCGAACGATCCCCAAGCAGAACCGAGGGCACTGGATTTGGGACGTGGAATGCAACTGACCAATATTTTGCGTGACGTGGCCGAGGATGCTCGGGCCCGTCGAATTTACCTGCCGGCGCGGGAGCGGGAGCAGTATGGGGTGCGCGCCGAAGATCTTCTGTTGGGAAGACCTTCAGGTCACTGGAAGGAGTTCATGCAGTTTCAGGTCTCGCGGGCTCGGGAGCAGTATCGTTTGGCCGAACCCGGAATCGCCTTGCTCCCTCGCGGGGGAGCCCAGATGTCGGTCTGGTTCATGCGGGAACTGTACGCGGGGATTTTGGATCCGATCGAGGCCTCGGGTTACGATGTGTTTACCAAGCGGCACAGCCTCTCGATGGGGCAGAAACTGGTGCGAGGGATGGGAATTTGGTGGAGGCGTCGAAACAGTTGAATGGATCGTGATTAAACCCCGTGGGCGATTCGGGCGGCAATAAAAAGCCCGCTCATTAACCCGAGGGTAATAGCCGGCCGAGGATCGGGACGGGTGGAGGGCTCGGCGTAGATGGGGGTGACCCAAGCCATCAGGGCGCTAAAGATAAACCAGGCAAAGAAGTTTTGGGGGGGAACGACGTTGCCGGCCCAGTGCCAGTAACCCCGAATGGCGTAAGCAAAAGGTTCCATTAGAAAATCGAAAGTCATGGCGAAAGCCCCGGTGGCGATGGCGATGGGGGCACGGGAACCATCTCTCCAATATTGGCTCAGGCTAAGGTTGGCTCCCGCCACAACCGCGAACCAGGCGAGGGGAATGGCGAGGGGCAGGACGCCACCCATCCGCGGGCCAAAGGCGTCGGTATACTGATACGAGCCAAAGGGAATTCCGCTCATCGTTCCGACCGTTTCCAGAAGTGCAGAGGAAACGAGAATGGCCGCCGCGGTGATGCGTGCGCGGCGAAGTCCTAATCGATCGACCGCCGAGAAGTACACATGGCTGGCGGCGAGAAGCATGGAGATGAAATCTCCATTGCGGAGACAGAAAGTGATGAAGCCAACTAACCCAGCAGGCAAGGGGAGGGTTTCGGCCCAGGCGGGGGTCAGTCGAAAAGTGACGGCCACCAAGCCAATTCCGGCCCAGATCAGAAAAAACTGCCAAAGCCATTGGCGAAGACGAGCCGGGATCACGCCATGAGGTAAGAGCAGGAGGGCTTCGGCGACAAGCTCGCGTCAACGTTGACTCGGGGGCTTGGGAGGACGAAAAAAGATAATGTTCGGAATCTCCTCCGTCGGCTGGATTTGCGCTGGATTGACTGGCTTGGGATTGACGATGGGCTTTGCGCCTTTCAGTCAGCCCTTGGCGGGGTGGCTGGCGTTGATCCCCTTGGCTTATTACGGGGTACGGCAGAGGCCGAATCTGCGGAAAAGTTTTTGGCTGGGCTGGTTTGCGGGGGCGACTCACTTTTTGACCACTTTTAGCTGGCTGACATCGGTGACGGTGGCGGGGTGGATGGTTCTGTGCGTTTACCTGGCGATCTACCCAGCGCTCTGGTTTGTCTTGTGGGTCAGATGGGCGGGTGGGGACTCGGAACGAATGACCAGTGGGGGGAATATCCGTCATGTGGTGCTGGGGGCATCGGCCTGGGTAGCGACCGAATGGTTGCGGGGTATCGTGTTCAGCGGATTTGGATGGAACGGATTGGGAGTATCCCAGGGGAACCTTCTCCTGCTGGCGCAAGTGGCCGATTTGGGGGGAGTTTCAATTCTTTCCTGGGTGGTGGCATTTGGTGGGCTGACCTTGACCCTGACCGCGCGGCGGTTCGAGCTGGAGATTCGGGGGTCCCAGAAGTGGAAGCCGAGGTGGGATTTCACGGCGGGGGTTTTGGTTTTAGGAGTCACCATGGTGTACGGATCGAGGGCGGTTTTGCGGCCGGAGGAAAACCCCGTGGTGACGCTGAGCTACGCGGCCATCCAACCCGCCGTGCCGCAAGATCCGTGGAGATCGGCCAAAATGGTGAAGGTGGCGGAGGAGCTTACCCGCTGGTCGGAGATTGCGCTGGTGGCGCATGCTCCCGTCGACCTTTTAGTTTGGCCGGAAAGTTTGGCTGGAACGGGATGGAGGGAGGAACCGGCGTTTCAAGCGGCGGTGGAAAAGGTGCGAAGGCTGGGCGCCCGTTCCCTTTTGGCGGGTTCACTGGATATTCGTGGGCCCGAGACCTTCAATAGCGCGGTGCTTTTCACGGGGGCGGAAGGGCAACCTGTGCAAGTTTATGATAAGTCGCACTTGGTGATCATGGGAGAGTATGTGCCGTTGGCCGGGATATTTCCGTGGTTGAGGAAGATGGTCCCCCCAGGGGGGGATTTGACGGCGGGAAAAGAGCCGGGAATTTTGGAGTTGATGGGAAGCGGTGTCCGGATTGCCCCGCTGATCTGCTTTGAGGATTCGATGGCGCGGGTGGTTCGCCGAGCCGCGCAAAGGTTGCCCCATCTCTTGGTGAATCTCACCAACGACGCTTGGTTTGGGAAGTCGGCCGGGGCGAGGCAGCATTTGGAGAATGCCCGCTTTCGGGCCATCGAAACTCGACTCCCTCTTTTGCGGGCAACGAATGATGGGGTCACGGCCTTGATCCATCCGCGGGGGGTGATGGTTGCCGAACTTTGCGATCCAGAGAGTGGATCACCTCAAGAGCCGGGTTTTTTAGCGGGCGAGCTGGATTTAACCGAGCCGAGGGAAACGTTTTATGTACAGTGGGGAGAGTGGCCGGTCTGGATCTCGATGGTTCTGGTGGCATTGGGGATATGGATGAGCAGGAAAGTGGCTTGAGCCAAACCCAAGGCAAGGCCAAGGTATTTTATGACCCTGGCCGCAGAAACGATCGACCTCGCCTCCGTGAACTCCCGCTTGCGGGAGTTACGGAGGTTTCTTTGACCCAGCGAAATTAGAAGGGCAGTTGAAAGAGTTTGAGGGGAGGATGTCGGCTCCCGACTTTTGGAACGATTCCACTCAGGCCCAAAAGGTAGCGGCAGAGGCCAATGCGCTGCGAAAAAAACTGGATTTAATGCGGGAGCTGGAGCGAAAGATTGGCGATTTACCCGTGCACTTGGAGTTAGCGGAGGAGGATGGATCTCCCCAGGCGCAAGCGGATTACGCGCGGGAACTACGGGAGGGGTTGGCCTTGTTGGAGCAGACGGAGGTGCAGTTTATTTTGTCGCAACCAGACGATCGCCGAAATGCGATTTTGAGTCTGAATGCTGGGGCGGGCGGCACGGAGGCGTGTGATTGGGCGAACATCCTGATGCGGATGTACCAAAGATGGGCCGAGCGAAGGGGGTTTAAGGTGGAGGTCTTGGATATTTTGTCGGGGGAGGAGGCAGGCATTAAGAACGCGATGTTGCGCATCTCAGGCGAGAATGCGTATGGGTACTTAAAGGCGGACCGAGGAGTGCATCGGCTGGTGCGAATCTCCCCCTTTAATTCTCAGGGGAAACGGCAGACCTCATTCGCCTCGGCGGAAATTGTGCCGGAACCGGATGAAGTGGTGGAGGTGGAGATTCCGGATAAGGACATTCGGGTGGATGTGTTTCGGGCGGGGGGGCATGGCGGGCAGGGGGTGAATACGACCGATTCGGCCGTTCGAATTACCCACTTTCCGACCGGTTTGGTGGTGACGTGTCAAAACGAGAGGTCGCAGATCAAGAACCGCGCCACCGCCATGAAGGTGCTGGCCGCGCGGATCAAGCAGGCTGAGTTAGACAAGAAAATGGCCGAGCAGGAGCAGAACTACGCAGCGAAAGGGCAGATCGGTTGGGGGCATCAGATTCGCTCCTATGTGCTGCAACCGTATCAGATGGTGAAGGACCTGAGGACAGGGGAGCAGACCAGCGACGTGCAGGCGGTGTTGGATGGGGAGATCGATCCGTTTTTAAATGCATTCTTGAAAGGAAAAAAAAGGTCGGGACCAGCGGAGGAGGAAGAGGAGGAATGAAGAGTGGAGCCGATCGGTTAGCGGAGATTCTGGCAACCAAGCGCCAAGAAGCGGCGGCGATTGAGAGCAGGAAGGGGGAGTTTCGCCGGCAGGCTCTGCTGAGAAATGATTTTCGAGGGTTCCGATCTAATCTTTTTCAGCCTGGGATCGTCACCGTGATCGCGGAGTGTAAGGCAGCCTCGCCCACGGCGGGGTCGATTGTCGCGTCTTATGATCCGGTGGCGCAGGCCAAGTTGTATGAGGCAGGCGGGGCGGGCGCGATTTCGGTTCTGACCGATGCGGAGTACTTTCGGGGATCCTTGGACCACATGCGGCAAGTTCGAGCTGAGGTGGCGTTACCCGTCTTGCGGAAGGATTTCATTCTGACGGAAGCGCAAGTGTATGAAAGTGTGGCGGCGGGGGCGGACGCGTTTTTGCTGATTGTGGCCGCTTTGACGGACGAGGAGTTGAGGCGTTTGTATGACTTGGGCAAAACCCTGCAGTCGGATGTTTTAGTGGAGGTGCACGACTTGGCTGAAATGGATCGGGCCTTGGAGGCGGGGGTGGATATTATCGGCATTAACAATCGGAATTTGCACACTTTTGCGGTGGATCTTGGGACAACGGACGAGTTGGCCTCTGAAATTCCGTCCGACTGTCTGGGAATCAGCGAGAGTGGGATTCGCACTCGGGAGGATGTGAAGCGGGTGGAGGCGGAGGGGATTCACTGCGTGTTAGTGGGGGAGACCCTGATGCGGGATGGGGATCCGGCGGGTGCCTTGAGGCGATTGAGGGGTTAACTGTCCTACTTTCCCGGGAAAGTAGGAGGGTTTCATTGGGCGATTTTTAGGGTAGAGTAGTTCGATGCCGACAACAGCCCCTCTCGCAGTTGGACCGGATGCTTCGGGACACTTTGGTGTCTACGGGGGAAGGTACGTCCCCGAGACCTTGGTCGCCCCCTTGGAGGAGTTGGCGGCGGAGTTTGCGCGGGCCCAGAAAGATCCAGCCTTCCTCCATGAGTTACAGGAGATGCGCAGGGATTTTACGGGGCGTCCGACCCCTCTCTATTATGCGGAGCGGCTGACCCAGCACTGTGGCGGGGCAAAAATCTATCTCAAGCGGGAGGACCTGCTGCACACCGGGGCTCATAAAATTAATAATGCTCTGGGACAGGTCATCTTGGCTCGCCGGATGGGGAAAAAGAGAATTATTGCGGAGACGGGAGCGGGCCAGCACGGGGTGGCGACGGCCACCATGGCAGCGCGCTATGGGATGGAGTGCATCATTTACATGGGAGAGGAGGACATGCGGCGCCAAGCCTTGAATGTGACGCGGATGCGGCTTTTGGGGGCCAAGGTGGTGGGCGTGACGGCGGGGCAGAAAACGCTGAAGGAAGCAGTGAACGAAGCGATGCGGGATTGGGTGACTCATGTCCGCACGACCCACTACGTTTTGGGAACGGCCTATGGGGCGCATCCCTATCCCTACATGGTGCGGGAGTTCCACAAGGTTATCGGAGAGGAGTCACGATCCCAGTTGATGCAGCGGGAGGAAAGATTGCCCGATGTGATTTGCGCCTGTGTGGGGGGAGGGAGTAACGCAATTGGCATCTTTTATGCGTTTTTGAATGATCCGGAAGTTCGTCTCGTCGGGGTCGAGGCGGGTGGGGAGGGAATTCAGCCCGGACGACATGCCGCTCGTTTTCAAGGCGGGAAGTTAGGCGTTTTGCAGGGATCGAAATCGTTTCTCCTGCAAAATGCGGATGGCCAGATTGAGTCGACCCACTCCGTTTCGGCTGGGTTGGACTATGCGGCGGTGGGGCCAGAGCACTGTCACTTGCGGGATATTGGTCGGGCGGAGTACACCTACGCCACGGATGATGAGGCGCTGGATGCCTTTTCGACCTTAGGCAAAATTGAGGGAATCTTGCCTGCGCTAGAGACGGCCCACGGGGTAGCCTTTGCCATGAAAGAGGCCCCTCGGCTGAAGAAAGATCAGATTATTTTGGTCAATTTATCCGGGCGGGGTGACAAGGATGTGAACGAGGCCGCCAAATATTTGCTAAAGGATTGAGAGACTTTCAGCGGTCAGTTGTCGAGCCGACTGCCGGAATCGTTTCGTAATCAGCTGAGCGAGTTTTTGCCCGCGACTGGAAAATCGAGCCAGAGTTGGTGCATTGGTGACGGGGATGGTCAGGGTGAGGGCGACGGCGTGATGATAATCCGGCCAAGCCTTTTCGATCGGGTAGTGGGAAACCCCAGCGCGAATTAGGGAGCGATGCCAAACTTCAAAAATCGTGATCTGCTGGGCTAAGGTGAGGGGAGTGCGGGCGCTGCCGCCGATCAGTCGCGCGAGGTCGAAGGCACCATGGCCAGCCAGCGCGAGGCCCCAGTCGATGAAACGAATCGAGGTGCGACCGAAGTAAATGTTGTCGGAGCGGAGGTCGCCGTGGAGAAGAGTCACCGGTCGCTTCCGAAAGTGGGCTAAGGCCAAAGAGACGCGCGGAGGGAGTTGTGGGACAAAGTGTCTTTCCGGCACCGATCGCCTCGTCCACTGGAGGAAAGAGGGAAGATGACGCCTTACCTCGTGTGCCCGCATGTAGCGATGGAAGGGCAATCCACTGGCTCGCCGCAGTCGAGGGGAATTCCAAAACTTTGCGTGAAGACGAGCGATGGTGCGGGCAACGGAGGCAATTTCGGATAGGGTGAGACCGCTCAGTTGGTCGCGACAGGTAGCGCCACGAATTTCTTCGATGAGGAGGAGTCCATCCGCGCCTCGATGGGCCGATGTCCCGGCGTACATTTTCGGGGAGAACTGGCCGCGGAGCGGGGCCAGCAAACGATAGGCGGCCACCTCTCTTGCAAAGACGCGTAGTTCCCGCGCCCATTTTCTACGCTCGGGAATTTCGCTACCGACCTTGAGAACATACTTTTGGTCGTCTCCAGCTCGTCGGGCGAAAAAGGTCTGGCTAAGGAAGCCTTGGGTCGATGTTGGACGCAGGCGGAAGCGGGAGGTTTTCAAGGTCGACCTTGCGGGATTTGCAGAACTTGTCCAGGTTTGATGAGAGAGTTGGTCGCGAGCCGATTGAAGGTGCGAAGCTCTTCAACCGAAAAAGAAATGCCACGTTTTTTTAGATCACGAGAGATTTGGGCGAGGGTGTCGCCTGACTTCACGGTGTAACTGGTGTTCTGAGCGGGCTGAGTTTGCGTAGGCAGAGGTGAGCTAGGGGTGAGGGAGTTAGCGTGGAGAAGGCGACGTAACTTTTCTGAAGGAGAGGCAAAATTAAGGGATTGACCATCTTGCAGAAGAAACGAGGCCACGCCGATGACCCGACCTTGAGAGTCTAAAACAGGAGAGCCACTGGATCCCTTGGAGATGGGAGCACTGATCTGCAAGACATCGCGATTTTCTTTGGGTAATCTGCGCCGAGCGGAAACGATTCCTTCGGTCAATGTTCCCTCTAGCCCAAGGGGGCTTCCGATGATGGCCACACGAGTGCCAACCTCAGCGGAGTGGTCGGGCGCGAGAGAAAGAAAAGGAAGATCTTTCCCTTCGAGTTGGAGGAGGGCCAGATCGTTGCGAGGGTCGGTCGCGACGACTCGGCTGATTGGAAAAAGACCCCCATTTTCCGCTTTGGCGATGATGGTGTGAGCCTCGGCGATGACGTGTTGATTGGTAACCAAGAGACCTTGTCCAGAAATCAGGAAGCCAGTGCCGGCGGCGATCGTTTTTCCGTCCTCGTCCTGCAGAACCAAAAGGTAAACAGCCGGCCGGGTTTTTTTGGCCAAGGCTCTAAGATCAGGGGCGTCATTTTGGGCCCAGACTCCGGAAGCGGCGAGAAGGAGGATAAAAAAGGCAGAGCGCACCCCTTTGAGTTAATAGGTTTTTTTTAGGGTGGCGAGTCCTTGTCGGGGATTGCGGGTGGGGGTGACGGTGAGGCATGATCTCGGGATGCATTTCGGAGGGTTCTTTAAGTTTCTGCTTCTCTCGTCGGGCACGCTTTTGGGGGTGGTGGCGAGTCTCCTTTTTGAACCGAACGTCTTCCGCGGCGTGACGTTACCTCTGCTGGCCAAGTCGGTGGGTTGGAAAGTAAGGGCGGTATCGGCCCGTCTGACCCCTTTAGGAAAGTTAGAGATTGAGGGACTGGAGGCGGTGAATGCAGCCAAGTCTCGCATCGATTTAGATTCCGCCTTTGTCGTGGTGGATTTGGAGAGTCTGCTTTCCGGCAAGCCTGAAATCGTGCAAGCGGATTTTAAGTTTGGGCTGATCGACTTGGAGGTCCAAGAGAGTGCGGAAGGTACGGCGATTCCCAAGGTGCCTTTTTCTTTGCGGGAGGCGGCGTTGGAGATTACGGAAGGGAGAGTTCGGCAAGGTGCGGGGGCGTGGATTTTAGGCGGGGTGAAAGCCCAGGCCAAGGGATGGGACGGGCGGTCGCCGAGGGAGATTCAAGGCAAGGTGGAAAAACTTTCGTGGAACGGGCCGGGAAAACAGGAGGGCATTGGGTCGGTGGGGTTTCAGGCTCAAAAAAGTGACGCGGGAGCCGGGTTGGATCGGTGGAGCGGGACGTGTAGCGCCGATGTGGCCACGGTGGTGGATATGGCGCATTTGGACCTTGTCGCGCCCTGTCGCTTGGCTTTGGACTGGCAGGTGACGGTATCGCGGGGGGGAGATTGGAAAGTGGAGAAGGTCCATGGATCGTGGGAGGGTGTCGGGGGAGCGAAGGTGGCCGCCATGGCGGTGGGGGGTTGGAGTTCCCAGGGGAATTGGGAGATGAATTTGAATCTGGATCCGGTGAATTTAGCGGTGGTCGGCATTCTCTTTCAGGCCCGTGGGGTGAAATCGGTGGCGGGCACGTTGGGCGGGGAGATTCAGCTGGAGGGAGGAACTCATCAACCGATCCTCGGTCGGGCGAAACTTCAAGGGCAAGGGGTGCAGATTGTCTCGGGTGCGGGCTTGGTCTGGCCCCCGAGGCCTGCCGAACTGGCGGGAGTGGGCTCGGGCAGCTGGCTGGCGGAGAAGGAGGAGTTGCGCGTGGAAAATTTTCGATTGGAGTTGGGGCAAAAAGGAGGGACGCCTGATTTGCAGGCCAGTCTGGATCGACCTGCTCAATTTTCTTTTCAGGGCGGGGTGCCGTCGTCAACCGAGGCGGCGACTTTGCAGTGGTTTTTTCAAGGAGTGGAAGTGGCCACAGTGGCTCCGCTCTTGGTTTCGCCGGATCAACTCAAGGTGCAAGGGGGCCAACTTTCGGCCCAGGGAACTGGAAAGATTCAAGGTGGAACCGTTCAGCTAAAAGGGAGAGTCGAGAGTCGGTCGATGCGGGCGAGTGGGCCTTGGTTGCAAGGGGAGGCGAGGGTGGAGATGGCTGGGATCGAGTTTCGGGGAGTTTTGGATGGTACGAAAAAAGTACGTTTGGAAGAGGGCACGGTGCAAGCGGCGTGGGCGGGGGGCTCCGTCCAGGATTTGCTGGCAAAGGTGACCGCCGAGTGGGACTGGGGGAAGGGGTCGGGCTGGGTGATGGGAGATGGGGAGGTGGGTTTAGCCGGACTCGGGCAGGCGTGGTCGGCCGCCAAACTGTGGCCCGATTCGGGGCAGGCGAAGTTGCATCTGGAGTTTTCGGGGAATCTGCAGGATCAGGGCAAAGGTTTGGCCTCGCTAACGTTAGACAACATGCACTGGGCTGGGCAGGGTGTGGCCACGTGGAAGGGCAGGGCATCGACGGAGTTGATTCACCAGGCAGGTCAATGGTCGATGCCCGAGATCGTGGGGCAAGCGGAGCAAGCGGGCCAAGTTTTACTGCAAAGTCAGGGATCGGTGGTGTGGACTCCGGCAAGTGGGGAGGGAAAGGCCAGCCTGGATTTGACGCGGGTGGAGTCGTCTTGCTTGGTGCCCGTGTTGGGTTTGATCACGCCGAGCTGGAAGTGGCAGGAGGCAGCGGGCTCGGGTTCGCTCCAATTTGAGAGAAAAGGGCAGCAGGATCGGGTGAAGGCAAAACTCAACGGATCGATGAGGGTCGAGACCGGCACCTCGAGTCAAACACGTCTGGTGGATTTCTCTTCCGCGATGGCGAGTGCCGAGGCGACCTGGCCGACAGGAAGTACAGGGAAGCTGGCGATTCAGGAGTTATCGGTTCGTGCCCAACATCAGGACGGAAGTGATGCTTTGCAGGTGTCCCTCGATCAGACTTTGACGCTGGAAAAGCTGGGCGAGGGGGATTGGCGACCCAGCGGGCAGGAGTTGGCGACGGGATCGGTCGTGTACAAAGCTTGGCCGATTGGTTTGTTTGCGCCCTTACTATTTCCGCAGGCGAAGGAGACTTCCATGATGGGAACCGCTTCGGGATTTGTGAAGGTTCGCAGCGATGGAAAGAAGGGATATTTGGAGGGGGAGGTGGATTTGGAGATGAGTGATTTTACGGTCGATCTACCGAGGGTGCAGTTGCGGGATCACCAAGTCAGTTTGAAAGCCAGTGTGACCTTGGGCGAAAAAGGAGAGCTGACCATTCCGCAGGTGAAGCTGAACCTGCAGAAGGCGGGGCGTGGCTGGTTGAACTTTACGGTGGAGAGGGAGGCGCGGCCCGCCTTGATGGCCAAGGGCACCGCGGATCTGGCGGTATTGAAAGAGGTGATGGTGGGGTGGAGTGATTTTATTTCGGATGGCGATTTGAGTCTTCAGGCGGAAGTAGGGGATCCGAAAGATGGGAGTCGAAGGATTGGCTACAGCGCCGTCATCACTGGATTTTCGGGCGGGGTGGCGGATCGCGGTGGGATTCAAGGGGCAGAGGTCAAAAGCCAAGGAATCGTCGAATGGAAAAGTGAGTGTCAATCGCTCCAAGATGTTGTGCTCAGCGCAAAAAGCGCAGAGGGCAACCTGTCGGTCGCCAAGTTGACCTGGAAGAAAGAGGGAGCTTGGGCCTGGGAGGGAGGACGTTTTTCGAGGGGGTGGGTCGCATGGTTGGTCGACCCGTGGCTCAAACCCCAACGCTGGGTGGATGGGGATTTGGTGCTGGGGGCGGGTTTTTGGCAACCCACGGAGTATGGGGGCAGCGGTGAAATCGATGTCACCTTGATGGATGGGCGTTTGGTGGAGAACCAAAAAGAGCCTGACGTATCGGTCCGGCTGGACGGGAATTTCGATTTCGACTCCAGAGTGCGGAGTCTTTCCTGGAAAGATGGATCGATCACCTTTGCGGAGTTTCCCGATAGTCCGGTCCTGATTCCGTCCCTTCGGGTGGGAAAAAGTTCGGTCACCGCCCAAGTACGAGGTGGAACGCTGGATCTGCGCGGACTGCTGGCGCAAACCGAGGCCATCCGAAATGCCAAGCCAGCTCCAGCCTCCTCTCCCACCCCGGAGGATCCTTGGAAGGTGGATCTCTCTTTGGAGCTGGCAAAAATAATCGTGGAGGAGGCAGAGGTTGGGCCCGTGCAGGTTCCACGGTTTCGATGGGGGCCGGAGGGGATTTATCTGGAGCCGTCGGTCGTCCAAGTGAAGGGGGGTATGATTCGGGCTTCGGTGGTGCAGGCCGCTGGGCTCAACCAACCCGTGACCGCCAATTTGGTGATGAACAAGTTTCCGTTGGGGGCAATTCTCGGGAATGTTATCACGGATGCCAAAGGTCCGATCGGGGGATGGATCGATTTACAAATGGCGGCCCAGGCAGGAAAACCAACTTGGGAGGAGTTGCGCAAATCGTTAACGGGGCAAGGTCGCTTTCGCCTGTATCAGGCTCACTTGGAGCGTTTGCCCTCGCTGCAAAAAGCTTTGGCCGGAGCAGGAGCTTTGTTGGGATCTAGCTTTATCGCGGGAAGTGAGATTAATGATTTAGGATCGGACTTCACCTTGCAAGGGGAGCGAATTCAGGTGCCCGATCTCCAGGTCACGGGGACGGCGTTGTCGGCGAATCTGGAAGGGTGGCTGAACTGGTGGAGCCAAAATTTGGATTTCAAACTGAAGTTTGCTTTGACGAAAGAGGCGATGCAGAGCAGTGGGCAGTTGCAGGGTGCGATGACCCAGTTAATTGGGTCGAGCAATGATTACTATACGAAAATTCCCGGTTCGGCCACGATCACGGGATCTCTGGCCGACCCCAAAGTGCAGATGGATGTCGGAAAAATGCTGGCGGAGGGGGGGATTAATCTATTGCTCAATGCTCCATCGGGCATTCTGCAAGGGGCGGGTGGGGCAGTCGGTGGGGCGGGCGGGGCGGTCACCCAGCCGGCGGGGGCAATCCTGCAGGGAGTGGGGAACTTATTTAAGTGGTGAGGTGGGTGAAAAGGGTTTCAGTCGAGGGCGGTTGCCCGTAGGATTTACCGATGCGCAGCATGACCGGTTTCGGCTCGATGGAGGTAGCAACTCGGTTTGCGCGGGTGCGGATCGAGGTGACCTCGGTCAATAAGCGTGGGCTGGAGGTGCTGGTTTACACTCCGGGGGGACTGGCCCGTTTGGAGCGGCAGATTCGGGAGGAGGTGGCGGAGGCGGTGTCCCGGGGAAAAGTGACAGTGGCGCTCGAGCTGGAATCTTCGCCCTCACAAAACAGTCGCAGCCTGGATCTAAAAAAAGCGGAGGAGTATGCCAGTCAACTTCGAACCGCTGGAAAAAAACTGGGGGTATCGGCGGGTCCGGTTTGGTCTGACCTTTTGGGGCTGCCTGGGGTCGTGGTGAACACCCAGTTGATGGTGATGCCGGCGGAGGATCGAAAAATCTTGGGGGCCGTGCGGGTGGCGCTGAAAAAGATGGTGGAGTCGCGCGAGAGAGAAGGGGTGAGGATGGTCGGGGGTTTGCGGGTGCATTTGAAAAAGATGGAGGCGATTCGGAAAAAGATGGAGGCTGCGGCGGGTCAGATGAGGCGCAAACAAGCGGTGCGCATCTGCGCGCGAATTCAGGAGCTGGCGGGAGAGGCGGGGGTCGTCTTGGAGCCGGAGCGGGTCGTTCGAGAGGTGGCTTCGGCGGCGGATCGGGGGGACGTGACGGAGGAGTTGGGTCGGATTCGAGCCCATCTGGCAGAGGCGGAGGAGTTGGCCTCCACCCGTGCGCCAGGCGGTCGCACCTTGGAATTTCTCATTCAAGAATTGCAACGGGAGGTGAATACGGTCGGATCGAAATCGGGGGATCTGGGTCTGACGCGATTTGCCATTGGATTTAAATCGGAGTTAGAGAAGCTTAGGGAACAGGCGGCTAACCTTGAATAATTTCACCCGATCCGGAATTTTGTTTGTCGTGTCGGCGCCGTCGGGGGCGGGCAAGACCACGTTGTGCACCAATGTGCGACAAACTCCCGATTTGGTTTATTCGGTGAGCTGCACCACCCGTCCGATCCGACCTGGGGAAGTGGATGGGGAGGATTACTTTTTTCTTTCTAAGGCAGATTTCAAAAAACGGATGAAAGCGGGGGAGATGTTGGAGACGGCGACGGTTTATGGGCAGTTCTACGGGACACCGAAGGGTCCGGTCTTAGAGCATCTGGCCGCGGGTCGGGATGTGCTATTGGATATCGACGTCCAAGGGGCCAGGCAGATTCGGGCGAGTCGGGATGCCAAAATCAAAGAAGCACTGGCCGACATCTTCATCATGCCCCCCGATTTAGGGGAGTTGAAGCGGCGATTGGAGGGGCGAGCCACGGATAGTGCCAAGCAGATTGCGCTGCGGATGGAGGCGGCGGTTGAGGAAATGTCGGATTGGAAAAGTTATCGATACACGATTCTGAGTAGTTCGATGGAGGAGGACTTGATTAAGTTCCGGGCGATTATTCGGGCGGAACGTTATTTGAGTCGGAGGCTCGATTTAGAAAATGTCGAAGCCTAGCGCTCCTTGTCTTGTTTTGGGGGTGACCGGTTCGATTGCCGCGTTTCGCGCGGCCGACTTGGCCAGTGCGATGGTGCAGAAGGGGTGGGAGGTGCATGCGGTTTTGACCGCGGATGGAGAGAGATTTCTACCGGCGCTGACTTTGGCGGCTTTGACGCATCGGGCGGTTCACACCTCGCTGTGGGAAGAGGGAATGGGTGGGCGGATGGGGCATCTGGATCTAGCGCGGGTGGCTGATGTGGTGGTGGTGGCTCCCGCCAGTGCGGACTGTATCGCCAAAGCGGCCCATGGTTTGGCGGGGGATGTTTTGGGAGCACTTCTTTTGGCGACGGAGGCTCCGGTGGTGATGGTGCCGGCGATGAACACGAATATGTGGAGGCATGCCGCGACCCAGGCAAACGTGAAGCTTTTGGGGCAACGGGGCGTGCATTGGGTGGGTCCGGTGGAGGGACGTTTGGCCTGTGGCACCGAGGGCCCTGGTCGAATGGCGCCCGTGGTGGAAATTGTTCAGGCGATCGAAAAGATCATAAAAAAAAGTGCAGGGAGGAAGTAGGATGAGCCATCCAACCAAGTACAAACCGAAAGCCTCTTTTGCCAAGCAAGCGACGTTTTCGAGCCTAGCTCGCTATCAGTCGATGCATCGGGAATCATTCAAGAGCCCAGATAAGTTTTGGGGGCGATTCGGGAAAGAGGAGTTGGCGTGGTTTACCCAACCGAAGAAGACCTTGGAGTGGAAATCGCCCTTCGCGAAGTGGTTTGTCGGCGGGAAACTGAATGTGAGCAGTAACTGTATCGACCGGCATCTGGATGGGCCGCGGCGAAATAAGGCCGCGATTGTTTTTGAGGGCGAGCCGGGAGATGTGCGGGTATTGACCTATCAGCAGCTGCACGATGAGGTGTGCCGCTTCGCGAACGCCTTGAAAGGCGAGGGAGTTAAAAAGGGTGATCGGGTGATGATCTATCTTCCGATGGTGCCGGAAGCGGCCATCGCGATGCTGGCTTGCGCACGGATCGGTGCGGTCCACAGCGTGGTTTTCGGAGGATTTAGTGCGGAGTCGCTGAAAGACCGCATTCAGGATTGTGGGGCGACCCTCGTCATCACCGCGGACGGTGGGTATCGGAAGGGACAAGTCAGTGCGTTGAAACCGAATGTGGATCAGGCGGTGGCTTCCTGCCCCGGAGTGCGGCGAGTCATTGTCCTGAAGCGAACGGGGCATATGGCCGAGCTGAACGAGATTGATCGTTGGTGGCACGATTTGGTCGCCAAGCAACCGACCACTTGTCCGGCCGAAAAAATGGATAGTGAGGACCCGCTTTTCATTTTGTATACGAGTGGAAGCACCGGCAAACCGAAGGGCATCTTGCACACGACGGCGGGTTATCTTCTCGGGGCTCACCTCACGACCAAGTGGGTTTTTGATTTAAAGGAGTCGGATCTTTTTTGGTGCACCGCGGATGTGGGTTGGGTGACGGGTCACAGCTACACGGTGTACGGCGCCCTAAGCAACGGGACGACCACCCTGATGTACGAGGGCGTGCCGAACCAACCGGAGCCGGATCGGTTCTGGGCCATCATTGAGAAGCATCGGGTCAATATCTTTTATACCGCCCCGACAGCGATTCGGTCCTTTATTCGGTGGGGGGATGCGTGGGTTCAGAAACACGATCTTTCGTCGCTGCGTTTACTGGGTTCGGTGGGGGAACCGATCAATCCCGAAGCGTGGCGTTGGTATCATGCGGTGATTGGCGGAGGGCGGTGTCCGATCGTGGATACGTGGTGGCAAACGGAGACGGGCAGTCATCTCATCACGACCCTGCCCGGGGTGCATGCGACCAAACCCGGGTCGGCTGGCTTGCCGTTCTTCGGTGTGGATGTTGCGGTGGTGGATGAAAAAGGGAAAGAGGTGAAGGCGGGGGTGCAGGGCAAGTTGGTCGTGCGAAAGCCTTGGCCTTCGATGTTGCGAACGATCCATGGGGATCCGGAGCGCTATGCCAAGACCTACTGGAGTGATGTCCCGGGATGTTATTTTACGGGAGATGGGGCGAAAAAGGATTCGGACGGGTACTTTTGGATTTCGGGAAGGATCGATGATGTGCTGAATGTTTCGGGTCATCGGTTGGGTACAGCGGAAGTGGAGAGTGCGTTGGTGACGCATCCGGCCGTGGCCGAGGCTGCGGTGGTGGGGAGACCGGATGACTTAAAGGGGCAAGCGGTGGTGGCGTTTGTTACCTTAAAGTCGGGACAAGCGTCCGGGCCTGAGTTGGTGGCCGCCTTGCGGGAAAGAGTGAGCCAAGAGATCGGGCCGATTGCGAAGCCGGACCAGATTCGATTTGCGGAGGCGTTGCCCAAAACGCGGAGTGGAAAAATCATGCGGCGTTTGCTGAAGGAAGTAGCCGCGGGGGGTGCGGTGAAAGGGGATGTGACGACGCTGGAGGATTTTAACGTGATTGCATCGCTGCAAGCGGGTGCAGGGGAGGAGGGGTAAGATGTCGTGGCGTTTAAGTTCTGGCGATACGGGATTACTCATCGTGGATGTACAGGAGAAGCTCGTCGCGGCCGTGCAGCAGCCAACGGGCTGGGTAGATCGTTTGGAGATTTTGGTGAAGGGGGCGAGTTTGTTAGGAATTCCCATCGTGGTGACAGAGCAGGTTCCAGCCAAATTAGGCAAAACGGCGCCCTCCATTTTGCAGGCGGCGGGTCGCGGATGTAAGCCGATTGCAAAAACCGAATTTTCTGCGGCGGCGCAGGGCAAGACCCTGGCCAAAAAACGAATCTTGGTGGCGGGTTGTGAAACGCATGTTTGCATTCGGCAAACGGTTTACGATCTGAGGCTGAAAGAGCTGACCCCGATTGTGGTGGCAGATGCGGTCGGCTCGCGTGAAGTGGCGGATCGAGAGCTCGCCCTTGCGGAAATGAGGGCGGATCGTGTGGTCATCAGCACGGTGGAGGCGGTCCTTTTTGAAATGTTAGAAAGCTCTGATCATAAGTGTTTTAAGGATATTCAAGCTTTGTTGAAATAAACAGTTCCACCCAGTTTAGAACACATTTTTCTAGCCTCTCTACCCTCTCCTGCCCAACCTCCCACCCTTCATGGAACTCGCCGATCATCAACAACCTGCGTGGCCGATTCAGATTTCCGTGGTCCCCCGAGTTCCGGAGGGGTTAGAGAGTTTAAGAAATATCGCGTTTAACCTTTGGTGGAGTTGGAATTACGATGCGTTGGAGCTCTTTGCTGAGCTGGATCCTGAGTTGTGGGAGACATGCGGGCACAGCCCGATCAAAATGTTGCGGTTGGTGAAGCAGAATCGTCTGGAAGCCGCCGCTAAAGACAAGGGGTATCGCGAGCGTGTCGAAAAGGTGCACGACCGGCTAGAGGCCTACCTCCATCGGAAAGAAACATGGTTCACCCGGAACCTGCCGAAAGAAAAAAAGGACTCTCCTTTGGCGGCTTACTTTTCGGCCGAGTTTGGCTTTCACGAGTCTTTGCCGAACTACTCGGGTGGTTTAGGAATTCTGGCGGGGGATCACTGTAAATCGGCCAGTGACCTTGGGTTACCCTTTGTGGCGGTGGGCTTGCTCTATCGGTTTGGATACTTTTCGCAGAAGATTAATCGGGATGGTTGGCAGGAGGCATCGGCCATCGACAATGTTTTCCAAGATCTACCGATACGGGAGGCGTTGGCCTCGGACGGAAAGACTCCGGTGGTGGTGGAGCTAGCCATGCCCGGTCGAACGGTCCGAGCCAAAGCCTGGGAGGTGAGCATCGGCCTGACGCGGCTTATTTTGATGGATACGGATTTGACGGAAAATGCGCCGGAAGATCGTCGGATCACTTACCAGTTGTACGGGGGCGATCATGAGATGAGAATCCAGCAGGAAATCGTCTTGGGAATCGGCGGGGTCCGAGCCCTGGCGGCGATGGGGTTACAACCGAGTGTCTTTCATATGAACGAGGGGCACGCGGCGTTTTTAGGGTTGGAGCGAATTCAACGGCTCGTGAAGGAGGCCAAGCTCTCCTTTATCGAGGCGCTGCAATCGGTGGCGGCCAGCAGTGTCTTTACGACGCACACCCCCGTGCCGGCCGGGAACGATGCGTTTTCACCGAAACTGATGGAGAAATATTTCGGAAGTTATGTGACGGAGTGTCAAATCGGTTTTCAGGATCTACTCAAGTTGGGGCGGCCTTGGGAGTACAACGAGGACGAACCTTTTAGCATGACGATTCTGGCCCTGCGTATTTCGCGTCAAGCCAATGGGGTCAGCGCGATTCACGGTAAAGTTTCGCGTGGGATGTGGCAAAGCGTCTGGCCGGGGGTTCCCAAAGCGGAGATTCCCATCCGACATGTGACCAACGGAATCCACACCTTCACTTGGATGGCGCCAGAAATTCGGGCTCTTTTGGAAAGAGCGGGTGGGGCGATGACGGAGGAGGATTTGGCCAAGGCGGAAGAGTGGAAAAAGAGAGTCGCGTTTAAGGACAAGGAGTACTGGACGACTCACCAAAAAATGAAGCTCCGTTTACTGCAATTTGTCCGGGCGAATGTGCGCACCCAGCGATTGCGGAACGGGGCGAAGCCAGCGGAAATTCGGGAAACGGATCAGATGCTCGATCCGAAAGCGTTGACCATCGGCTTTGCCCGTCGCTTTGCGACCTACAAACGGGCGGCGCTCCTTTTTCGGGATCTGGATAAGTTGGCTCAAATCGTCAATGACCCTGATCGACCGGTGCAGTTTCTCTTTGCCGGAAAGTCTCATCCGGCGGATGAGGGTGGAAAAAAACTGATTCAGCAGATTTTTCAAATCTCCCAGCTGCCGCAATTCAAGGATCGAATCGTTTTTGTGGAAAACTACGACTTCAACGTCGCTCGGCACCTTTACCACGGCTGCGATGTCTGGCTGAACAATCCGACGCGTCCGTTGGAAGCGAGCGGGACGAGCGGGGAAAAGGTGATCACCAACGGTTGTCTAAACTTTAGTGTGCGGGACGGGTGGTGGGATGAGGCCTTTGATGGAACGAATGGCTGGGCGATCGGGGACGACACGTTCCGACTTGAGCCTGAAGTTCAGGATGAGTTTGATTCCTTTTCCATTTACGAAATTCTGAAGCACGAGATTGTGCCACTCTACTATGACCAGGATGTGGACGGCGTGCCGAAACGATGGATCGAGAGAGTGCGGCGCAGCCTTTTAACGATCGGACCGGTGTATAACACATCGCGCATGGTGGCAGACTATGCGGGGGAGTTTTATCGGCGGGCGGCGGAAAAAGGGCGCATGTTTGCCGAGAATGGATGGCAAAAGTCGAAAGAGTTGGCGGTTTGGAAAGATAAAGTTCGTCGGGCTTGGGGGAAAGTACGGGCCAATGCGGTGACTTGGAATGGTCCGATTCGCACCACGGTAAATGTAGGCGACACCGTGCCGGTCACGGCCCATGTTTTTTTGGGTGATTTACAGTCCAATGAAGTGGCGGTGGAAGCGTATTTAAAGGCAGTCGAACCAGGCGGGACATCGAAAGTTGTTCGACTGGAGCCGCAAGGGGAGGCGAAGGATGGGTGGCAAGGTTATGGGGGCAGAGTGTCGGTCGAGGATTCGGGTAATTTCAAATTCAACGTCAGGATTCGTCCCTCGCACCCCTCGTTGACGCAGGCGCACGAGCTGCGGCTGATTGCTTGGGCCGAGTAGATCAAACGTTCGGATCAAGCCACTTGCCTTTCCAGGTTGCGATTTGACCCACGAAGGTGGATCGGTAAGATCCGCATTTATGTCGGCGAAATTAACCCCAACTGCGGCCGAGCGTGCGCCCAGCCCCGAGCTGGTGGGTATGGACCCCGCGGATGTGGATCTGGGGGCTTTACGCAAGACGATCGAGGCGTGTCGGGACTATTTGTTAGGTCAGCAAAAGGAGGATGGGCACTGGATTGGGGAGCTCTTTGTCGATTCGACCGTCGCGTGTGATTACCACCTTTTGATGTATCTGCGTGGGAAAGTGGATCGAGCGAAAGAGGCGAAGATTGTCCGGCATATTTTACAGAGGCAACTGCCGGACGGGGGTTGGCCGATCTATCCCGGCGGGCCCAGCAATGTGACTGCCACGGTGAAGTGTTACTTCAGTTTGAAGCTGGCGGGATTTACTCCAGAAGAGCCGGAGATGAGGAGGGCACGGGCCACTGCGATGCGGCTGGGAGGTATTCCGCGAACCAACACGTACTGCAAACTCTACCTGGCGATGTTGGGTCAGTATCCTTGGAAATATCTTCCCAATATTCCGCCCGAGATTCTTCTCCTCCCCAACTGGGCGCCTTTCAATATGTTTGAGATGAGTTCGTGGACCCGAGCGATTGTGGTCACTCTTTCGGTCATTCGAAGCTTCCGACCCACCACCCACCTCCCTCCCGAAAAGCAGCTGCATGAGTTGTATCCGTATGGGGTGGAGGGAGGGCCATTTTTTCACCCAGTCGAGCGGCGTTTCCTATCGATGAAAAACTTTTTTGTCCGAGTGAACGAACTGCTGGGCTTTTTGGAGGGCCTTTCGTGGAAACCCTTCCGGAGGCACGCTTTGAAAGTTGCGGAGAAGTGGATTTTGGATCGGACGGGGCCTGAATCGGAGGGTTTGGCGGCAATTTTCCCATCGATGATGAATACGATTCTTGCGTTTCAGTGTTTGGGGTACTCGGATGACCATCCTCGGATGCGCAAAGCGGTGAAAGATCTCGAAGGATTGGAGGTGGATGATGTGGCGAATGGGGACTTTCGGGTGCAACCGTGTTTAAGTCCAGTTTGGGACACGGCGATTACTCTGACGGCCCTGGGCGCGACGGGAATCAAGCCGGATGCCCCGGCGATGCAAAAGGGAGCGGATTGGCTGTTGGCCAAAGAGGTGAAGATGCGGGGCGATTGGGTGGTAAAAAATCCAACGCGGGTGACGGGGGGTTGGGCATTTGAGTACTTCAACGACTGGTACCCGGATGTGGATGACACGGCCAAAGTTTTGCTGGGTTTGCGGATGGCTCGGGCGAGCGATCCGGCCGCCCAAAAAGCGGCGATGGAACGGGGCTTGGCCTGGGCGAAAAGTTTTCAGTGTGACAACGGTGGCTATGGCGCTTTTGACAAAAACGTAAATAAAAAGTGGTTGGAGGATGTACCTTTTGCGGATCACAACGCGATTTTGGATCCCCCCTGTGCGGATATCACGGGTCGGATGTTGGAAACGATGGGGAAGTGCGGGGTTTCCCGCAAGGATGCCCAGATCGAACGCGCCATTCGTTTCTTACAGGAGACACAAGAGGAGGATGGCTCCTGGTATGGCCGGTGGGGCGTAAACTATATCTACGGAACGTGGCAGGTTTTGCGTGGATTGCATGGGATTGGCTACGATATGAATGAGCACTGGGTGATTCGCGGGCGGGATTGGTTGGAGTGTGCCCAGAATCCGGATGGCGGTTGGGGGGAGAGCTGCGGATCGTACGATGACTCCCGTTTGAAGGGGCGTGGCTTGAGCACGGCCTCGCAAACCGCTTGGGGCTTGATGGGACTTTTGGCCTGTGGGGATATCCAGCGGCCGAGCGTTCGTCGGGCGGTTCGTTACCTGATCCAAAACCAGCAGGCGGATGGGACTTGGGAAGAAAAGTTGATCACCGGAACCGGTTTTCCGTGTGTTTTCTATCTTCGGTACGACATGTACCGGATCAATTGGCCTCTCCTTGCTTTGGGGGAGTACCAGCAGATCGTGCAAAGTAGTGGGGCTCACTAAGAGAGCCCGATCGGTCCGGCCAAACTTTCATGGGGACATTGGATCGGGCGGGTGAAATCGGAATTCTTTTTCCGATGGAATTTGAGGCGGAGCCGACTTGGAAAAAGTTGGGTAAAAACAGTCAGCTCGAGAACGGGCTGGAAACGGTTTGCGGCAGATGGGGAGAGGTGCCGATTGTTTCCGCTCGAATCGGGATGGGGCATGCAGGTATGGAAAGAAAGATCTCGTCCTGGCTGAAGGAGCATCCCTGCCAAGCAGTGATTCTGGCGGGCCTGGCCGGGGCTTTAGATCCGGCCTGGGACGAGGGGGATGTGACGTCCTTTCACGCCGAAGATTGGGACCCCTTTCATCGTTGGTGCGGAAGTCAGGCGCGGGTGCGGGGCGGGCAGTGGCACACCGCTCATGAAATCATCGCCACGGGGGAGGCGAAGATTGCCTTAGGAAAAAAAACTGGCTGTGGAATCGTGGAGATGGAGTGGGATTACGTGGCCCAGGCGTGTCAAATGCACAAAACTCCCCTAGTGGGTCTTCGGGCGGTGAGTGACCACGCGGATAAACTTTTGCCGGCGGATCTTTTTCTATTAGGTTGCGACGCGGTCACCGGGAAAAGCACGCCAGGCAAAATAGGCCTTCATCTCGCCCTCCGTCCGTGGCGCTTGGTGGAGTTACTGCCGGCGGTGGCGGGATGTATTCATGCCCGCAACCAAGTGTCGCAAGCGCTGGGGGAGTTTTTGGATTGTCTGAGTCAGGAAAGATCCTCCCCTTCGAGGTGACGCCTCTTTTATCCGATGGCTTCGGCTGCTTGGAAGCCAGAGACGACGGCGCCCTCGATCGTGGCGGGGAGGCTGGTTTCCGTCCAATCGCCGGCCAGAAACAGATTCTCCACCGAGGTGACGGGCCCAGGGCGGGCGAGGGGCATGCCGGGTTGCCCCCAGAAGGTGGCATCGCGAGACTTATAAACCACGTGATGGGTGACTTGGGCATTCTTACTTTCAGGAACCATCCGCTGAATTTCGCCCATAATTAATTCGACCAGATATTTTCCCGTCTGATCGATCAGGTCGGTCACCGCACTAATCACGGCGGCATAGAGGTGGCCTTTGGAACCTTTGGGCAGGGTGCTGGTGCGGTCAAACACCCAGTGCAGGGGGGAATCGAGAAAACCGGTGATCAGGTTGGGGGTGAGCGGCTGGTCGGTCCACAGATGCACCCCCAAAATGGGACCTGGCTTGAGCGTGGCGGCAAGTTGCGAGGCACGATCCCCAGAGGGAATCAACTTGGCCGCCGGCGTCCAAGGCACTGCCAGAACAACGGCATCATATTTCTCCTCCGTGCCGTCTTTGAATTTTACGGTTTGGACGTGTTGATGAATCTCATCGTAGGTTAATTCGGCCACGGGCGTGGCGGTGCGTACCCGGCCTTCGGCGGATTCAATGAACGCGTTGAGTTCAGGGGAGAGCAGGTTGGAGAGGCCGTCCTGATCAAGATAGATGGCCGCGTCTTGGGATGTGCCAAAAAGGGCGCGGCGAGTGACTTCCCAAAAAAGGGCGGCATCGGCCAACTGGATGGGGGCGTTGAGGGCAGCCAAGCAGAACGGTTCCCAAAGTGCCCGAACCGATCCGGAGGTTTGGCCAATGCGATTCAGCCAGGCTTGCACCGTTTCGCCCTGCTTGGGGGGATTCCGTTGGGCACGGCCTGGGAGATTGAGAATCACCCACCGATCCATCCAAGTGAGCTCAGCAAACCCGAGGAGACCACCGAGCAAGTGAAGGGGTGGCGGGAGAGGAGAGGAGCGAAGGACGGTTTGTCCTTTGGTTGGGCTGACAAAGTGGAGAGCCAGCCGATCGTGGCGCTCGAGACGGTCCAAATTTCCCATCTCCGCCACCATTTCTAAAGTTCGGTGGTAGCAGCCCATCAGAATATGCTGACCGTTGTCGATGGTGGTCCCAGTCTTGGCTTCCCGGTAACTGTGAGCCCGGCCACCCAGATGGGGCTTCGCCTCGAGGAGATCCACCCGATGACCCTCCCGCGACAAGGCAAAGGCGGCGGCACAACCAGCATAGCCACCGCCAATGACGGCAATCCGCGAGACGGGTCGGCGCAGAGGTGCTTCTTTTTTGAGAAGTTGCCGTCCCCGACGCAGGGCTTGCAGTTTCTCCCAACGCGAAAGTTTGATCGGACCCTGGAGGACCTCGAAGTTTTTCTGACGGATTTTTTCCAGAAGGTTTCGATAGACCCCGGTCATGAGAAGTGCGGCGGAAAGGTGAGGGCGATCGGTGGGGGGAATGAGGCGATCGGCTTTTTCGAAGTAGTGCCGCGCGCGGAAGTATTGCAGGCGGAGAAGGCGGGCCATGCCGGGGGTGAGGGTGGTTTTGCGAAAATCTTCCTCGGTGACCCCAAAGGTCTTCCACTCCTCTTGCGGCAAGTAGATTCGGCCAAACTTTTGCAGATCGTAGGCCACATCTCGCAGAATATTGGTCAGTTGAAAGGCGAGGCCGAGGGCGATGGCGTAGTCGGCCGCGGCGCGAGTTTGGCAGCAAAAGATATTGATCGAGACAAGTCCGACGGCCGAGGCCACCCCATAGCAATATTTTCTTAAATCTTCGAAAGTCTCGTAGCGGGTTTTGGTCAGATCCATTTCGACCCCGGTGAGAATCTCGAGGAGAGGTTCGGGGGGGATGAGGTATTGTCGAACAACCGGGGCTAGTTCCTGCGCCAGAGGCTGGGTTGGCTTGCCATGATAAATGGCTTGGACATCGTCCCGCCAAGCTTGGAGCTGACCTTGGCGTAGATGCAGGGGAAGGGATGTTTCGTCGACAATATCATCCACCGTGCGACAAAACGCGTAGAAGGTGGACATCGCTTGGCGCTGCTCTTTGGGTAGGCAGATGAAGGAAAGAGCCAGGTTCGAGCCGCTCTTTCGCGTGATGCGTTGGCCGGTGCCTCCGTTGAGTTGGGGGGTGTTCACTGTCCCAAAAATGCTTTCAACCCAAGCTGGAGGAAATCGAACTTAGAAAGAGTGGGGCGTTGGGAAAGCGTGTCGTAGTTCAACTTCTCAATTTTTCGAAGAATTTCTGTGCCGCCGAGCCAGGTCAGGCGGATTTCCCAGGAAAGAGGGCGGGGTAAGCGTTGGGAGAGAGGTTCACCCTCGCGAAAAAGCTTCCAAGTGCGCTCCATCTGATACCGGAGGCAGTTGCGGAAGTTGGGCGAGGCAGTTCCAGCAAAGAGTTCTGCTTCGGTCAGGCCAAGGCGGCGCAGATCGATTTGTGGAATGTAGATGCGGTCTTTGCCGAGGTCGACGGAGACATCCTGCCAGAAATTGGCCAGCTGTAGGCCGGTGCAGATCGAATCGGAGAGTTGGGCGAGTTCGGTGCTGCGCTCCCCATGAATGAGGAGGAGGAGTCGGCCGATGGGGTTGGCACTACGGCGACAGTAGTCGAGGACGGCGGGAAAGTCTTCGTAGCGGCGTTGGAGGATGTCCTGTTCGAAGGCGCTGAGGAGATCGAGAAAAAGCGAGTCGGGCAGGTCGAGCTCGGCCTTGGTTTTTTGTAAGGGTTGGAAGATCCAAGCATAGGATGGGTCGTACTCCTGCCCAGCGATGGCATTTTGCCAAGCCCGACGGTAGTTGCGGAAAACGGCGAGGCGCTCGGCCTCGGTGGGGGCAGAGGTGGAGGCACCGCGGAGGCGAGGGTCGGCGTACCCTTCATCGGCCAAGTCGTCGGCCACCCGGGCGAAGGCATAGACAGCATGGACGTGGGGGCGGAGCTTCTTGGGAACGAGGCGGCCGACGGGGAAGTTTTCGTAGTGCTCGCGGGCCAGCTTGGAGCAGGCCTCGTAGGAATTTCCTCCCGCTGGAACGGGCGAATCGAGGGTCGAGATGGCGGACGACATGGGTGTTATTTTACAGGAATCGAAGCACGGTGCGAGCGGACAAGTGGAGCTATCTTTGCGCATTTCGGCTGAACAACTTGTCGGAAAATTCTGGTCGAAAAGGAGGGCCCAAGCCCACGATGTGGGATGCGTTATCTCTCAGGAATTCAGCCGACAGGGCGGCTTCATCTGGGGAACTACTTTGGCATGATTCGACCCGCGGTGGAGTTACAGGCCAAGGGGGAAGCTTACTACTTCTTGGCCGACTACCATGCCCTGACGGGGGCAAGTGAACCAGGTCAGCTCGAGGGGTTGGTTCGAGAGACTTTTCTCGATCTGCTGGCTTGCGGGGTGGATCCCGAACGGGCGGTTGTCTTTCGGCAAAGTGCCGTTCCCGAGGTGCACGAGTTGGCTTGGTATCTATCGACCGTCACGCCGATGGGGTTGCTGGAAAGGTGTCATAGCTATAAGGACAAGGTGGCCAAGGGGATTTCTCCCTCCCACGGTCTCTTTGCTTATCCCGTTTTGATGGCAGCGGATATTTTGCTGTACGATGCGGATCGGGTGCCAGTCGGGCAGGATCAGAAGCAACATTTGGAAGTGGCGCGAGATATTGCGGGGAAATTTAATGACAGGTACGGCCAGGTTTTCAAGTTGCCCGAGTCGATCATTCGGGAGGATGCGGGAGTCGTCCCTGGGGTCGATGGGCAGAAGATGAGTAAATCCTACGGCAACACGCTCGAGATCTTTGCGGAGGAAAAAGATCTGCGAAAAAAGATTATGGGAATCAAAACTGATTCCACGCCAGTGGAGGCTCCTAAAGCAGTCGAAGGTAGTACTCTGTGGGGTTTGGTGCGATTGATGGGGACGGAGGCCGAGCGCGCAGAATATCGCGCCCTGATGGAAAAAGGCGGCACTGGGTACGGGGATTTGAAAAAGGGGCTAGCCGATCTGGTTTTGCGAGAGTTTGACGGGATGCGAAAAAAGAGGGAGGAGTTGGCTGCCGATGCGAAGCGGGTGGAAACGTGGATGAAGAATGGTGCGGCCAAGGCCAGAAAGACGGCCGAGCAGGTGTTGGCTCGGGTGCGAGCGGCAGTGGGGACCCAAAAGTGATTCCGATGCTGGAGACGCCCGGGAGTGAAGCCCTACGGGTGGAGCTCTCCGCTTTTACGGGCCCATTGGATTTACTGCTGCACCTGATCAAAGAGCAAGAAATGGATATCTATGAAATTCGGTTAGAAAAGTTGACCGAACAGTATTTGGCGAGGTTGGACAAGATGCGGGAGGAGAATCTGGCGGTGGCGGGTGAGTTTTTGGTCATGGCGGCCACGCTAATTTATTTGAAAAGTCGCACCCTACTGCCGGTGCAGGATCGCCCGCCCGAGGAGGTGGAGGATGAGGATCCGAAGTGGGAGCTGATCCGACAACTGATCGAATACCGAAAGTTCAAGGAGGCCGCGGGGCAGTTGGGGGATCGGGAGGCGTTGCATTCGCGCATCTTTGGACGAATCCCAGAGCGGGTGGTGGTGAATCAGGCGATGCAGGGGCCGGGCCAAGTCTCGATGTTTGATCTGGTCTGGGCGTTTCAGAAAGTTCTGCGCTCGGTCGAGGAGCGCTCGAAGGTGGGTAAGTTTGAAGACGAGCAGTTCACCGTAGGGCAGAAGATCGAGTTTCTCTTGGACCGAGTGGTGCCCGGCGAGGAGGTCTTTTTTGAGGAGCTATTTCGCACCGTTTCTTCGCGGGGCGAAGTGGTGGTGACTTTTTTGGCGCTTTTGGAGTTGATTCGACTCCGGCAACTCTCGGCGGTGCAAGAGGGGCCCCTGAAGCCGATCCGAATTCGTCGAACGCCGGATGGGATTCTCGGAGTGCCCGCGGAGGAGGCCCCGGCGGTGGAAGGAACTGGCCAACGGAGTGGAGATTCCGCAGTTTAACGGATACGAACTATGGAATGGGCACGAGTTTTAGAGGCGCTTTTATTTGCGGCGACGGAGCCGATGGAGCCTTCGCGTCTGGCGACGATTTTACGGGATGGACCGGAGGGGGGTCAGGGATGGCCGGAGGTCAAAGAGGCCGAGGTGCGGGAGGAGTTGACCCACTTGGCGGAAAGATTGGCTCCGCGCGGGCTGATTTTGCGGGAGGTGGCGGGGGGATTTCGGATTGGAACCGCTCCCGACCTTTCCGGTTGGGTGGCCAAGTTGAAGGGGGTGGTGCGTCCGCCCCGTTTGAGTCCTCCGGCGCTGGAGACCATGGCCGTGATTGCGTATCGGCAACCGATTTCGCGGGCGGAGATCGAGGCGGTGCGGGGGGTGGATTGTAGTGGGACCTTGGACACCTTGGTCGAGAGGGGGGTGATCCGAATTTCGGGGCGGAGCGATGCGCCTGGGCGGCCGATTTTATATTCGACCACGCCCCTCTTCTTGGAACATTTCGGGCTGCGGGATTTGGAGGAGTTGCCCAATTCGGAAGAGTTGCGAAGAGTGAAGTTACCCGCCCCGGTCGATCCGTCGGGTCCCCAACAAAAGGAGCTACTGCATGAAGCTGTCGAGACTTCGCCGCAAAGTTGACCAACTGGACGATCAACTCGTCCGTCTGCTGGAGCAGAGGAGTGTGATCGCGGGGGAGATTGGGCGGCAAAAGAGGAGCAGTGGGCAGCCGGTTTTCGCGCCCGCGCGGGAGGCGGAGCTGCTTCGTCGATTAACCGCCAAGCTGCAAGGAAAGATGGAGGCAGAGAGCCTGAAGGCGATCTATCGAGAAATTTTGGCGACAGGTCGGCAATCGCAAGGGGGAACGCGGGTGGCCTACCTCGGGCCGGAGGCTTCCTACTGCCATCAGGCGGCGCGGGAGCGGTTTGGGGTAGGAACGGAACTGGTGCCTTGCCCGACGATGGCCGAGATCTTTTCGGCGGTGGACCGGGGGGAGGTGGAAGCGGGCGTGGTACCGATCGAGAATTCGACCGAAGGAGCGGTGGGCGCCACCCAAGAGGCATTGATCACATCGACGGTGACGATTTGCGGGGAGATTTATCTGCCGATTCGGCACGCTTTATTGAGCAAGACGAAGAGTGGGCCGATCCGAGTTCTCTACAGTCATCCGCAAGCCTTGGCGCAGTGCCGGCACTGGTTGGCAATGAACTTGAGTGAAACGAAGTTGGTCGAGGTGGCCAGCACGGCGGAGGGGGCGCGGAGGGCTTCGGTGGAAAAAGGGGCGGCGGCCTTGGCCAGTTCTTGGGCAGCGCAGATCTACCGGCTGCAAGTCCGGCAGAGAGACGTGCAAGACCGTCCGGGAAACTGCACCCGGTTTTATTTGTTAGGGCATGAGGGGGCTCGCGCCACGGGGAAGGACAAAACGAGTCTGCTCTTCACTTTGCCTCATCGGGCGGGGGCCCTGCACCAGGCTCTGGGGGTGCTGGCGTCGAAGGGGTTAAATTTGTTAAAAGTGGAATCTCGTCCGGCCCCAGGGAAGCCGTGGGAGTACGTCTTTTTTGTGGATGTGCGGGGTCACGTCGACCGGGTTGATTTTCGCCGGGCACTTTTGCAGTTAGAAAAGAAGACCCAAGATTTGCGAATTCTGGGCAGCTACCCCGAAGAGCGTTAGGATGGCGGAAGAGAAGAACCCGTCGTCGCCTGAGGGGGAGGGGAAAGGGCCCCAGCCGAAGCTAAGGCTCAAGATCCGGCCGATTGAGGAAAATAAGCCGAGGGAAAGGCGCCGGGTAATTACGGCGGTTCCAGCGGCCAAGCCAGGGGTAGAGGCGGCCGCGGCGGTGGAGGAGCGAAGGGTGGGGGCAGGTCGGATTGTGCAAGATCTGGGGTCGGGTCTATTGCAGTCGATGCGGGGTTGGAATCGGAAAGTGTGGGGATGGATCGGGGCGGTGGTGGTGGGGCTGGTGCTGTATGGGGTGTGGGTGGAGTGGAGAAAAACGGTGGTACGAGTAAAAGTGAGTTTAGATGAGATCCGGCTAGGCGATCGGCCGGAGGTTTTGGTTCTCTACGACTTTTCGGAGCGGTTGGCGGGGTTGCGGCGGGATTACGGAAGAAGGTTAGCGCCCATCCGCCCCCAGATTCGGGAGTTGGAAAGGACTTTGGTTTTGGCCAAGGCGGATGCGGCGGGCACTTCGGAGAAGGTGCGCATGGTGGAGGGGGTTTTGCAGGAGGAGTCTGGAAAAGCGAAGGCGGTGTATGAGGATTATCGGACATCGGTCAGTCGGCTTTGGTTGGAGGAGGCGGGGACGCTCGACTTAGAGTTCGACGCCACCCGAAAAAAGTTTTTAGAGGAGGTGGAGGTGCGGGCGCGAGAGGTGGGGCTATTTTACCATCCGGAGGA